>CAZIOD010000028.1:0-3335 GCA_964540785.1 uncultured Terricaulis sp.
TGGCCGTGGAACGCGCACATGCGGCCGAATGCTTGTGTGCCAGCGGTATGTTCGCGGAGTTCGTATTCTTGGACCGTCGGCGTCCCCGCCGGCGTTTTCCGAGCAGCCGCGCCAGACATCGCCGGCGAGACGCCGGCGGTCCAAGATTTTTTCACGATGTGCGGCACCGGCGCGAACGGCGCGAGCGCTGCGCTGAGCACCGTAGGCCCCGCGCCCGGCCCGCCGCCGCCGTGCGGGGTTGAGAACGTCTTGTGCAGGTTGATGTGCATGGCGTCGATGCCGAGATCGCCGGGGCGCACCTTGCCGACGATCGCGTTGAAATTGGCGCCGTCGCAATAGAGATAGCCGCCCGCCGCATGCAGGGCGTCGGCGATATTCTTGATCTCGCGCTCGAACAGGCCGCAGGTGTTCGGATTGGTGATCATGATGGCGGCGACGTCGGGGCCGAGCTTGGCCTTCACGTCGTCGAGATGGACGCGTCCGTCATCGCGCGCGGGGATCTCATCTACTGTGAAGCCGGCGGCGACCGCCGTGGCGGGGTTGGTGCCGTGCGCCGATTCCGGCACCAGCACGCGCTTTCGGCCGGCCTCGCCCCTTGCTTCTAGTGCAGCCTTGATCGCCAGCATGCCGCAGAACTCGCCGTGCGCGCCGGCTTTGGGCGAAAGCGCGACGGCCGGCATGCCCGTCATGGTGCACAGCCAATGCGCCAGTTCGTCCATCAGCTCGAGCGCGCCTTGCACCGTCGACATCGGCTGCAGCGGATGCAGATCGGCAAAACCTTCGAAGCGCGCCACGCGCTCGTTGAGCCGCGGATTGTGCTTCATCGTGCACGAGCCCAGCGGAAAAAGGCCGAGATCGATGGCGTAGTTTTTTTGGCTGAGGCGCACGAAATGGCGCATGGTTTCCGGCTCGGAGAGCCCCGGCAGATCGAGCGGCGCTTTGCGCGCGAGGCCGCCGAGTTTGTTCGGCGTCCCTTTGGGCGCGGGCAGATCGACGCCAGTTCCGGTGGCGTGGCCGGTTTCGAAGATCAGCGGCTCAGCTTGGAGGAGGCCGCGATTGCCGGAGGTGGTTTCGGTCCTCATTGCTTCGGCCCCTCGATCGGCCTTTCGCCGAAGAGTTCATAGACTTGATCTTCCGACGCGAACGCTTCGCCCCAAATTCCGAGACGGCCCGCTTTAAAAGCGTCTGATGTTGAAATCATCGTCGGTATAATCCGCATCGCGAGTTGAAGCGCTTGCCATGGATCGATGCCCATCGCGTATCGCGTCCGTTCATACCCTGGCCAAGTCAGCTGGTAGTTGCAGCGCCAGTCATCCTGATCGGGTTGTGGCTCAAACACTCGAACGAAGCCGCGCTCGACGCCTGACTCGCCGAAATAATCCAGCTGCCGTTCGACAATCATTGCCGTCATAGGATCACTTTCTTCAACGCATCGGCATAAGCTGCGATGTCGTCGTCGGTGTTCGTTTCCGTGGCGCAGGCGATGAGGACGTTGTCCATGCCCGCCTTCGGCGCGAGGCGGCTCATGGCGACGCCGGCGATCACGCCTTGCGCGGCGAGGGTGTCGACCACTTCTTGTGCGGGCTTGGTGAGCTTCACGGCGATTTCGTTGAAGAAGCGCTTGGTCAGCACTTCGACGCCGCGGACTTTCGCCAAAGCTTCTCCGAGCGCGATAGCCTTCTCGTGATTGAGCGCGGCGAGGTGACGTAGCCCCTTCTCGCCCAAGAGCGTCATGTGGATGGTCCAGGCGAGCTGGCAAAGGCCGCTATTGGTGCAGATGTTGGACGTCGCCTTTTCGCGGCGGATGTGCTGTTCGCGCGTTGAGAGCGTCAGCACGAAGCCGCGCTTGCCGTCGGCGTCGAGCGTTTCACCGGCGACGCGGCCGGGCATCTGGCGCAGGTATTTTTCCTTCACCGCGAAGAGGCCGACATAAGGCCCGCCGAAATTCAGCGCATTGCCGATCGACTGGCCTTCGCCGCAGACGATATCGGCGCCATACGACCCCGCCGGCTCGATCAGGCCGAACGACACGCATTCCGTGAACGTCGCGACCATCAGCGCGCCGGCGCCGCGCGCCGCTTCGCCGATTTCTGTGAGATCGGTCACCGTGCCGAACACGTTCGGCGATTGCACGATGACGGCAGCGACATCGGCGCTCAATTCTTTCGTCACCGCCGCTTCGTCATCGACCGCCGCCGGCAGCGTCACGATCTCGAGCCCCAGCGCTTCGCACGCCGTGCGCGCCGTCTCGATGTAGTGCGGATGCACGCCGCCAGAGAAGACGATCTTCTTCCGCTTGGTCACGCGCGCGGCCATCATCGCAGCTTCCGCGCAGGCGGTGGAGCCGTCGTACATGGAGGCGTTGGCGATCGGCATGTCGAGCAATTGCGCGACCTGGCTTTGGAATTCGTAGAGCGCCTGCAGCGTGCCTTGCGCGATTTCCGGCTGGTAGGGCGTGTAGGCGGTGAGGAATTCGCTGCGCTGGATCAAGTGATCGACACTCGCCGGCACGTGATGGCGATAAGCGCCAGCGCCGAGAAAGAACGCCGTGCGGCCGGCGGGCGTGTTCATCTCCGCCAAACGCTGCAGATGGCGATGCACCTCCAGCTCGCCCTGCGCGCGCGGCAGATCGACGAGATCTTTCAGCAGCGCTTGCTTGGGCACGTCGGCAAAGAGTTCGTCGACGTGCTTCGCGCCAATGACGCCAAGCATCTGCTCGCGGTCAGCGTTGGTGAGGGGAAGGTAACGCACGGGTTCAGTGCTCCGGTGTGTCGAAGAAGGCGTCCCCTTCCCCCTTGCGGGGAAGGGGTAAAGGAAGGGGGGCGTTAAGCTGCTGCAGGTGAGTCCGATCGTGACGCGGCGCATCGATCGCCGGACAGCGAAGCGTTTGAAGGCCCCCCACCCCCTGCCCCCGCCCCGCAAGGGGGCGGGGGTGCGCTGGCGCCGCGTGCAGCACTCAAAGGCCCTTCACATAGTCAGCGTACGCGGCTTCATCCATCAGCGCGTCGAGCTGGCTCTTGTCGGCCACTTTCACCTTCACGAACCAGCCGCCGGCTTCCGGCTCATCATTGATGATCTGCCATTGCTCGCTCTTGATTTGGCTGTTGACTTCGACGACCTCGCCGCCGACCGGCGCGTAGATGTCGGACGCGGTCTTGGCGCTTTCGACCACCGCCATGTCGTCGCCCTGGCTGAAGCTTTTGCCGACGTCCGGCAGCTCGGCGTAGACGACATCGCCCAATTGCTCGGCGGCGTATTTGGAAATGCCGATGGTGGCGATGTCGCCATCGAGGCGGACCCATTCGTGGTCTTTGGTGTAGCGCGTGGTCATTGCT
>CAZIOD010000028.1:3435-27191 GCA_964540785.1 uncultured Terricaulis sp.
CCCGACGAGCCCAACTCGGCCGGGCGGGCGATCATGAGATCGTCGAGAATGCCGCCCTCGTCATTGGTGATCATCGTGTAGCGGACTTGACCGGGCTTCAGCGCCTGGATGTCGCCCGGCACCAGCCGCTCTATCAGCGACGCCACATGTCTGTGCGCTTCATCGCCTTCAAGCCCATGCCCTTTCGGCAGCGCGAAGAAGCACGGACCCATATGGCTGACGTCGAACAAGCCGGCGTGCTCGCGCGTCCAATTGTGTTCGGGGATGAGGCCCTCGAACTGGAGCGGCATGTCGTAGCCGGCGAAGTCGCCGAACTTGGCGGTGCGTGCGCGCCAGAGCGCGTCGAGCGGCAGCTTTTTCGGTGGTCCGGCTTCGGCCATGTTCGTCCCAGGGTTGCGCGGCGCATGGCTTACGCCATACGGCCCCCGCTGTCCCGGCGCCTGAGAGATTTACTCCGTCGGCGGCCCCGCTTGTATCGCGGCGGCTCCACTTGAGCCTACTCAGGCCGTGGAGCCGCGATCACTGGCGGGACGCTTTCCAGCGTCATCATCCCCCCGCGGTCCGGTTCCCTGAGAGTTTCCGGGGCGGTTGCTCCTTCGGGGCCCCGCCAATATCGCGGCTCAAAGGCCGCAGCGGCTCGGAGTGTGAAGCCGCGATATAGGCGGGGTCTCTCCCGCGGGGTTCGCTTGTGTGGCCGGGGCGCGCGCGACTCACGTCGGACGGCCTCGTCGCGGCGGAAACTGGTCGTGCTTGTGCACAGAGTCAATCGACGGCGCCCGCTGCGCCAGCGACGTATTCGCCGTTCGTTCGCGAGATGTCGCCTGCTGTGCTGCTTGGACAGAAATTCACAGGTGACGATTGGCGACAATTTCGCGTGAGTCCGGGGCGATGTTCTAAACGCGTTCGATTCACCTCCACAGGCACGCGTCGCCACGCAGCACCGCTCCGGCTTCGGGCGTGTACTTATCGCTGCTCTTACTGTCGGGGTGGAGATCGAGACCCTTGAGGATTTCGAGCGGCGCACGCGATCCCTTGCGCGCCTGCACGAGAACGCGGCGCGCCGGCTTGTTGTGGCAGGGACGAATTGGCAGAACCGCGATGCCGCCAAGCCTGCCCTCCAGCGCCTCCAGGATTGCTCCGAGGCGATGGGCGCGGTGAATCAGCGTCATCCTGGCGTTCGCACGCATGCGATTCGACCAGATTTTGATCCAGTCTCCGATTGGCCGCTCGGCGATATAGGCGCCGCGCCTGGCTTGCGATGGCGCTCTGCCTTCTCCCTCGGCGTCATACGGCGGATTGAAGAGGATGTAATCGAACAGCCCGAACGTCTCGGCCGGGTCGAGTGCATCGGCCTGGCGGATCTCGATCCGATGCGACTGCCCGTTGAGCGCGACGTTCTCTCTCGCGAGCGCGGCGAACCGGGGGTCGCGTTCGATGCCTACGAATTCAACCGACCGCGCTGGTTCGCAGCGCGCAGCGAGAGCGATCAGGGCGGCGCCGACACCGCAACCGATCTCAACCACACGGGCGCGCTCGCCGCCCATCCCCGCCAAGGGGTGCGCCGCTGCCGCCAATAAAAGGGTGTCGACATTGACGCGATATCCGCGGGCAGGCTGGCGGATGCGGACCTTGCCGCCGAGGAGCACGTCTTCCGTAACGTCCGAAGCGGACATGCGACCCTTTCGCGCGACTGGCGGAACCAAGCTTGACCCGCTAGCACGCCCTCAGCATCGTTTTCCCGTGACGTGAAGGCAAGCGGAGGCCCTTTGGGACCGGCGGTCGGACCAGCCAAGCAAGCCGCCGGAACGCCCAACGCGGCCGACCGGCTCGCGACCCTATTGGCGGAAGACCTCGCGGCTGTCGATGCGCTGATCCATCAGCACATGGAAAGCCCGGTCGGCGTCATTCCCAATCTGGCGGCGCATCTGATCGATGCGGGCGGCAAGCGCATTCGTCCGCTGATCACGCTGGCTTCGGCGCGCCTGCTCGGCGGCGGCGGCGATGCGCCGCGCAAGCTGGCCGCAGCGGTCGAGTTCATCCATTCGGCGACACTGCTGCACGATGACGTCGTAGACGTCTCCTCGATGCGGCGCGGCAAGAAGGCGGCGAATGTCGTCTGGGGCAATTCGGCCAGCGTGCTGGTGGGCGATTTTCTGTTCGCACGCTCGTTCAATCTGATGGTCGAGACCGGCGATCTCATGGTGCTCGACATCCTCGCACGCGCCGCCAGCGTGATCGCCGAAGGCGAAGTGATGCAGCTCGCAGCGGCCAATGACGCCGAGACCTCCCGCGAGCGCTACATGGAGATCATCGCGGCCAAGACTGCGGCGCTGTTCGCAGCGGCCGCGAAGTCGGGCGCGGTTGCCGCGGGACGGCCGGGCTTGGAAGCGGCCGCGCTTGAAACCTATGGACGGGAACTTGGCCTTGCATTCCAGCTCGTCGACGACGCGCTGGATTATGGCGGGCTCTCGACAGCCATGGGCAAGAACATCGGCGACGATTTCAAGGAAGGCAAGGTGACGTTGCCAGTCGTGCTGGCGCGTGACGCGGGCGACGAGACAGAACGCGCATTCTGGCGGCGCGTGATGAGCGGGGAACGCAAGGACGCGGACTTCCCGCAGGCGCTGGCGCTGCTGCGCCGGCACAATGCGATTGCACGCACCCTGGAAGCGGCGCGCGCCCATGCGGGCGCGGCCAAGCAGGCGCTGCTGTCGCTGCCGTCCAACGCCTATAGCGACGCACTCGCCGACCTGGCGGATTTCGTGGCTGAGCGCGGCTACTAGGCGCGCGGCGCCTAATATTGCGCCTTGAGGAGCAAGACTTCCAGAATGCGGCGACCATGATCGGCGTCGATGTCGAGCTTGGGCATGACTCCTTCGAGCCAGCGGGCCTCACTCTCCAACAGCTCTCCATCGGACAGCATGATGTCCACGCAGTGCGCAAAAGCCGGGAGGCAAAGCTCCGCCGGCAACGTCTTGCTGGCGTCGTCATGCGCCTGCTCGGCGTTTTGGTCGAGGCGCGCACGCGCGCTGTCGCGCGCGGCTGCCAGCTGTTCGGGCGACAGCGTGCGCAGCGCGCGCGAGCGGCGCGCGATGTGGGTGATTTCGGTTTCCTCCTCGGCATGCACGCTGCCGTCGGCGCGCGCCGCCGCCAGCATGAGGCCGATATAGGCTTCCGGGATCGTCCAGCCCGTGTCCTGATAGCGGTTCCGGTTCGAGAGCTTGTTGACATCGAACGGCGTCTGCTGCTGCACAGCGTACTTGGCGAACACCGACTCGCCCGACCCCCCCTGCTTATCCTGGCGGCTCATGTTCAAGCCTCCGCTCTAAATGTGCCCTTTTGTTCACGGTCTCGCTGAGCGCCCATTTGCCACCCCTACAGCTCTGGCGCGCCTCGTTTCGGACGACGCCGCGAGCGACGCTCTTGGCGCCGCTCGGGCACCCGTCAGTACGATGATTTCAGCAGCAGTACTTCGAGAATGCGGCGTGCGTATTCCGGCGTGATGTCTAGTTTCGGGTAAAGCTTGTCGATGAAATTGCGTTCGGCCTCGTGGAATTCGCCATCCGACAGCATGAGATCGACGCAATGCGCAAAAACCGACAAGACCATGTCATTGGACAAGGTCTGGCATGCTTTCTCGAACGCGTCTTCCTTGCTGCGGTTGATCTCCGCGAGCGCGGCTTGCTCGTGCGGGCCGAGCGCATTCTCCAAGAGCAGCGCGCGCAGGGCCGGCGAGCGGCGAGCGATCATCTCGATTTCCGCTCGTTCCTCGGGATTGAATTTGCCGTCCGCGTCGGCCGCGAGAAACAACAACGCAAGATAAGCCTGCGGGATGCTCCAGCCCGTGTCGCGATAGCGGAAGCGATCGGCCAGTTTGTCGAGACTGAACGGCGATTGCTGCTGAATGCCGGAGAAAATGCTGTTCCCTGCGCCAGCCGGCTGCGGCGCATTGAACAGGCTCTGGTTCTGTTGGTTCATACGTTGATACTCCGAAAGTCCGGATAGTTACGGGCGGCGCGAGCCGCAGTTCGCGCCGGTCACCGGGTTGCAGGGAGGCCGGCGAGGTCCGCTCACCCCCGATTCTCGCGCGATCGCGTTGTCTACCGCCGTCCGGACTGCCTCCATGGCCCGGGCTTCCGTATCGAGCGTTGCAACGCCGTTGTCCCGAATCTGGCCCCAGAGCTGCGACCCGTTGGTCAAGTCCAACGGCGGATAGGTTGGCGCTGCCTCTCTCCATGCTCTCTGAGCGGCCGTAGTGACGCGCTCGGCTGCCTGCCCATTTTGACGGCGTACGAACTCGATGTTCGCGGCGAGATCGCTACGAACCTGTTCAAGCCGCTGCCGTCTTTCAGCGAACGTCTCAAAGTCCTGTTGCTGACTCTGGAGGTCGGTGATTTGAGCGCGGAGGTTATCCGAGGTCCGGACCTCACTCTGGTATTGCTGATACGCCCACACCGCGCCGATTCCGACCGCGATAAGGACGCCGAGGACCAGCAGGATCCAGATCCACATGCGCCCGGCGCGCGCCCGCGCTTTTTGCACCTCCTCCTTTGCCGCCTGCACCTCACGGTGAGCGGGGATGTCGGAGAAGACGCTCGGAAGCGTGCGAGGCTCGTAAGAAGTTAGACTCATGGTTGCACCTTCTTGCGTCAAGTCTGAATTCTGCAGCGGTACTGATCACTGGCCGGTCCAATGACCTTGTAGCGAACGAAGAGCTCTTGAGCCGCAAGCTCTTCGCTCGTGAGATTAAGCGTCGTCTCGCACAGCTGCAGGTAATAATCGCCGAGATCGTCGCCAGCCCCGTACATCGCGCGCAACGTGACTGCTCCCGAACCGGGCCACCCCAGCGCACGGTTGTCATTGTCGCCGATCATGCGCTTGCCGTCGCTGAACAGCTGCTCTGCGCGGCCGACCGCCTCACGCCAAAGCCTCGCATGGCGGCGCGCGGCTTCGGTCGTTCGATCCGCGGGATTGAAATAGTGAGACCGATACTGCGAGTAGCGCAGCCAGAACATGCCCTCCAGGAGCGGGCCCTCGGGCGAGGCGCCGAGTCGAGAGCATGCGCCCAATGCGTCGGCCGCCGGTTCAACGTCGGTGACCTCGCCACGGGAGTTCCGCGTGATGCGCGCGACCGCGTCCCCGCCCATCGTCAGGCGCACCAGGCATTGCTGGCGTAAGGCGTGCGGCGAAACCCCGGCCTGATCGGCATGCTGTCTCGCCTGCTCGAAATTGCGTTCGTTGGCCTCGATGATGCTGCGATAATAGAACGCATCGAGTTGCAGCGATTGCTCGGTCGGCGTCTGAGCCACAGCGCCATCGGCTGTGGCCGACCACAAGTAACCCCGCGCCCGGGCTGGGTCCGACTCGAAGTAGGCCGCGCCCAGCGCACTATTTACGCCGACGTTTCCGCTCGGGATGCCGGCTACTGCCGCTTCGGCAACGCGCACGAGGCTCAGATATTCGGCTGAGTCCGCTCTGGCGCTTTCACGCGCCAGTTCGATGATCGCCACTGCGGATTCCGTACCGTTGACGATCGGCGTCAACCGGCCATCGCGCGGGTCCTGCCGAACGAGCAGCGTCCTGGCTTGGCTCCACTCGCGTCGTCCGATGTAGTAACGCGCCAACGCGATACGCGCTTCCGAGGCGTTCGCGTCCGCCGCAATGGCAGCGCTGTAAGCATTGATCACATCGGTGGGGGACCCGATCACCTCGAGCGCGCGCGCACGTCCGATGTGCGCTTGACTCCTCTGGGCGCTGTTGTTCCGAGCGAGCAGGGCTGCCGAATGATAAGCGCAATACGCTTCTTGCGCGCTGCGTCCGGGCACGTTTTCAATCAGGTTTGCCCGCCCCACGCAGAGATATGCCGAAACGTTGTGACGCCGGTCGCGCACGCGCTCATCCCGACACGCCTGCAACGCCTGACGAAGCGTCTCACTGTCTGCGTTGCGATTATCGAGGTCGCGGAGGGAGCGCTCCACAGCGGCGGGTACGCCGTTTGAAACGTTGCCGGAACGCGGCCAGCCCTGACAGAATTGCGCCCAGGCCGCCGTGTTCTGCCAAGCGTTGGATGCGTTCCTGGGCTGCGCGTCCGCACCCGGCGTCGTCGTCAGCGCCAAGCCTGTCGAGACAACGACGACCAGTGCGCCAGCGAGCAGACGCGCGCGCGTTGTGTTCAATGCGTGCAACAGTTTCATTGAATCCAACCCCATCCGAACGCGAGCCCAGGCAAGCCGGCGACGGCGTCAGCGGGCGACAGGGCGCCAGCCAGTAGACGCGCACGCGCCGCAATCGGTTTGCCCATGATACCCGCCCGCCTGTTAGCCTTAAGGCCGGGGACAGTAATCGCGAAAAACGGGACTTACAATCGGGTATGGCGAAAGGCTGCAGAGCGTTTCGCCTCTTTTGTCAACGCCGGTTGGCGATGTAGCAAAAATTACAACCGGGACGTCACCCCGTCGGGGCGCCCGGCGCTTAGACCCCCTCGATTCCCCGGCGGGCGGCGAACCTCCGCACGGCGGTGGAGACAACGATGGACGTTGCGGCCAGGACGGCCAGGGCAATGACTTGGGCAGCCACGCCCTTCGTAGAGACGAGCCAGCCGATGGCGCCGCACGCCGCGGTTGCCGACCAATAGATAAAGCTCACTTCGGCGTGGCTCATCCCAGCATGCCGCGCGATCTGATAGAGGTGCTCGCTGTGGCCGTCGAACAGCGACCGGCGCCGCCACGCGCGCCAGGCCAGCGTGACCAGCACGTCCGCCAGCAAAGGAAAGAACAGAATTGGCGGGATCAACGGCGAGATGCCGGTGCGATGTATGACGATGACCGAGGACAGCGCCGCCAAGGCGCCGGCGAACAATGCGCCGGAATCTCCGGCGAACAATCGGCCGGCGGGAAAATTCCAAAACAAGAAACCGAGCAGCGCCCCGATCGCGCACAGGCAGATCAGGACGCCCGCCGGCGAGCCGTGCGTGAAAGAGATTGCGGCGAGAGCGACAAGCGCCACCGCGACCGACCCCATAGCTAGCCCATTGACGCCATCCATAAAGTTGACGCCGTTGACGACGGTGAAGATCCACAGCGAAGTGCCCAGGACTGCGAGCCAGTACGGCAGATGCAGCACGACATCGTCGTAAACAGGAAACGCCGTAACGGGGCCGACCGCGAAGGTCGCCGCAAAGGCGGCGATTGTGAACAGAACCAGCTTGAAACGCGCGCTGAGCGGACGCGCATCGTCCCAAAAGCCGATACACAGGAAGACATAAGAAAATGACGCGGCGAGCGTCAGCAGAACGGCGCCGCGGCGCGAGATTTCCGCGTGCATGGTTTCGGACAGCAACGCGAACAGGATGAGGCTTACGCCAAAACCGGCCGCCATGCCGACGCCGCCGCTTGTGGGGGTTGGCCCGCTGTGCGCCTTACGCGGCGCATCGGGCGTATCGAGCGGGCCGGCCTTCATCACGATGCGGCACGCCATGAGGCTGACGAGAGCCGCAGTAAGCGCCGCCGCCGCCAGTTCAAAAAACACGCGCCACCTCGCGCGTGGCGGGCTATCCGTGCGGCTCCGTCAGGTCAAGCCGCGCCAAGCAGCGCATCCGCCATCCACCAATCGGGATGCGCGCGTTGCCAGGCTTCGACTATTTCCGCTGCGTCGTCGCCGCTCGACACGAGCGCGAACATGGTGGCGCCGCTGCCGGAAAGTGCGGCATGCAGGATACGTGGGTCATCGCGCATCATCGTTGCGATATCGTCGAGCTCCGGCAGCAAAGCGCGGGCGGCGGGTTCGAGATCATTGCCGAGCGCCGCGAAGTCTCTGAGCGCCGCCTCGCGGTCCGCCCAAAACGGCGCCGTCGACGCCGGCAGTTTCGCGCCGAGATTCATGCGATCGAACTGGCGATAGACGTTCGCCGTGGGCAGCGGGATCAGCGGATTGACCAGGATGGCCGCGAAGGCCGGCGCGTTCATCGGCGTGAACGTCTCGCCCGCGCCGCTCATAAAGGCTGTCTGCGCAGCAACGCACACGGGCACATCTGCGCCGAGCGGACGCGCGATCTCGGCGAGCCGTGGAAGCGGCAGGTTTAGCCCCCAAAGTTCATTGAGCGCCCGCAACGCCGCGGCGGCGTCGGAGGAGCCGCCGCCGACGCCGGCGGCGATCGGCAGATTTTTTTCCAGAGACAAGGCGGCGTTCGCTTCGGCCATGCTCGCCGCATCGGCAAGCGCGCGCGCCGCACGCAAGACAAGATTGTCTTCTCCCGCGCTCAAACCCTCTGCGAACTCGCCCTCCAGGGTGAGCGAGAGACCGTCCCCGGGGGCGGCCGCCACGACGTCGCCGACATCGGCGAAGGCGACCACGCTCTGCAAGGGGTGCAGACCGTCGTCCCGCGGACGAGCGACTTTCAGCGTCAGATTGATCTTGGCCGGCGCAAAAACGCGGACACTCATCGCGTGGCCGACCGCGCGGCGGGTTCTTCCGGCAGGCCATGTTCGAGCTTGGCTTCGATCTCGGCAGGGTTGTCGGGATCGAGCGTGAGCGCGCGCCGCCATTGGAAGCGCGCCTCGATGCGCCGGTCGAGGCGCCAGTACACATCGCCGAGGTGATCGTTGAGCGTGGGGTCGGCTGGCGCAAGTTCGACGGCGTGTTCGAGATGCAAGAGCGCCAGCGCAAGATCGCCGAGGCGATAATAGGCCCAGCCGAGACTGTCGACGATCGCGCCCGAGCGCGGTCGCAGTTCCACGGCGCGTTGAATCATCGCCAGGCCTTCCTGCAAACGCTCGCCGCGATCGACCCATGAATAGCCCAGATAGTTCAACACCTCCGGCTGATCGGGGGAAAGCTCGAGGGCGCGTTGCAGGTCCGCCTCCGCCTCGGCCCACCGGCCCAAGCGTTCGCGCGCCGCCCCGCGCGAGAAATAGAGCCGCCAATCGTCGGGCGTCGCGGCGATGAGCTCCGCGTAGATGGGCTCGGCCTCTGCGTAGCGTTCGAGACTGCCGTACATGTCGGCGAGCGTGCGCTTGGCGCGCAGATCGCCGGCCTCGCCCGCCGTGCGCGCCAGGGCCAACGCCTCCGCCTCACGGCCCTGATCCATCAGCATCCAGGCGTCGAGCACGCGCGCGGGGCCGACATAGGGCGAACTTGGCGGAATGCGCGCAAGCGCGGCGCGCGCAAGATCGGGATGATCGAGTGCGCTCTGCATTTGCGCAAACATCAGCTGCGCTGAATCGAGTCCAGGGTCGAGCATCAAGGCCAGCGTCAGCGTGGCCAAAGCGTGCGTCGCATCCCCTTCCTGCTGAAAGATTGCGGCCAGCCCATAGAGGCCGATAGCCGCGCCGCGCGCGCTCGTGATGGGCTGGGTCTCGATCGGCTGGCCCGCGAGCAATCGCGCGCGTGCTGCGAAAAGCGCCGGATTGCCTGAATTGGCGTCGCGTTCAAGCACGGCGAGCGCCTCTTCGCTACGCCCTGCGCGGGCGAGCAGATCGGCGTGCCGTTCTACAGCGGGCGGCAGGAACATGCCGCCGCCGGCCGCTTCGGCGTACTGCGCCACCGCCTCCTGGGTGCGTCCGGCATAATCGAGCGCCATAGCCTGCTGATAAGCAAAGAGGCCGCCATAGGGCCGGATCGAAGCAAGCGGCGCGAGATCGGAGATCACATCGTCAACCCGCCCCTCAGCCGCGCGCGCCCAGACGAGCATCATGCGCGCAACCAATTCTTCGGCCGCGCCGCCTTCTGCGCGCACGAGTTCGGTTTCAGCTGCGCCGTTGCGTCCGCTCGTCATCGCGTCGGCGGCGCGGACGAGGTGTGCATAGGCGGGCGCATCCGTGCGGGGCGCCATACGTGCGGCCCGGCGCGCACGCACGACATCGCCAGCGGCCAACGAGGCTGTGACTGCGCCAGTGAGCAGCGCATCGTTGCGCGGTTCGCGGCTCAGCGCGGCGAAATAGCGATCCGCTGCGGAATCATGATCGCGCCGAAGATTGGCGAGACGGCCAACCAGATAGTCGGCGTATGACTCGGCGGCTGGCGGTTGCGCCGGAGCGGTTGCGCAGGCCGCAAGTACAATGCAGGCCGCCGCCGACGCGAGCCGCGCATGCGCCGTCACAGCTCTTCCCGTTGCGCCGGACGGTCCGGCAAATCGACCCGCGGCAGATCGCGCCGTCGCGGCGCCGCTTCCGTGAGTCCGCGGCGAACTTTCTGCTCAAGCGAGCGGCGGCGGATCGCATCGGGGTCGGCCGCCAACGCCTGGCGCCACGCGTCGCGCGCTTCGTCGCGCCGGTTGAGACGCCAATAGACATCGCCCAGGTGATCGAGGATCTCCGCGTTCGGATCGCCGACGGAAAGATCGTTGGCCCGTTCAATCAGAGCGCGCGCCTGATCGAAGTGGCCGTAGAGGTAGTAGGCCCAGCCAAGACTATCGACTACCGCGTAATCCTGCTGGCCGAAGTTGAAGCCGCGCCAAAGCAGACGATAGCCTTCCTCCAGCCCTTCCGGCCGCTGGATCAGCGCATAACCAAGCGCGTTCAGCCGGATGACCGAGTCCGGTTGTTCAGCGAACAGGCCGCGTGCCACGCTGACGCCGTCGCTCCATGCGTTGGGATCGTCCATGAGGATCGAGACGTAAAGCAGGCGCGTGTCGACACTCTGATCGATCTCGTAAGCCGAGCGCATGTCCGCCGTCGCGGCGGGAATGTTGCCCGCGTAGCGGTGTGCGTAGGCGCGCCATCCAAGCACGTCGGCGCGGTCCTTTGGCGTTTGCGCCATCGCGAGCGCCTGGCTGTAGGCCGAAATCGCCTGCTCGCTACGCTGGGCGCGGCGGTACACATCCGCAGCCGCGGCGATGACGGACCAGCGTTCGCCCGCTTGCGACTGCGCGCGCTGAGCGGCAGCGATCGCCTCGTCGTGCCGGCCGCGTTCGATCTCAATGCCTGCGCGCAGAATGTCAGCTTCCGGAGCGAACACGCTGTCTGCCGGCATCTGCGCGACGATGCGCTCGGCGCCATCTTCGCCGCCGGCGTCGAGCACTTGCTGGGCCGCGTAGAGGCGCCAGTCACCGGCGTCCGGGGAGAGCAGCAAGCCGATCTGCAGCAGCGCCGTGCCGGAGGTGGAGCTTAGCCCTGCCTCGGGATCCTGCTGTGCAAGAATGCCGGCTAGCGCCTCCGTTTGCGTCACGAACTCCGACAGGAAGATCATCCAGCGGCCGGCGGCGGTCTTGGCGTTCAAGGGCGCCTCGAACGGGGGCTGATTAGCTTCAAGGCGGCGCAAATTTTCACGCACATCGGCTGAGCGCGGCGCGAACTCTTCGACGATGTTGTAGTAGCGGCGTGCTTCCTCGGCCCTGCCGAGTCGATGTTGCACGAGCGCGGCGCGATAAACCGCATGCGCGACTCTCGTGGCCCCCAAGGCGCGCTCGAATTCTTCAATGCTTTGCGGCTCGGCATCGCCTGGCGGCGTAAGATCGAGCCGTTCGGCCATCTGCGAATAGACGGCGGCGGCGGCGTCTAATCTACCGGCAGATTCGAAGAGCAGCGCGCGCGCCACTTCCGGCAAGGGCGCGGGGAGATTGTCGCCGCCGGAATCTACACGTTCGACCGCGCGGTCGACCTGGCCCTCGGCGGCAAGCAGGAACGGCTCGAGCATGTCGGAAATGCCGCCGCGAAGGCCGCCGGGCGCGTTCGCCAGCGTTTCGCGCGCCGCGTCCAGACGGCCCGCGGCGAGATCGTCGGCGAACACCGCCACGGACCAGAACGAGGCGCGGTTTTCACCGTCGCCGCTGGCGAGTTGCCGGCGGCCTTCGCGGATCAGGTAATCGACATCGGCCTCCAGGAGCGCATCGGAGGGATCGTCGTAAGTCCGGTCCGGCGCGGCGTTCGGCGGCGAGGTGACGCGCAGCTCCTGCGCCGGGTCGACGCCTGTTTCGAGCACGGTCTCCTGGACCTGCCCTTCGTCCTTATTGACTTGGGCGAGGACCGGCGCGGCCATCCCTGCGCTCAACGCCACAATGCTCGCCGCCAGGAAGGCCCAACGCATATTTTCGTCCTTTCACCCGCCTTCGACGGGACAACGGCCTAGAGGTTGGCGTAGTTCGGCCCGCCGCCGCCTTCGGGCGTCACCCAATCTATATTCTGGCTGGGATCCTTGATGTCACACGTTTTACAGTGAACGCAGTTCTGTGCGTTGATCTGAAAGCGTGGGTTGTTCCCGGCCTCGTCGTACAGCACCTCGTACACGCCAGCTGGGCAATATCGTGTCGCGGGCTCGGCGTATTCGGGAAGGTTGACCCCAATCGGCACCGATGGGTCGCGCAGGACCAGATGAACCGGCTGATCTTCCTCATGGTTGGTGTTCGACAAATAGACCGATGACAGCTTGTCGAACGTAAGCACCCCGTCCGGTTTGGGATAGGCGATCGGCTTGTGCCTGGCAGCCTTCTCGGTGGCGGCGGCGTCGGACTTGCCATGCTTCAGCGTGCCCATGAACGAAAAGCCGCCGAGCAGGGTCGTCGTCCACATGTCGAACATGCCGGCAAAGCCGCCCCAGAAGGTGCCGAGCTTCGAGAGCAGCGGCTTGGCGTTACGGACGCGATAAAGGTCCTTGTAGATCGAGCTGTCGATGTAGAATTCTTCGTATTCGTCCAGCGTGTCGCGCTGGCGTCCTTCGGAGATCGCGTCGAAAGCCGCCTCCGCCGCCAGCATGCCGGACTTCATCGCGTTGTGGCTGCCCTTGATGCGCGGCACGTTTACAAAGCCCGCGCAGCAACCGATCAGCGCGCCGCCGGGGAAGCTGAGCTTCGGCACCGATTGAAAGCCGCCTTCGGTGATGGCGCGCGCGCCATAGGCGAGGCGCTTTCCGCCCTTGAGGTACTGCGCGATCTCAGGATGCAGCTTGTGTTGTTGGAATATATCGAACGGCGACAGGTAAGGGTTCTTGTAATTGAGGTGCACCACGAAGCCGACGGACACCAGCCGCTCGCCCCAATGGTACATGAACGAGCCGCCGCCCGTATCGTTCTCCAGCGGCCAACCGACCGAGTGCAGCACAAGCCCCGGCTTGTGCTGCTCAGCCGGCACTTCCCAGAGTTCTTTGATGCCGATTCCGAACTTTTGCGGATCGCATCTGGCGCGCAATTGATAGCGGTCGTTTAGCAGCTTCGTCAGCGAGCCGCGGGCGCCTTCAGCGAGGAACACGTACTTTCCGTGCAATTCCATTCCCGGCTGAAAATCGGGCTTTTTCTCGCCGTCGCGGCCGATGCCGAATACGCCTGCGACCACACCTTTGAGCGCCCCGTTCTCATCAAACACCGGCTCAGAGGCGGCCATGCCCGGGTAGATTTCCGCGCCCAAGTCTTCGGCCTGCGCGGCCAGCCACTTCGTAAGGTTCGACAACGAGGCGATGTAATTGCCGTGATTGTTGAAGAGCGGCGGCATCAGAAACATCGGCAGCGAAACGGCGCCGGCCGGGCCGAGCATTTTGAACTGGTCCTCGCGAACGGGCGTATCGAGGGGCGCGCCCTTTTCTTTCCAATCGGGAATGAGTTCATCGAGCGCACACGGATCGATCACCGCACCGGACAGGATGTGCGCGCCGACTTCAGCGCCCTTCTCGAGCACGGCGACCGAGATCTCCGCACCGGCATCGGCGGCGAGCTGCTTGAGACGGATCGCGGCCGCCAGCCCTGCGGGGCCCGCGCCGACGATCACGACATCGTACTCCATTGAGTCGCGCGCGATCGGTTCGTCCGTCATTGCCATCCCTTCATCTTGTCCGCGGCGTTTATCAAAGGGGGGACGCCAAGGTGCAAGGCGCGAAGCGGCTTTTCCGGCGCTTTGTCGTTTCGCCCGAGTCCATGCACAATGCGCGCGTGAACGTTGACCTCGCCTCACAGAACGCCGCGCGCGCGTTGCTCGCCTTCTGGCGGGCCGCAGGCGTGGATATGGACGGGGCGGAGGCGGTGTACGCGGCCGCGCCGGTCAGGAAAGCGGAGCCCGCGGCGCCGGCGCCTAAGGCGTCCGTGACCCGTCGCGAACTCAGCGGCGGCCGGACGGGGGCCGCACCGCGGCTGCGCGCGGCGCCGCCTTCGGGTCCGGATGATGCGCGTGCGCTCGCCGCGGCGGCCCGAAACGTCGCCGAGCTTCGGACGGCGGTGGAGAATTTCGAGGGCTGCGCCTTGAAGGCCACGGCCCGGAATACGGTGTTTTCCGATGGGGTCGAGGACGCGCCCGTGCTCCTCATCGGCGAAGCGCCTGGCAAAGAGGAAGACGAGCAGGCCAAGCCGTTTGTGGGCCGATCAGGCAAGCTGCTTGACCGGATGCTGGCCCAGATCGGTCTCGACCGAAGACAGAACATACTGATTTCTAATACAATTTATTGGCGTCCCCCCGGCAATCGCGACCCGACCCAAGGTGAGATTGTCGCCTGTTTGCCGTTTGTGGAGCGGCTGATCGAGCTGAAGCGGCCGCGGCTCCTGATCCTGGCCGGTAAAGCTGCAGCCCATACCGTGCTCCGGCGAGCGGACGGCGTGATGAAGCTTCGCGGACGGCGCCTGAACTACACAGGGGATGGGACAACCCCTCCCATCAACGCGATGGTCATGCTTCATCCGGCATACCTACTGCGTCAGCCGCAGCAAAAACGGCTGGCGTGGGCGGACCTTTTGCTTGCAGAGGCCTGGCTCGAAGAGCTTGGCGTCGAGCGGGCTGCCCACCCTTAACCAGACGAGAACGGGCCCCGATGACGTTTCGTTTCGCCCTCGCAGCCCTCAGTTTCGCTGCGCTGGCCACCCCCAGTGCGGCCCAGCCCCGGGTCATCGCGCTCAGCGAACAGGACGCAGCCGCCTACAGCGACGCCTTCGCCGCCATCGAGGCCGGCAACTGGCGCGGCGTGACCAATGCACTAAATCGGACCGACGACGATGTGCTCGAAGGCGTCGTGCGCGGACGCATGCTGCTGTCGCGGTCCTATCGGGCGAACTGGAGCGACTACACCAGCTGGCTCAACCGCTATGGCGAGTATGGCATGGCGGACGCAGTCTATGACCGCGCTATGAGTTCGCGCTCGCGCCGCGCCCGCCGCAACGGCACGCGCGCGCCAGATCCGCAGCGCGGCGGCATGCGCCAACTTCCCGGTACGCCCCCGCCCATCCCCGGCGACACCGCCAGCGCGCGCAACGCCATCAGCCGCATCGCCGACCTCATCGGCGCAGGCGACCTGGAATCGGCGCGCGAGGCCGCTTATGGGCAAGTCGGCGGTCCGCGCAGCGGGGTCGCGCAATGGCAGCTGGGGCTCATCGCCTATCGCCAGCACGACTACGCGCAAGCCATTCGTCATTTCGAGGCCTCCGCGCAGTGGCCGCACCATGGGGGCTGGGCGCGCGCGGGCGTGCACTTCTGGGCCGCGCGCTCACGGCTTGCAGCCGGCGAAACTCAGGGCGTCACGCATCATCTGGACGCCGCCGCGCAGCGTCCCTGGACTTTCTACGGTCAACTCGCTGAAACATTGCTCGGGCGCGAAAGCCCGCTCGATTTCAGCGCGCCGCGCGTCGACAGCGAGACGCTTTCACGCTTTATCGAGCGTTATCCCGCCGCGCGCCGCGCCGCCGCGCTGGCCCAGCTCGGGCGTTTGTCCGAGGTCGAAAGCGAGTTGCGCCGCCTGCATGGAGACCTTTCGCCCGCCGACGATCGCGCATTCTTGGCGCTTGCCATCGCGCTCGAAGCGCCGGCGGCGCAATTGCGCACCGCCGAATACGGCGGACGAGACGTCGCCGCCGGCTTTTGCCCCGCCACCACGTTCGAGCCCGAAGACGGTTTCGCGCTGGACCGCGCGCTGATCTACGCCATCGTGCGTCAGGAGAGCTACTTCAATCCAAAGGCAGTGAGCGTCTCGAATGCGCGCGGGCTGATGCAGCTCTTGCCATCAACGGCGCGCGACATGGATCGTTCGACAAACTACCGCCGCAATCCAGCGCCGTTGTTCGAACCGGGTCTCAATATGCGCCTTGGCCAGAGCTACGTGCGCTGGTTGATGACCGAGTTTCACAATGACGGCGACTTGGGCCGTGTATTCGCGGCCTATAATGGCGGGCCGGGCTGGCTTTCGCGCTGGCTGGCGACGCAGCCAGCCGACATTGACCCGCTGATGCTGCTGGAAATCATGCCGCGCGCGGAAAGCCGCGATTACGCCGAGCGCGCACTTTCGCACATGGCGCTCTGCCGCAAACGCTACGGCCAGCCGACGCCGGAGCTGGATCGCCTCGCGTCGGGCCTGCCGGCGCTCTACACCCCGCTCGATACTGGCGCGGACACGCTGGCCGCCTCGAACTGATCATCACCCGCACGGCGACTTTCGCTGCGCGCTGGATGCGTTGGAACTCAATCGTACGCTTTGGCGAGTTCTACCGGATCGGCGCCCATGAGGTAGCGGGCCATTAAGCCAAGATTGCGCCAGGCGCGTTTGTCGTAGCCGTCGCGGCGATACTTCTCGGCGCTGGTGACGGCTTGCGTTTCGAACAGGATTAGGCGCCGCGATCCGATGCGACGCACAATCTCGACGTCTTCCATCAAGGGGATGTCCGGATAGCCGCCGAGGCCGTCATAGAAGAAGCGTGAAATCAACAGGCCCTGGTCCCCGTAGGGCAGCTTCATCACACGTGCGCGCAACCGCGCCCAAAAGACTACGCGTTGCGCTTCTGGGGAAGTGTCGTCGAACGCGAGCTTGAAGACCGCCGCCCTCTTGCGCGACTGCGGCGCGTTGATGAAGCGCGCCGTCTCCTCGGCCCAGCCGGACGAAAGCTCGGTGTCGGCGTGCAGAAAAAGCAGCCATTTGCCTTTGGCGATATCCGCGCCGGCGCGAAATTGCCTCGCGCGGCCGCGATCAGCTCTAACGATCGTGCAGCCGGCCGCCTCCGCGATCGCCAGGGTGTCGTCTTCGGAGCCCGCGTCTGCAACGATCACCTCCTTGATCAGCCGCGTGGTCATGCCGGCCGCAAGCGGGGCCAGCGTGCGCGTCAGGTGCGACGCCGCGTTCATGGTCGGGATGATCACGCTGATCATAACGATTCACTCGCGCCGAGCGCCGGCCTTGTAAAGCCGAAACAACGGAGCAGGGCGTGCAGCGGCGCTCACGCGCCCGGCGCGGCGTTCGGGCGGTTCGCTGCGGGCGCCGGAAGCGCCGCTTGCGGCGTGGGTTCGTTTGGCGTGGGCGCATCGGGCGCGGATCGTTCGGCGGCGTCCGCCGCTTCCGCGGTCATCCGCGCACGCAGCCGGTCCATGAATCGCTCCAACAGATCTGTGCGCGCCACCGCGCGCGCGACATCGCGGATCGCGGCGCCGTCAGCGGTTACGCCAGCGGCGATCACCTCAAACGCATCCGCCTCCGGCGTGCCGATCAAGTCGCCGGCGAATTCGCGATAGAGGGTGCGCACGCCGGCTTCGTCTCCGGCTAGCGTGTAGGCGATGCCCGCGCGCAATACGGCTTGACGGGCGTGCGCGTCGAGCGGCTCGGTGCGGTTGCGCATGGCCAGCAGATTGCGCAACTCCACCGTCGCACGCGTCCAGTCGCGCGCGCGCCATGCGGTTTCAGCGCGCACACGCTGTGCGTCTTCGCTCCGGTCGCGCTCGACGAGTTCAGCTGCGCCTTCGAGACGGCCTAATCCGATCAACGCGCGCGCTTCGAGAATGCGCCGGTCAGCCAGCAGCGGTTGCGGCATGTTCGGTTGACGCGACGTCGCCAGCGCCACCAACGCGCGATCGGGTTTGTTGTCCATGAGATAGATGGCTGCCAGATCGGCGGCGACAGCGGCTTTGCTCTGTCCGTCGAGACGCTCGTCGACCTGGTGCTGCAGCAACTGCGCCGCCTGCTCCAGAAGGTCCACATGCACAAGCCGGCCCGAGAGCAGACGCACGATGCGGTCGCCATTGGGGCCAACGGGCGTGAGGTCGCTGAATTCATAGAAAAGACCGAGCGCCTGGATCGGTTCGAGCCGATCGGCCTCACCATCCAGAAACAGGCGCTCGAACAAGGTCGACATGTCCGCACGCAAATGACGGGCGGCAGGGTCCTGCGGGAAACGGTCGGCGGCGATGCGCATGGTGGCGAGCGCATCGCGCCAGCGTCCGAGCTCGGAATAGACCTCGCCCAGCATGCCCACAATGGCGAGTTCGGTGGAATCGCCGCGCCAGCGAAAGCGCAACGCCTCAAGCGGTTCTATCGCGTCGGCTGCCCGCACCGCGCCTGCCGCACGACGAGTGCGGATCGCCTCGACGCTGGCCCGCACGGCGACTTCCTCGTCTCGCACACGCGCGAGTTCGTCGAGCATGGTCAGCGCGCCAGCGCTATCGCCGCGCAAGGCGAGCACGCGCGCTTCCATCAGCCGGGCATGCAAGCGCATGGACGCATCGCCGGCCTGGCCCAGCGCTGCCCGCGCGGCAGCTTCCGCGGTGGCGGGATCGTTCAGTTCCAGCGCCGCACGCGCGAGCGCGAGTTGGAAGCGCGCGCGCCACGCAGGGGGATGTTCCTCGAGCGCGCCGGCGCCGCGTTCCAGTTCACGTCGCGCCTCGGCCCATTCGTGGCGCTGCGCCGCGGCGTAGCCGCGCCACAGCGCAGCAGACGCATTATTGGCGAGCGTCGAGGCGTTGAGATCGGGCTGGGCATCTGCGACGCGGCCCATCATCACGTTCGCAGCTGCGCGCATCAGGCGGTACTCGGGATCGATTTCCGCCAATTCCCCTTGCGTGAGTGCGACCATGCGCAGAACGCCGAGCGCTTCGGCCGCGAATTCGTGCTCCAGCAGATATCGCGCAAGCGCCATACGCGCTTCCACCGGGTCGGATTCACCGAGGCCTTCCGCAGCGGCGCGTCGAGTCAAGTCATCGATCCGCGCGCGCACCTGCACCAGGTTCTCGCGACGAGCGGTGATTTGAGGCCCATCCCCACCCCCCAGCGCGGCTTCCATCATCGCCGCGCTCAGGCCCGCTTCGAGCTGGGACCGAACGGGCGCAGCAATCAACCCTTCGCCGCGCGACACGGTCAACACGCCGCCTGCGAAGCTGGCGCTCACCCCGTCTGCGCGCGGTTCGACAACTGCGCCGTGTGCAGTCGGCAACACCGCCGCTTCCACCGTGGCGCGGCGTACGTCGACGCCGCGCGCAGGACCGCCGACCAAAGCAACGGCAATGCGGTCGCCGATCTCCGGGTCGGCGATCCAGCGCACCGCGCCCTCACGTCCGAAAGTTGCGGTCAGGCGGCCGCGCCCATCGGCAGAGACCTCTCGTTCGACCGAGGCGGGAGCGCCCGCAGAGCCACGCGCGCCGAGCGTGAATGTCCACGCTGTGTCTTGGGCGGCGGCCGAGACCAGCACATCCGGCTCGGCCGGAATGCGCAAGCCGATCACGCCATCGCCGCGCACGACTTCAACGTCCCGATGACGCCGCCCAGCACGCACTACGCCTGTGAGGTCGATCCTGCCGGTGGCGTCGAACAAGAGCCAGATCGCCTCGCCGCGCCGAAACGCCGCCGCCCGCGGAGGCTGCGGCCACGTGACCGTGATGCGCGTGACGTCTGCTTCTTCGACCAGTTGTACGCGCCCTGTACCTGTGACCGGGGGCGTCGCCGGGACGGGCGCGTCCGCTGCTGCTTCGTTTGTCGCCGCGACCGCTCCGTCGGGTTCCAGCAGGTCGACGACGACGCGATCGCCGTCGACGAAATGACGCTGGCGTACGCCCGGCTCGAGCGTCAGCTGCAGACGCACCGGCGCGCCGGCGACGCTGATGCGGCGCACTTCCCGCACGAGCCGCGGCGGCATCGCGCGTATCTCTGAGATGTCCATGTCGGCCGCACGCGAGAAGCGCAGGTCGAGACGGTTGCCCTGAAGCAGCGGTGTGACGGTTGTCGGGCTCGCGAAGTTGAAGACAAGCCGCGTCGTCCCTTCTTGCACGCCCACAGCGACGGTCGCCGTCGGCGGGGGCGCCACGCGCGGAGCTGGCGGCGACGGCGGCGGTGGGGACGGCGGTGGCGGGGACGGCTCGGTTGGCTCCGGCGGCGTCGTCGCGGGCGGCGCCGGCGGCGGCGCAGCGAAGGAGAAATCTTGCGGCAACGGGCCGGTCGGGCCGCGCAATTCGGCCGGCGGGTCCGATGTCGGCGCTGTCTCCGCAACCGGCGGCGCAATATCGCGCTCGGCGGGCGGCGCGTTGGTTTCGCGCGGCGGCGTCAGCTGCAACGGCTGCGCGCCGGCCGGCGCTGCAATCAGAGCCGCCGCGGCGATCGCCAACGGAGAGCGCAAAGCTTTCTTCATGGTGCGCGCGTGCCAATCCTCCGCCCGGCGCGTTAAGCGCCCGTTTAGGTCCCGCCGCCGGTCGCGGCCGGCTCGCCCCGCGCGCGCGCCAGCAGCGCATCGCCGCCGGTCGGCGCGCGCGCGCGGTCCGCCAACATCTGCGTGAGACGACGCGCGCGGTCGGGATTCATGCGCCCCATCACCTCGGCAAGGTTGGCCTGGCGCATGCGGCTGGCCACTTGCACGAGCACGTCATCCTCAAGACCATCGAACACCTCGGCGGCGTCCTTGGCGCGCATGCGCTGATAGACGTCGACCAGGTTGGCGACGCGCCGCTCCTGCTCTTCATCGAGGCGACCGAGCAGATCGTTCACCGTGGTCTCGAGCTGACGCAATTCCGCGACGCGTTCGTTGAGCCGCTGTTCGGCCGCGAGCATCAGCGCATCTTGCGTTTCGAGCTGTTCGCCGCGCAATTCGAGCGCCTCGCGACGTTCGCCGAGCGCCTGCAGCACCTGCACTTCCGCGGCGGAAAGACCCGCCATTTCCGCGAGGCTCGGCGCCTCGCATTGCGTTTGCGCCGACGGCGCAGCCTCGCCCTCCGGACGCGCGTCCGCGGTGGCGGCGTGTCGTTCGGTTTCCGCGCTGTCATTGGCCGTCTCGGCCACGCTCTCGGCCATGGCGATCGCTTTCACGCCGAGCACGGCGGCCAGCATGACCATCGCCGCCGGCATAAGCCGCACGCTCGCAGTTTTCTTGGGGTGGTGTGCTTGCGCCATCTAGATTCGCCCGCGCGCAGCAACGTCGACGCCGGACCGCAGCCGCCCGGCGCTCAGACCGAGACGATCGGCGGTGGCGCGGGCGTCGTTGATGCGCGCCTGCAAATCACGGCCGCTGTCGCTTGCTGTCGCGCGTAGCGCGCGCACTGCGGCTTCGGCTTGCGCCGTCGCTTGCGCGAGCTCGGCTGCGGCCGCGAGTGCGCCGTCCTGACCCGAGCGCAGCGCCTGCAGTTTGCGGTCCAGACGCCAGAAATACACGAGGCACGCAGCCAGCATCAACGCCAGCACGATCTCGACGGCAAATGCGATGGGGCTCATTTGTCGACTCCGAGTTTCAGCACCGCCTGCTGTTGCGCAGGCGCGATCGGGCGTTCCACGCGCACGGCCAGCGAGTGGCCCATGCGGCCGACGCGGCCGTCGCTGATATCGACGAGGCCGCATTTCAGCTTCACTAGCGCATCCGGCGCAGCGTCCAGCATCAATGTGTCGCCGACTTTGAGATCCAGCACCTTGCGCAAGGGCTGCGTCAGCTCATCGAGCACAGCGCGCACTTCAAGTTTGGTGTTCCAGAGCTCGCTGGCGAGGTGGCCCTCCCAGATGTTGTCGCGGCCGAACTTTTCGCCCATGAATTGCTGCAGCAGCATTTTGCGGATGGGCTCGAGCGTGGCGTAGGGCAGCAGCAGCTCGAGCTTGCCGCCGCGGTCTTCCATGTCCACGCGCAGCTTCACGACGATGGCGGCGTTAGGCGGCCGCGAAATGGCGGCGAAGCGCGGATTGGTCTCAATGCGGTCGAGTGCAAAATCGACTGCCGTCAGCGGCGCGAACGCCTGGCGCGCATCGTTCAGCACGACTTCGATCATGCGCGTGACCAGCATGCGCTCGATTGTGGTGTATGGACGCCCTTCCACGCGGGTGGCGGGGGCGCCCCTTCGCCCGCCCAGAAGCACATCGACGACCGAATAGATGAGGTTTGAGTCGACAGTGACCAAACCGAAATTGTCGAGCTGTTCGGCGCGGAACACCGCGATAATCGCGGGCAGCGGAATAGAGTTGAGATAGTCGCCAAAGCGGATCGAGCTGATCTGATCGAGGCTGACCTCGACATTATCAGACGTGAAGTTGCGCAGACTTGTCGTCATCAGCCGCACCAGGCGGTCGAAGACGATCTCCAGCATCGGCAGCCGCTCGTAAGAAACGAGCGTCGAATTGATGATTGCGCGCACGCCAGTCTTGCCGCCGGACTCGTCCTCGCCGAGGCCGAATCCAAGCAGACTGTCGATCTCATCCTGGTTGAGGATGCGCTCGGGGCCCTCGCCGCCGACTTCGGTGTCGACGGCTGTCTCAGTTTCCCATTCCTTGTTTTCGGCCGCGGCCGCCTCGGCCGGTTCAGCGCTCATCTCACTGCACCAGCATTTCTTCGATCAGAACCGCGTCGGCCTGCGCTGGAGCAATGACGAGGTTGACGCGTCGCAACAATTCGAGTCGCAAGCGATAGGCGCCGGCCGAGCCCGCAAGGTCGTCCGTGCGCAGTTCGCGCAGAAAACCGTTGAACTGATCGGTGACGCGCGGCACGTGTTCGGTGATCGCCACAACCGTCGCATCGTCGGGCGCTTCGAGCGTCAGGCGCAGCTTCAAATAGGCGGGCCGACCGTCCGGGCCGACGATGTTCACCAGCATTTCCGGCAGCGCAACGAATACAACGTCCTCGCCGTGACTGATCATGGTTCCGTTCGGGCCCGGAACCGCCTCGGCGACTGGCGCGGCGCCGTGCCCCCCTTTGGCCTTGGCCTGCCCGCCGCTTGCGTCCGCGTGCTGCTCCGCGCCGCCGTTGAAGAGGAGCAGATAAGCTGCGGCGCCCCCGCCCCCGAGCATCAGCACCGCGGGCAAAATGATAAAGAGAACCAGTTTCTTGCCGGATAGCTTCTTCTTGGCCGGCGCACCGTCTGCCGTCTCGGCCTCGCCGTCTGCCGCCGGCGCGGCGCCTTCAGCTTCGGCGTCCGCCGGTTTGTCCTCGGCCTTCTTCTTCGACTTCCCGAACATGGAATCGCCTGCGTTCTATTTCGCATCCTTGGTGCGCAAGGCGTGGTTAAGGATTGGTGGAAGGGCGGCAAAACTTGCCCGGCGGACGGCAGAAAGCGCAGCCTCGTTCATCACACATGACGGGTCGGATCGCCTAAAATCAATCGATTAACCACTGGCCCGAAGCTTGCAGCGTTAACCGGGATGGATAACGCGCTGATGCTTGGCCTGCAGACGCAACGCGTACTGCAACGGCGCATGGACGTGGCCGCCAACAACCTCGCCAACGTCGCGACCGCCGGCTTCAAGGCGGACGCGGTGGTGTTCGAAGAATTGGACGGCACGCGCGCGCATGCCGAGCAGAATCCGCGCGACATCCGTTTCGTGCGCGATGTGGGATTGACGCGCGACATGAGCCAGGGGCCGATTTCGATCACCGGCAATCCCCTGGATGTCGCCCTCGAAGGGCGAGGCTTCTTCATGGTCGAGGGTCCGGACGGGCCGCTCTACACGCGCGATGGCGCGTTTACGCTGACTGGCGAAGGACGGCTGGTGACCACGGAAGGTCGCGCCGTCCTGAGCTCAGGGGGGGCGCCGATCGTGTTCGATCCGCAGGGCGAAAGCCCTTCGATCGGGCGCGACGGCGCATTACGCGTGGCCGGCGTCGAAGTCGGCCGCATTGGCGTGGCAAGCTTCGCCGCGCC
>CAZIOD010000029.1:0-26861 GCA_964540785.1 uncultured Terricaulis sp.
TTGCTGGCCGCCCTGGGCGGTCGTCATGGGTGTCTCCGCGAGTTCCCTACCACGGCGGCTCTCCAACCACGAAAGCGGCAAATCCGCAACAGGTGAGCGCAATGCATTAACCGGCCCCGCCGCTTTCCCGGCGTCCGCGGCGTGCTATGTCCCTGCTCCGCGCCGGGCGGCGCATGCCACAATGAGGGGCGGGATGAAGGTTCACGGTTGGGTCGTCGCGCTGGCGTTCGTCGCCGCCACGACAGCGTGCGGGCCCCGCGGGCCACAACCCATGACCGCCTTCGACGGCCGGCTTGACGATTGGACGCAGGAAATCCTCGCCGACAGCCCGGAAACCGCCACCCGCGCGGGCGTGTCCGAAGAAGCTGCCGGGGGCCCCTACAACGACCGGATCGACGACCGCTCGCCGCTGGCGCTCGAAGCGCGCCGCAGCGCCGCGCTGCGCCGCTACGCCGAACTGCGCGCGCTCGACGCGAGCCGCTTGAGCGCTGCGGACGCGCTTACGCTCTCGATCCTGCGCGAACAATTCGAAGCGGCAGCCGGCGGCGCGTCGTTCGCCTACGGCGACTTTTCGCCGCTCGGCGGGGTCAGGCCCTACGTGCTCAACCAGATGGACAGCGCTTTCCTCACGCTGCCGGGCTTCCTCGACGAGCGGCACGAGATTGAATCGCCGGCCGACGCGGAAGCCTATCTAATCCGCCTGCGCGCCGTCGCCGATGCGATCGACAACGAGACCGCACGCGCGCGCATCGACGCGAACAACGGCGTGCGCCCGCCTCTCTTCATCATGGACGCCACAATCGCTGCGCTGGAAGACGTAATGAGTCAGGCCCCGGCGCAGCAGCTGTACGTCACCGCGCTGCAGCGCAAGCTCGACGCTATGGCCGCCGGCATAGCCGATCCGGCCGCGCGCGAAACGATGCAACGACGGAACGCCGGCTTTGTGGCGCGTGCGGAAGCGATCGTCCGCGACCATATCCTGACGGCGCATCAGCGCGCGGCGATCTTCCTGCGCGCCGATCGCGGCAATGCGACGGATGTTGCGGGCGTATCGAGCCTGCCCCAGGGCGACGAGTTCTATGCCGCGGCGCTGCGCATCGAGACGACAACGACGCTCACGCCCGAGGAGATACACCGGATCGGCCTACAGCGTGTGCGCGCGCTCAGCAACGAACTCGATATCGCGCTGCGCCGCGTTGGCTTGACCGAAGGCCAGGTTGGCGCGCGCCTGGCTCAGCTGACCGCCGATCCGCGCCATCGCTACGAGGACAGCGACGAGGGCCGCGCCCAGTTGATGGCTGATGTGCAGGCGCGCGTCGACCGGGTGCTGGAACGGGCGCCCCAATGGTTCGGGCGCATGCCGCGCGCCCGGCTCGAAGTGCGGCGCGTGCCGCCCCTGCTCGAAGCCGGTCAACCTGGCGCCTATTACGAACCGGCTACGCTCGAAGGCGATACGCCCGGCATCTATTACATCAATTTGCGCAGTCTCGCCGAGATGACACGCATCGACCTGCCGACCCAGGACTTCCACGAAGCCGTGCCCGGTCACCATTTTCAGACTGCCCTGGCGCAAGAGAACCGCGCCGCCCCGCTAATCCGGCGTCTCATGTGGTTCAACGCCTATAGCGAAGGCTGGGCGCTTTACGCCGAGCAATTCGCCGACGAACAAGGCTTCTACGAGGGCGATCCGATCGGGCGCATCGGCTATCTGCGCTGGCAACTCTGGCGCGCCGCCCGCCTGGTGGTCGACACCGGCCTTCACGCCAAAGGCTGGAGCCGCCAGCAGGCCATCGATTATCTGGCGGCGACGACCGGCGACATGCCCGGCGTTATCGCCACCGAGGTGGATCGTTACGTGGTCTGGCCGGGCCAGGCTTGCGGGTATGAACTGGGCCGGCGCGAAATCGTGCGTCTGCGCGATCAAGCGCGCGACACGCTCGGCGCCGACTTCGATCTGCGCGGTTTCCACGACGCGGTTCTGCTCAGCGGCGAGACGCCGCTCGGCGTGCTCGCTACGCTGGTGAGCAACTGGATTCCCGAACAGCGGCGCCAGGCCGAGCGCGAACGCCGGCGCCGGTGAGCAGGTGCGCAGCAAACGTGTTTAATGAAGCCTTACGCGCCGCCTGCGCTCAGAGGATTTTTACGATGAACGCTTAGGCTCCGCTCCCTAACGGATCGGGGACGCGCCATGGCGCAGGCAAACGCAACCGGCGCATCGGTCGATGTCGCCATTATTGGCGCGGGACCCGCGGGCCTTACCGCAGGCTATCTCCTTTCCAAACAGGGCGTCAGCGTCCTCGTCGCCGAAAAAGACCCCGATTATGTCGGCGGCATCAGCCGCACCGTCGTGCACGAGGGCTACCGCTTCGACATCGGCGGCCACCGCTTTTTCTCGAAGTCGAGCGAAGTCGTTGCGCTTTGGGACGAGCTGTTGCCCGAAGATTTCATCACGCGTCCGCGTATGTCGCGGATCTATTACAGCGGCAAGTTTTACTCCTATCCGCTGCGCGCGTTCGAGGCGCTTTTCAATCTAGGCGTCGTGCGTAGCGCACGTTGCATGCTTTCCTATTTTCGCTGGCGAGTGTTTCCGCACGAGGATGTGAGGACATTCGAGCAATGGGTAGTGAACCAGTTCGGCGAAGAGCTTTTTCAGATCTTCTTCAAGACTTACACCGAGAAGGTGTGGGGCATGCGCTGCGACGAGATCTCGGCCGATTGGGCCGCGCAGCGCATTAAAGGTCTCAATCTATTATCGGCCGTGCTCGACGGACTGAAGCGCTCGATCCCGTTCCTCGCCGTCAAGAAGAACGACGGCATGCAGGCCAAGACGCTGCTCGAAAGCTTTCGCTATCCGCGCAAGGGCCCCGGCATGCTCTGGGAAGCTGCGCGTGATAAGATTCGGGCGCAGGGGGGCCGCGTCGAAATGGGCGCCGATGTCGCGCAAATTTCTTTCAACGAAGCAACACAACGTTGGCGCGTGGTGATCACCGATGTCAACGGCCAGCAGCGCATCGTTTCTGCGGCGCACGTTATTTCGTCGGCGCCCATGCGCGAATTGGCCGGCAAGATCTTCCCGCTGCCCGCATCGTTCAACGCCGCGCTCAATCTGCGTTATCGCGACTTCCTCACCGTCGCGCTGATGATCAAGGCCGACGACCTTTTCCCCGACAACTGGGTTTATGTGCACGACCCTAAGGTCAAGGTCGGGCGTATCCAGAACTTCCGGTCCTGGTCGCCGGAAATGGCGCCCGATCCGGACGTGGGATGCGTCGGGCTTGAGTACTTTTGCTTCGAAGGCGACACGCTCTGGTCCTCGAAAGACGAGGATCTGGTCGCCCTTGCAACGCAGGAGCTTGCGGCGCTCGGACTCTGCAAAGCGGAGGATGTCGTCGGCGGCTGCGTTGTGCGCCAGGAAAAGGCCTACCCGGTCTACGACGAAAGCTACCAGCACAATGTCGAGGCCGTGCGCAGCGAGCTGGAGGAGAGCTATCCCACACTGCATCTCGTCGGCCGCAACGGCATGCACAAGTACAACAACCAAGATCACGCCATGATGACCGCCATGCTGACGGTCAAAAACATCCTGGCCCAGCGCCGCCTCTACAATGTCTGGGGCGTCAACGAAGACGCCGAGTATCACGAGGCCGGCTCGGAAGGCGAAGCCGCCGCGCTCAAGTCGGAACGTCTCGTACCGCGCCGCGTGGCCTGAAATGCCGTCCGGAGGCGAAGCCGGGCTCGGACGCCGCGAACTCACGCTCGTCGCCGCAGCCTGGGCGGCGATGGCTGCGCTATTCATCATTCTCAACGGCGACGCGATCGCCGCGATGTCACTGCCGGACTCCGATGATCATCTGCGCCTGCAGCAAGTCCGCGACTGGATCGCCGGGCAAGCCTGGTTCGATGTCACGCAACACCGCATCAATCCGCCCGAAGGCGGGCTGCTGCACTGGTCGCGCTTGGTCGACATCCCGATCGCACTGGGCATCCTGGCTCTAACCCCGCTCGTCGGCCAGACAAGCGCCGAGCAGATCGTCGCCGTGACGCTCCCGCTGGCCATCATGGGTCTGGCCATGTGGCTGACGGCCGCCGTCGCCGCCCGTTTGGTCGACCGAACTTGGGCGCCGCTCGCGGCCGCCGCCATTCCGCTCTCGGCGCTGATCTATTTGCAGATCATGCCGCTGCGGCTGGATCATCATGGCTGGCAGATCGTTCTTGCCCTTGTCCTGTTCTGGGCGCTGCTCGACGAAACGCACAAATGGCGTTCCGGCGTCATCGCCGCAATCGCGTCCGCGTGTTGGCTCAACATTTCGCTCGAGGGCCTTCCCGTTGTCACCTGCGCCGCGCTGCTGCTGGGTGCGCGTTGGCTCGAAGACTCGCGCGAAGCGCCGCGCCTGCAGGCGTATTTGTGGACTTTGGCGCTCGCCAGCGCGGCGCTTGAGACGCTTACCACCTCGCTGCCCTGGGTTTCGATCGAATGCGATCGCATATCGCGGCCCTATCTGTTCGCCTTCGGCGTCGCCGCGGCCGCCGCGCTCGGGCTGCAGGCGCGCATCTTTAAGCACGACTGGCGCATGCGGCTGACTTTCGGGGCCGTCGCAGGCGCCGCGGTCGGCGCCACTTTTCTCAATAGCGGCGCGCAATGCTTTGCTGGGCCTTTCGTCGCTCTCGAACCGCTGGCCCGGACGCTGTGGCTCGAAAAGGTGGCTGAATCGCAGCCGCTGCTCCAGCGCGGCGCTGGCGCCTTCATCGCCAATGGCGGATTTTGGGCGGTCGGCCTGGCAGGCGCGATCTGGGCGTGGCGCAGGTCTGAAGGCGAAGCACGCATGCGTTGGACGACCGCCGTGACGATGATCGCCGTGTCCGGCGCCATGATGTTCGTGCTTACGCGCACGGGGGGCGTTGCGCACGCGTTTGCCGCGGCCGGCGCCGTGTTCATCGGCCACGTTCTCTTCCGGCGCGCCCGCGCTCTCGGCTCCATGCCCCTGCGCGCGGTCCTCACCGCGCTGGCGCTGGCAATCGCCACCCCGGCCCTGCTCCGTCCGGCGCTGAAGCTGGATCACACGACGCGTGCGGTGGGGACCAGCTCCTCCTGCGCGAGCGACACGCTGGCGGCATTGCCGCGGGGGATCGTATTCGCGCCCGTCGATATGGGCGCTGCAGCCCTCACGCGCACCGATCACAGCGTTGTCGCCACCCCGCATCACCGCAATCATCGCGCCATCAGCGACGTGCTTCTCGCCTTCACTGCCGCGCCCGACGCGGCGTTTGAACGCATTAGCGCACATCGAGCCGATTACGTTGCGCTATGCCCCCACACTACCGACGTGCGCAGCTACATAAATGCGGCTCCCGATGGACTTGCCGCTCAGCTCGTAGCCCGCCGCATTCCGGACTGGCTGCACCCGCTCGACATCGCGCCGCAGAGCGATGGCCTGCTCATTTTCGGCATTGACGCATCGTCTGCGCAGGACGATTTGCGCGGCCGCCTCGCCTTCGCGGCGCAAATGCCGGCATCCTGACACTGGACGCTGGGTAGCGAGTCGCGCACACATGCGCGTGATTGCGAAAAGCGCCGCGCATGCGCCTCATCTTGGCCGCGTTCGGCGCGCTCGCTTACCGTGTCAACAGACCGTGTCCGGACGGTGGAGGGGAACGTCCAATGATCCAACATGCCAAACGCGCGGGCCTATTGTGCGCGCTATTTCTCGCAGCCTGCGTCGCGCAGGCGCCCGAGGCGCCGCCGCCACCGCCTATGCCGCCTCCGCCCCCGCCTGTCGCGATGGAGGCGGACGCGTTTGCGCGTGCGCGAATGGCCGTTGGTGCGGCGCCGTATGCTCAGACGGCTCCGCAACCCATGCCCGGCGATGTCGACCGCGAGCGTTACGAAGACGTCGAGATCAACCCCATTCACATCGTCGCCGAAGACCCGGTTTCGACGTTCTCGATCGATGTGGATACTGCGTCTTATTCCAACGTGCGCCGCATGCTGAATGAGGGCCGCTTGCCCCCGCGCGATGCCGTGCGCATCGAAGAATTGGTCAATTACTTCCGCTACGATTATCCGCTGCCGCAAAATCGCGCCCAGCCGTTCTCGACCAACGTCACGGTCGCGCCGTCGCCTTGGGCCGAGGGACGCCAGCTCGTGCACATCGGGCTGCAGGGCTACAACATCGTTCCGCAGGAGCGACCGCCGCTCAACCTCGTGCTGCTGCTCGACGTGTCCGGCTCGATGAACGCGCCGAACAAGCTGCCGCTGCTGCAGCAAAGCTTCCGCATGCTGATCGATCAGCTCAACGCGCGCGACCGGGTCGCCATCGTGGTTTATGCGGGCGCCGCCGGCACGGTGCTCGAACCGACGCCGGGCAACGAACGCGGCCGCATCCTGGGCGCGCTCGACAATTTGAGCGCCGGCGGCTCGACGGCGGGCGGAGAAGGCCTGCGTCAGGCCTACGCTTTGGCGGAGCAGAATTTCAACGCGAACTCGATCAACCGCGTCATCATCGGCACCGACGGCGATTTCAACGTCGGCATTGCCGATCCGCAGCAATTGCAGGACTTTGTGTCACGCAAGCGCGAAACGGGGATCTATCTCTCCGTGTTCGGCTTTGGCGGGGGCAATTACAACGACGCGCTGATGCAGCGCCTGGCTCAGAACGGCAATGGCGTGGCGACCTACATCGACACGGTCGCCGAAGCGCGCCGCGTGTTGCGCGACGAAATGGCCTCGAACATGTTCTCGATCGCCAACGACGTGAAGATCCAGGTCGAGTTCAACCCCAACCGCGTCGCCGAGTATCGCCTCATCGGCTACGAAACGCGCATGCTGCGCCGAGAGGATTTCAACAACGATCAAGTGGACGCGGGCGAAATCGGCGCCGGCCATTCCGTTACCGCGATCTACGAGATCGTCCCGGTCGGTGGGCGCACCTTCAACGACCCGCTACGCTACCAGCAAAGCACAGCGCCGGCCTCGACCGCCAGCGAGCTCGCTTTCCTGCGCATCCGCTACAAGCTGCCGGGCGAAGATGCATCGCGCCTCATCGAGCGGCCGATCACCGAACGCGACCGGGTGACGAACATCGCCGCCGCGCCGGAATACGTGCGGTTCGCGACCGCCGTGGCCGGCTATGGCCAATTGCTGCGCGGCGATCCCTATGTCGCACAAGGCTACGATTGGGATGACGTGATTGCGTTGGGTCAGGGCGCGCGCGGGCGGGACGAATTCGGCTGGCGCGCCGAGTTCGTGCAGCTGGCCCGCGCCGCACAAACCGCCGCAGCCATGCTGCCGGCGCGCAATGCGCAAGGCGGGGAGTAGCCGACCTGTGAGACTCCCCGCCCCCTTGTGGGCGGGGTTGGGGGTGGGTAGCGGCGGTGTTCTTGCCGGATGGGGCGCCGCCGTCACCCCCTTCCGTCCGGACTTGGGTTCGAGAAAGCTTTACGCAGCCCACACCAGGCGCACGCCCGGCGCTGCGCCGGCTTCCGTGAGTTCGGCGTCCAGCAGCGGGCCGTTCATCACCGGACGCAGCGCCTGCGCAAGATCGGCCTCGACGTATTCGCGCGCGTCGCGCTCATCGTGTTGGCAAACCAGGACGTGAGTGGCGCCTAACAGCAGCGCATGCGGCCATTGTTCGTGGCTCGCCAGGCGTTTGGCCAGATTGCCGGTGCGCGAAAGGAAAAGAGGCGTCCAGCCGCGGCCGCCGGGCCCCGGCCTGGCAAAGCAATAGACAGCCGGTGCGGCGGCGAACTGCGCACACGGGCGATGCACGTCGAACCGGTGCAAACGGCCTGAAATTCCACGGAAAATTGCTTCAGACATACGAGCCCCTCTCTCACGATCGTTCTTTGAATGTTCTAGCACTACCGCGAGTCAGATGTTCTTGTAAAGTTCTGTTGCGCGGCCGATCTCAAAAAGCCCGCCTCGGCTTCCCACCTTTCCGAGTAGAGCGGAGCCTGCAATCATAAACCCGATGTCACACCAGCACGACGCGAGCACTCGCGCCGAACAGATTGCGGAAGCGGAACGGCGCTGCGCGGAAGCCGGCGAGAGCCTGACGCCGCTGCGTCGGCGCGTGTTGGAATTGCTGCTGGCCCAGCCCGGCGCGGCCAAGGCCTACGACCTGCTGCCGCTACTTGACGCCGATAAACAGGCCAAACCGCCGACCATTTACCGGGCCCTCGATTTTCTCGTGCGCATGGGCCTTGCCCACCGCATCGAAAGCCTCAACGCCTTTGTCGCTTGCGGCGTGGGCGCCTGTGAGCGCTCGACGATCTTTCTCATTTGTGAAAAGTGCGGCGGCGCGGAGGAGGTCGACGCCGGCCACGCGCTGGTCGATCTGAAAGACGCCGCCAGGAAAGACGGGTTTGCTATCCATCGCACCATGATTGAAGCCTCTGGGCTCTGCGCCGCATGCCAGGCGTGAGCGGTCTGGCGCCCCTGCCTGCGCCGCTCTACCAGGGCAGCGTCAACACCTGGGAGTGCGACGACGGCGGCCATCTCAATGTCCGCTTCCACTTCGAGCGCGCGATGATCGGGCTTGCACACTTGGCCCGCGCGCTCGAAATGCCGCGCGCCTTCACGCCCGCCGCCGGCGCGACGCTGGTTCCGCTCGAAGCGCATATCCGTTTCCTCAAAGAAGCGCGCCCCGGGGCGCCGCTTGTCATGCACGGCGGCGTCGTCAAGATGGACGAGAGCGAAGCGCACGTCTGTCTGGACATGCGCCATGCCGACGGCGCGCCAAGCTCATGCTTCACGCTGCGTGTGGCGCACGTCGACACGCGCGGCTTTCGCCCGTTTCCCTGGTCAGCGCGGTCGCGCGCTGCGGCCAAACGCCTGCGTGTCGCCGCACCCGCTCACGCCAAGCCGCGCTCGATCGATCTGGCGCGCGCGCCGAACGCCGACGCCTCGCTGCAGCGCGCTATCGATTTGGGCGCCGCGCGGATCGGCGCCACGCTGGTGCATCCGGACCAGTGCGACGCATTCGGCCGTCTGCGCGGAGAACACTTCGTCGGTCGCGTTTCGGATTCGGTGCCTAACCTGCTCGCGCAATTCCGGCAGGAGTCCGCTGAAGCAAACGGCGCCGGCGAGCCCGCGGGCGCGGTGGTGGAGGCGCGTTTCGTCTATCGCCATTTTCCGCGCGCGGGCGATTTGATCGAGGTGCGCTCAGGCGTCGTCGAAGTCGGCGAGAAGACGCTGCGCCTGGTGCATTGGCTCTGCGATCCCGAAAGCGGCGGCGTATGGGCCAGCATGGAAGCCGTCGCGCTGACCTTCGACACCGCGACCCGAAAAGCCATCTCGCCCTCGCGCGAGGCGCGCGCCCGGCTGGCTGAGCGCGCGATCGCCCTGGCGGTTTAGGCCGGCCCACGCCGCAATCCACAGCTGGCGCGTCCGGCCCTGTCGCGCGGATCATGAATCGCCCCATGGTGATGGCCGATGGGTAACCTTTCTTAAAGGGACTCGGAGCCGAATGGCTCCAGATGTGGTGGCCGAAAGGCCCCAAATCCCCTACATTTTGATTACGTTGCGCCAAGGAGACGATCGGAATGGCTGACACAGCGAGCAAGTTGCCGGGCCTGAGAACCCCGTCGCTGGGCTACAAGCCGTTCCGCTATCCGTGGGCGTACGAGTTCTGGCGCCGCCAGCAGCAGGTGCACTGGGTGCCCGAAGAGGTGCCCCTGGGCGAAGACGTGAAGGACTGGGCTTCCAAGCTCACGGACCAGGAGCGCAACCTGCTGACGCAGATCTTCCGCTTCTTCACCCAGTCGGACGTCGAGGTGAACGACAATTACATGGAGCGCTATTCACGCGTCTTCAAACCGACCGAAGTGAAGATGATGCTGGCCGCGTTCTCGAACATCGAGACCGTGCACATCGCCGCCTATGCGCTGCTGCTCGAAACCATCGGCATGCCGGATAGCGAATTCGCCGCCTTCTACGACTACCAGGCGATGCGCGACAAGCACGACTACATGGGCAAGTTCGGCGTCGACAGCGACGAAGACATCCTCCGCACCGTGGCGATGTTCGGCGCCTTCACCGAAGGCCTGCAGCTCTTCGCGTCATTCGCGATGCTGATGAATTTCCCGCGCTTCAACAAGATGAAGGGCATGGGCCAGATCATCTCATGGTCGGTGCGTGACGAAAGCCTGCACTGCGAAGCCATGATCAAGCTGTTCCACGCCTACGCAAAAGAAACCGGCGCGCTGACGGATCAGGTGAAGGCGGATATCGCCGAATGCTGCCGCACCGTCGTCGAGATGGAAGACAAGTTCATCGATCTCGCCTTCGAGATGGGATCGGTGCAAGGCATGACCGCGGACGATATCAAGCAATACATCCGCTACATCGCCGATTGGCGCCTGGGTCAGCTTGGGCTGCCAAAAATCTACGGCGTCACCGAGCACCCGATCCCGTGGCTGACGGCGATCTTGAACGGCGTCGAGCACGCCAATTTCTTCGAAGCGCGCGCCACCGAATACTCGAAGGCCGCGACCAAGGGCGAATGGCACGGCGAGACCGGCGTGTGGTCGAACTTCGATACGCTGATGGAAAAGCGGAAGAGCGCAGCCGGGGCGAATTAAAGATCAACGATTGGAGTCGTCATTCCAGACGCGCCGAGCTCTATCTGGAATTGAACGTCAAGTCGTGAGGGCTGTGCGCAATGCCTGACGATCGCGCGCGCCGACGCCGAGTGCGTCGCTGAGATACGCGTCGATTGAGCCGTACTTTGCCGTGATCGCATCGAGCGCTTCGCGGAGATAGTCCACTTCCACCCCCAGCATCGGCCGCAACGCCGCGGGATCGAGTTTGCGCCCCAGCCGCTCTTCCATGCGCTGCTGAATCCGCGGCATGCGCGCTTCGAGATCGACCGCCTGGTTGGTGAACTCGTAGTCGGCGAACACCGCGTCTTCATCGACGCCGAGCGCGGTCAGCGTCAGCGCGCAGATGACGCCGGTGCGGTCCTTGCCGGCGGCGCAGTGAACGACGCCAGCTCCGCCTCGCCCCAGTTCGGCGAACCAATCGCGATAGAGACGGATCAAACGCGGGTCGAACGGGATTTCGCGATAGAGGCTCAACATATATTCGCGCGTCGTCTTCGGCGTCAGATCGCTCTGCATCAGCGCAACGAGGTGCGGCGGCAGCGCTTGGCCGCCTGCGCCCTCCTCGTTGAAGATGACGCGGCAGCTTTCGTTCGACCACTTGCTGGGCTCGTGCGCGCGTTCCTCGGGCCGGCGCAGATCGACAAGAAACGCAAGGTTCATCCCATTCAGCTTGTCGATGTCAGATTTCGTTGCGTCATGAAACGAAGCGGAACGAAACAGCTTGCCGCGCGCGATCCTGCCGTGAAGGGTGTCCCATCCGCCGAAATCGCGGAAATTGAGGATGCGGTCGAAATTGATCAGGCGGTCGTGCATAAAGGAGCACTTAGGGATTGCCCCGCGCTTGTGCAAAGCAATTGGTTCTTACCGGTTCTGCTCGTCCAAGTGCTCTTGCCGTGTTGGCGGCAAGGGGTGGATGAGAGCAACGAGGATGCTCACCATCGCCTCGCTGTACTGATAGGCGATGTGAATCGAAAGCGTGCGGCCGTCGGCCATGGCAATGGGATCGCGCGGCCATAATCTGGCGTGTGTGGCGACGTGGTGGACCTCCATTGCAACGCCGGTATGCGCCTCTATCGTCCGCGCCGCTTCATCCGGCGTTTCATCGCCGCGCAAGCCGTAAGGCAGCGCCCGCCCTTGCGGCCAAACCGGCGCCTCCTCGGGGGGAAAGCGCAGATGAATCTCCTTCGCCAATAGCACGCCTTGATCGAAGGAATAGACGATGTCCTCGTGCACATAGGGACAATAGCCGCGGCCCGGAGCGATCATCGCCCAATCACAGGGCCGCCTCAGGCGTCGCCAAGTTTCCGGATATTCGCGCATCTGCGTGCCGAGTGGGACGTCCCCGAACTCGACGTTGCGAAAGGCCGCGGGCGCGACGACTTCAGCCGGCGAGAAAACATCTGTCAGTTCTATGCCAGGCGGGGGCGATTGCGCCGGCGGCGCCGACTCGGGCGCGCACGCGGCCGCGAGCAAAGCCATCCAGATTGCAGGTCCCCGCATCGATCCTCCAGACGAGGCGGCGCCGGCGGCCTCATCTGGTCTAGCGCAATCTGAGCAAGAAACGGCTCACCGAACCCGCCTGCCTGGAGCGGGCGGCACGGCGGCCCGCTAATGCGCTACATCGATCGGATTGGCGAGACGCGAGACCAGCGGATCGAGGATGTTGGAATAGTCGTCTGTCCATGGCCGCCCCGCCCGCGGGTTGGAGATCTCCCACCCGCCGCTGGCAAGCAGCGGCTCGAGTGCGGCGCGCGTGCGGGCGATAGCGACCACCTGCGACGCGAAGTTGGCGTAGGAACGCTGCTCCGGCAAATAAAGCCGTTCGATCGCCACCGCCCCGGCTGCGAGCGCAGCGCGCGCGGCCACGTCGGCCATCGCCAGGTTCCGGTTGGAGACATGGATGAGGACGACGCCATTCTCGCTCACGCGGTCGAGATAGAGCTGCATGGCCTCGCGTGTGATGAGATGCGTTGGCACCGCATCTGACGAAAACGCGTCAGCCAGAATGAGATCGTAGGCGCCGGGGGGCTGTTTGGCGAGTTCGAGCCGGGCGTCGCCGACGATCACCGGCGCGCTTGGCGTGCAGTGGGATAGGAAAGTGAAATAGCGCGTGTCTTGCGCAACCTGCACCACCAGGGGATCGATCTCATAATAGGTCCAGTTCTGACCTTCGCGCGCATGGCAAGCCATGGCCCCAGCGCCCAGCCCCAGGATCGCCACGTTGTGGACGCGGCCGGCGGCGTTCAACGCGGTCATAGCGGAACCGATCGGCGTAAGCGGACCGTAATATCCGTTCGGCGTGTGCGCCTGCGCGGGGTTGAGGCTCTGAACGCCGTGCAGCGTCGTGCCGTGAACGAAGCGACGCAGCTGCCCGTCCTCCGTGTCCGTCACGCGCACCGCGCCATAAAAGCTGCGATCTGCAAAGACCGACCCTTGCTGATGAAGCATCGCGCCCAGCGCGATGACGGCGCCGCACGCAAGCGCCATCGAACGCCGCTGCTCGCGGCCAACCAGGATGGCGGAAAGGCCCGCCACGAGGCCGGCGGCAACGATCGGCTTTTCAGCCGCCCCAAACGCAACAAGCGCCGCCGCACCCAATGCTAGAGCGAGGCAGATTCCGTAGATCACACGCAGGCCGCCCGTCAGCGCCTTGCCGCCAGGCAGGGCGAGCAGCGTAAGCGCCACGGCGATCGGCCATTCGAGGACGCTGTCAAACAGGATCGGCGCACCGAGTGCGGCGATCGCGCCGCCAACGACGCCGCCGAGCGACATCCACAAATAGAACTCCGTCAGCTTCCCCGCTTCGGGCCTTGCATCATAAAGCGCGCGGCAGCACACATAGGCGCCGAGCCAAAGCGTGCTCAGCACGACCAGCGAAAGAATGCGCCAATCGCCGGCGCCCCAGCTCAAGATCAGAGATAGCCCGACCAGCGCCGGGAGCGCGATAGCGGCAACGCCCGGCGCCACAAAGGTGCGCGTGGAGAACGCGGCGATAAAGGCTGAGAGATAAAGCGCAAGCGGGATGACCCAAAGCAGCGGCGCGGACGCGACGTCAGTGCTGATATGCGTCGTCGCCGCAACGAGAAGTGCGGACGGCACAAGGCCGAGGCCGGCCCAGGTGAGGCGCTTGCGCATCGGCGTCGCGCCTCCTCGTGCGGGAGCGCGCTCGAAATCAGCCGCGTCGCCGCCAAGACGCCAGACCAGCGCGGCGCAGCCGAAAATGCTCAACGCCAATACAAAGAAGCCGACCGACCACGTGACCGATTGCGCCGTGGCGCCGAGATTTGGCTCGACGATAAGCGGAAAGGCGAGCAGCGCCGCCAGGCTGCCGGCGTTGCTGGCGCCGTAGAGGTAATAGGGATCGCCGGCGTCGGCGCGACCCGTTCGCGCGAACCAGGCTTGCAACAGCGGCGCGGTAGCCGAAATCGCCGCGAAGGGAACGCCCACCGAAGCGGAGAAGAGCGCAAGCAGCCAAAGGCCCTGCCCCGACTCGGGCGGCGCGTCGAAACCGTTGGCGACCGAAATCGGCAGAAAAAACGCCGCCAGCGCGAGCACGCCTGCATGAACGGCCACTTGGTAACGCAGGCTGAGACGCGCCGAGATGAGGTGGGCGTAGGAATAGCCCGCCAGCAGTGCGCCCTGGAAGAAGACCAGCGCGACGGTCCAGACCGCCGCCCCGCCGCCGACGCGCGGCAGCACCATTTTTGCGAACAGCGGTTGGAGCGAGAAAACCAGCGTGGCGGAGAGCAACATGGCGCCGCCAAATAGCCAGGGCGCCGCCGCACGGCCCGTTTCCCGCGAGGAAATTGTAGTGAACGCCGCGTTTACGTTCGCCGCAGTCTCGTCGCTCATGGCGCGCTCCTTCGAACGGCGCACGCTAGCGCGACAAGGCTAATACCGGGCTAAGGCTGCGGCTCAGGCCACGCCAGCCAGCCGACAGATGTGAACGCCTGGAGCTACCGGAACGGAGGCTCGTCGAAGGCGCGCAGTTTGCGGCTGTGCAGGCGGTCGCGGTTCTGCTTCAGCAGCGCGATGGTTTCCAGCGCGATGTGCAAGTGGGCGCCGACAGCGCTGTCATAGAAGCGGTCGGCGACGCCAGGCAGTTTGATCTCGCCGTGCGCCGGCTTGTCGGAGACGCACAGCAGCACGCCGTACGGCACACGCAAGCGAAAGCCTTGCGTCGCCACGCACGCGCTCTCCATGTCCACCGCCACGGCGCGCGAGAGCGAAAGCAGGAGGCGCTCCTGACTGTAATTCAGCTCCCAATTGCGGTCGGCGTAGGACACCACCGTTCCGGTGCGCATGCGTTTGCGCAATTCTTTAGGGTCGCCGAGCACGGCGCCCGCGGCCTGCTGCAGCGCGACTTGCACTTCCGCGATGGCCGGGATCGGCACTTCGAGCGGCACGCGATCGTCAAGCACCTTGTCGCGACGCAGATACGCGTGCGCCAGCACATAATCGCCGATGCGTTGGGTGTGGCGCAGCCCCCCGCAATGGCCAATCATCATCCAGCAATGCGGACGCAACACGGCAAGATGGTCGGTGATCGTCTTCGCGTTCGACGGCCCAACGCCGATATTCACGAGCGTTATTCCGTCGTCGCCCGGCGTCGTCAGATTGTAGGCCGGCATCTGATACTTCTGCCACGGCGCGCTGCGCGCTTTCAGCTCAGCGTCCGCGTCGCCGGACTCGACGCGCACTTGACCTGGACACGAAAGCGCCCAGCCTTTCGGGCCGTTCTTCACCGCCTCTGCAGCCCAGCCGATGAATTCGTCGACATAACGCTGGTAATTCGTGAACAGGATCCAGGGCTGCACGTCCGCCCATGGCGCGCCGGTATAGTGCTCGATGCGCTTCAAAGAATAATCGGTGCGCGGCGCGTCGAACAAAGCCAGCGGCCGGGCGCGATCCAGACGCTCGATGCGCAAGCCGTCGACCACCGCGTCGCCCACCTGCGTCAAGCGCGGGTTGGGAAAGTAGCGTGCGAGCTCTTCGGCCGGCACGTTCTCGAATGCTGCTTTGCCCGCCGCGTCGAGCACGAAGGAATACGGAATCTCCGTCTCGCTCACGCGTACGCTGAGCTCGACGCCGTAATCCTGCATCAGATTGTCGAGCTGCTCGATGAGATATGGGCGATAGTGCGCCGGCTGCGTGATCGTGACCGCATACTCGCCAGGCCACATGAGCTGGTTGTAGGCGCGCGCCAGACGTGGCGGCGGCTTTGTGGGCAGGTAGGTGATGCGCAGTTCAGGATAGCGGAATAGCGCGCGCTCGTCCGCGCTCGGCGGCGTCCCTTGCTCGGCAAACCGGCGTACACATTCGATGAGCGCGGCCACGGCGCGATGGTAGAGGTATTCGAGACGGTCGACGGCTTCAGCGGGCGTTTTGGGATCGTCCATCGCGGGAGTGTCCCGCGCCCGGGCCGCCCGTCAAGAGTTGAGGCGCGGAATCGGGTCGACCAGGCGCGAGCGCCGGTAGGCTTCATGGCGCAACGTGACAGGGCCGGTCAGCAGAAAACCGAGCGGCGAGGTGTAAGAATAGGTCGCTTCGGCCATGATAATGCTGGTGCCGGGCGTCATCATGGCCGCCGGCAGCGTGACCGTCGAATTGGCCACGCGCGCGCTCATGCCTCGCCCCTCGCTCCACACGACGCGCGCTGTAGTCGAGCTCTGAATGCTTACGCTGCTGACGCGCATGTTCACTGCGGCGCCGTCCGAGGGGAACATCAGCACGTTAAGCGCCGCCCAGAAGCCCGCAACTTCATCGTTCGAAATCTCGGTATCGCGCGCCACCACGTCGGCGATCGATGCAGTCGCGTTCTGCACGCGCTTGTTGGCGTTGAGCATGTCCAGCAGGTCCACCGAACCGAACAGCAGGAACAGCATCATCGGCGCAAGGATCGCAAACTCGAGCGCCGCGGACCCTCTCCTTGCGGAGGCGAAACGGCGGAGCGGCTGCACCTTCCCTCCCCGCCCGGCGAGGGTGTCGCGAGCTTGCGGAACTAGCGCTATTGCCCCGCCCGACAACTTCCGCTGCGCGCAAGCTGTCACTCCCTCCTTGCGGCGAGGAAAGACGTTGCGCCGCGAAACGGGGAAGGCGGCAGACGATAAAATCATTGGTAGGGCTCGTTACGGAACATCATGGTGGTGACAAGAATCCGTTCGCCGCCCGAAACGTTCTGAAAGACCGGTTCGAACATCGGGCTCAGAATTTTCCAGCGATAGTACGCACGCACGACGACGATGTCCGAAGGCGCCCCTGGCGAATACCCAAAGCCGCCTTCCTGGAATTCTCCGTTCTGGATCGGGTTGTCCTGAGCATTGCCCGCATCGACAAACGAGGCGAACCGATTGACGTCGAGGAACAGGTTGCCGTCGCACTCCAGCACAGCGAGGGCGTTGATATGCTCGCAAATCTGGTCGCGGATGTCGTTGTGGCCAAGGCCGTCCATCTGCGCGCGGCCGGTGCGGATTTGGCGCGCGGCTTCGGACACGCCGAAATCGAGAGTGGTCTGGGCGAACCCGATCATGGAGATTTCGGCCAGGCCGACCGTCAACATGAAGAACGGCAGCACAACAATCGCGAACTCGACAGCCGCCGAGCCGCGTCGCGCCCTGGCGAAGCGCTTGAAAATGGCCAATTTCAATAGCGCCCGCGCAAACATCACGCCTCCGAAACGCCCATTTAAGCGCGGAAGGGCTGATATTCCGTCAAACGAAGACGTAAACGCGCGTTAACGCGTCGAATTGGCGGGACGGCTCAGAATCTGCTCATTGACCGAGGTTGAGGCTGGACCGTCGCCGATGTCCGGGCGCGGTCGGCACAGCGGCGTGCATTCAAGCCGTGCAGTGTCAACGCCGCGCGTGACCATCACCACGTCGGTCTCGTCCGGCGCGACTACGATGCGTCCGGAATAAAGCACGCGGTTGCCGTCGCCCATGACGACCAAGTTGGTGGAGCCGTACGACCGTCCGGTGACGAACAGGAAGCGGTCGTTCTGGATCGAGACGCCTGCAATCGCGGGATTGCCGACGGCGACGCCTTGCGCGGGTTCAGCCAGGCGGATCGGGAAAGCCTGGTCGAGCGCGACACGGATGTCGCGAGCGAAGGCTGGCGCCGAAACAAGGCACGCCGCGGCAAGCGCAGCTATGAACAAGCGCGAAGCGCGCATCGGCGGCATCCTTCTGCTTCTTTATATTAGGAGCTACGCGCCAATAGTTGCGGGATCGCTAAGACCATTCTGAGCGCGACGCATTAAATCGCAGAGAAGCTGCAAAAATCGGATGCGAAATTAACCCGGCGCTTACCCACCTCATTGGCGCAGTCCTTAAGAATGTTCGGCTACCGTCCGCGTTGCGTCTGGATGGGTGTCGGGTGCGACTCCCCCCCGGGCCGGTGAAAGCACTCGACAAACGGAGCATGCAAATGTTGAAGCGTTTCCTGAACAATGAAGACGGCGCCACGGCCATCGAATACGGTCTGATCGCGGCCCTTATCGGCGTCGCCATCATCGCCGCCGTCAGCCTCGTCGGCGACGAGCTGAACAGCACCTTCAAGGCGGTGTCTGACAAGCTGTAATAAAGCCAGGGCGCGGGCTGCCTCGGGCAGCTCGCGCCTAGCGTCTTTGATTTTCCCTCCCCTCAACGCCGCCTCCGGGCGGCGTTTTTCTTTTCTGCTGTCCGCATCTTAATGGTTTGTCAGCGGGCGCCATTCACACTTTGACGAATGCTTACGACCTTGGCGCTCGCCACGTTTTCCGGACTGCTGCTCTACGCGGCATGTTCGGACATCGCGCGCTTGATCATCCCGAACCGGGTGTCGATCGCGCTGAGCGCAGCCTTTCCCGTCGTCGCGCTGGCGCACGGCATGCCGCTCGCCGACATCGGTTTGCATCTCGTGTTTGGCGCGATAGTGCTCGCGGCCGGCTTTGGCTTGTTCGCGGCCAACATCTTCGGCGGGGGCGACGCCAAGCTGCTGGCGGCGACGGCGGTCTGGACAGGCTTTGCCGGCTTCTGGCCCTTCATCTTCTGGACCGCGCTCGCGGGCGGCCTGATGGCGCTCGCGCTCATCGCCGCGCGCCAATTCGTTAAGCAAGCAGAAACCAACCCGCCGTTCGTGAACCACCTGCTGCAGAAGCAGAATGGCATCCCGTACGGCGTCGCCATCATGTGCGGCGGGCTCATGGCGATCCCGTCGCTTCCGTTCGTTTGAGTGCGTTAACCATGCCTTAGCCACACCATGGTCTGTTCCGACGGGGTGGTTCGAGGCTCAGCGCGCGGGGAGTAGAGAATATGTCAGCGCGTCAGCTGATCGTCCTGGTCGTGGCCGGCATCGCCGCCGTGGCCGCGTTACTCCTGATCCGCGGCATCGGCCAGCGCGACGAAGCGCCGGCCGAGCAAGCCGAGCAGGTTTCCGGCGAGCAAATCCTCGTCGCCGCGCGCAACGTGCCCCAAGGCGCGCAGCTCGCGCCAAGCGATCTGGCCGTCGCCCTGTTTCCCGAGCGCTCTGTTGCGCCGAGCTTCGTGCGCTTGTCGTCGCAACCCTCCGCGCAGGCAGATTTTGTCGGCGCCGTGACGCGCCGCGCATTTGCGCAAGGCGAGCCGATCACAACCGGCGCCGTGGTGCAGCCTGACGGACGAGGCTCCATGGCCGCCCTGCTGGCGCCGGGCTATCGCGCCGTCGCCATCGACATCGACGATCAGACCGCCGCTGGCGGCTACATCCAGCCGAACGACCGCGTCGACGTGATCGTCACCGCTCGCGCGCAAAACCGCGAAGCCGGCGGCGGCGAGCGCATCACGAGCAACATCATCCTCGAAGACGTGCGCGTGCTGGCTCTCGGCGAAACGACGCAGACACAAGCCGGCAGCGAAGGCCCCCAATCGATCGACGCCGGCGTCGCCGTGCTCGAATTGACGGCCGAAGACGCACGCACGCTAGCGCTCGCGGACGAGCTCGGCACGATCAGCTTGGCGTTGCGCGGCGTTGAGGTCGAGACCGTGGGCATGCGCGCCGCATCCAGCGGGCGCACGATCGGGCAACAATCAGGCTCTGTGCTGCTGCATCAGTACGGCACGGTCAGCGGGGGCGGCCGATGAAAGCCGGGAAGTCTCTTCGCATCTCTCTGGCCACGGCGCTTTCCGCAGTCGTGGCCATCGCGCCTACATACGCGACAGCGCAAATAGAACCGGCCGACGCGCCGACGGTGCGCATCACCAATGGCGGAGGAAGCGGCGCGCGCTCGGCCTCGCTCGTCCTGCCCTACGGCAAGTCGGCGATCATCGATTTGCCCGCAGACGCGCGCGACGTGCTCATCTCCAACCCAGAGATCGCGGACGCCACGATCCGCACCGCGCGGCGTGCGTACGTGATCGGCCGTCAGCTGGGTCAAACCAATCTTTTCTTCTTCGACGCGCAAGGCCGGCAGATCGCCAACGTCGAGATCCGCGTAGAACCGGACGTCGAGCCCCTGAACGGCATTTTGCGTCGGCATTCCTCGGACTCGCAGATCCAGGCGGAAGCCGTCAACGGCTCAATCGTCTTGTCGGGCACGGCGCGTAGCGCGGGCGACGCCGACCGCGCCCGCCAGATCGCCACCCAATTCCTGGCCACCGCCGGCGGCGGGGGCGGCGCCAGCGCAGAGCGCATCGTCAATCTCATCCAGGTGCAAGGCAGCGAGCAGGTTCTGGTGCGCGTGCGCGTGGTTGAGATGAGCCGCACGCTGGTGCGTCAGCTGGGCATCAATCTCAACTACGAAGAGATGATCAATCAGCTCGTCGGCGAAGACAATTTCGTCGACATCGCCACGCGCAACGGCTTCTCCATCAACGGCGCCATCCTCGGCGGACTGAGCGCCACCGGCGGCGTAGCTGAAAACATCCTGCGGCCAAACAGTTACGCCTATCCCGGAGCGACAGTCGATCCCAACATCACGCCTGACCAGGCCGGCGTCGGCGGATATCAATTCGATCCGACCACGAATCAGGAAACCTGGGGTCCTGCGAATATTCAAAGCGCACGACGCACCGACGCCTCGATCGATGCATTCGAACGCGCCGGTCTGCTGCGCGTCCTGGCCGAACCGAACCTGACCGCCATCTCCGGGGAAGCCGCGCGTTTCCTCGCTGGCGGTGAATTCCCAGTGCCGGTCGCCGCCGAAGATGGACGCATCACCGTCGAATTCAAACCCTTCGGCGTCGGCCTTGCCTTTACGCCGGTCGTGATGTCGGGCGGACGCATTTCGCTGAAAGTCGCCACTGAAGTAAGCGAGCTCACTTCGGAGGGCGCCATCTCCACGGGCGACACGCCGATCCGCAATCAGGACGGCTCCACCACGATCATCCGCGGCATCACCATCCCCGCACTGCAAGTGCGGCGCGCTGAAACCACGCTCGAAATGTCGTCGGGGTCCTCGATCGTGCTTGCCGGCCTTATCCAGGAGCGCACGCGGCACGCCGTCGAGGGGCTGCCGGGCGTGATGAACACGCCGGTGATCGGCTCCCTGTTCCGCTCGCGCGACTTCATCAACAACGAGACCGAACTGGTGATCATCGTGACGCCGTATCTGGTGCGTCCGACCAGCCCGGAAAACCTCCGCACGCCCGCCGACGGCTTCCGCAATCCGAGCGAAGGCGAAAGCCTGCTCACCGGACGCCTCAATTCGCTCTATCGCGCCGGACGCGACAGAGGCGAAGGCGATCAAGCCTCCCTGCAAGGCCCGCACGGCCACGTGATCGAATGAGACACGCCATGAAATCGCGCCTTCCCCTCTTCGTGCTCGGTCTGACGGCGCTTGGCGCCTGCGCCGGCGTGCCGCCGCCGCCCGAAGGCGTGCATCCGACGCCTACGGCCGCCGATCTGCATCGAATTCACGTGACCCAGAGCGCCGAGCGACTGGAAGTGCCCGTGCGGCCGGGCGACGAGACTCTCTCGCACGCCGATCGCGCGCAGCTGCAGCGCTTTGCCGGCGGATACCTGCGCTACGGCCACGGCGCGCTCGTGCTCAGCACGCCATCCGGCGGCGCCAATTCCGACACGGCGTCTGTGTTGGCCAATGAAACGCGCCGCGCACTGGTTGACGCCGGGGTGTCTTACGCCGCCGTCGCCGGCTCGTCCTACGACGCCTCAGGGCGCGCCGATGCCCCGATCATCGTCAGCTTCGCGCGCTACGAAGCGCATGCGCCGGAATGCGCGCCGCTTTGGGAGCAGGACCTCGCGCATCAAAGCAATAACCAGCCGTGGGAAAGTTTCGGCTGCGCCACGCAGGCCAATCTCGCCGCGCTGGTCGAAGATCCTGCAGACCTGTTGCGGCCGCGCGCGGAAGACCCGCGCGACGCCGGCCGTCGCGATACGGTCATGGACGCCTACCGCGAAGGCTCGACGACGCACGCAGAGCGCTCGAGCGACGAACGCATCGCCATCAGCAACGCGGTGCAATAGGGCCAGTAAGCATGAGCAACCCCGATCCTGCCTGGAGCCTCGACAACCCGGAAGACTTCGTCCTCGAAGAAGACGAAACCTTCGGCATGGGCGAGCTCGCGGGCGTCGACGAACTGCCGCCGTTCGACGCTGAAGCGCCGGCGCCTCCGCCGGCCAGCGAACAGGGGCCTCCGCTCGACGTCGACGATCCATTCAGCCTGACCGTCCCGCCGGCGGACGCCGCTCCGCATGCGCGAAGCGAGGTGCGCATCACCGAGCAGCCGGTGCCGCGCATCACCATTCATGCGTCTTGCGATCGCCCTGAGATCGCCGACATCATCTCCGGCATCTCCGCCGACCGCCGTCTGGCCCGCGCCGAAATTTCCGTCGAAGCCGGCGGTATCGACAGCGCCATCGCGCGCTTTGCCGCCCAGGCGAGCCCGAACCTTCTCATTCTAGACTCGCTGATGCAGGGTCAGATGATGCTGCACACGCTCGACCGCCTGGCGCAGGTGATCGAGGAAGGCACCAAGGTCGTCATTATCGGCGCCGTCAACGACATCGCCCTGTTCCGCGAACTGATGAGCCGCGGCGTCAGCGAATATATCGTCCCGCCGCTGCAGCCGATCGATCTCATCCGCACAATTTGCGGGCTTTACGTCAATCCGGACAAACCATTCGCAGGGCGGGTCATTTCGGTGATCGGCGCGCGCGGCGGCATCGGCGCCTCCACGATCGCCCACAATCTCGCCTGGTCGATCGCCGAGCGGCAGGAATCGAGCGCTACGCTGCTCGACCTCGACCTCTCCTTCGGCACCGCCGCGCTCGACTTCAACCAGGATCCCCCGCAATCGATCGCCGATGCCTTGATGGCGCCCGATCGCGTCGACGACGTCTTCCTCGAACGCGTCACGACGAAACAAACGCAGCGCCTGCAGATGCTGACCGCGCCGGCAACGCTGGAGCGCGAGTTCGAACTCGATCCGCAAGCCTACGAGATGGTGATCGAGCGGGTGCGGCGCACCAGTCCCTATGTGGTGCTCGACCTGCCCCATGCTTGGACCTCCTGGGTCAAGCACACCATGCTCTCGGCAGACGACGCCATCATCGTCGCGGGCCCCGATCTCGCCAGCCTGCGCAACACCAAGAACATCATCGACCTGCTGAAGGCCATGCGTCCGTACGACTCCCCGCCCACCGTGGTGCTGTCGATGGTGGGCGTGCCCAAGCGGCCGGAAATCCCATTCAAAGACTTCGCTGAGGCGCTGGGCGCCGAGCCGGTCGCGTCCATTCCTTTCGATCCCCAGCTGTTCGGCATGGCCGCCAATAACGGTCAGATGATCGGCGAAGTAGCTGCGCAGTCGAAGACCGCGCTCGCAATCGACGCGCTCGCTGCGTCGCTCACGGGGCGCAAGCCGGTGGAGCCGAAGAAAGCGTCTCTTGCCGACAAGATCCCGTTCCTGAAGCGCTAGGGTCCTGAATGTTCGGAAAGCGAAGTCTTGGCGATGCTCCGAACGCTGCGCCGGTTACGCCTGCCGCGTCTGCGGCCGCGACGCCGGCCCGTGCGCCAGCCAAACCCGGCGCGCCAGCAGCGCCGCGCGGGCCAACGGCAGCCGCACCGCGCCCTGCCGCGCCGCCCGCGCCGCCGCCGCCGCCTCCTGCTTCGCGCCTTCAACCGTCGGCGGAAGCGGCGGATACGCCGGAATATCGCTCCGAGGCATATTACCGGGTCAAATCGACCATCTTCAATGCGCTGATCGAGACCATCGATCTGACGCAGCTCGCACAACTCGATCCCGAGAGCGCGCGCGACGAAATCCGCGACATCGTCGCCGAAATCATTTCGATCAAGAATGTCGTGATGTCGATCGCCGAGCAGGAAGGGCTGCTCGACGACATCTGTAATGACGTGCTGGGCTATGGCCCGCTTGAGCCCCTGCTCGCGCGCGACGATATCGCGGACGTCATGGTCAACGGCGCCAATTCGGTCTTCATCGAAGTTAACGGGAAAATTTCCAAGACCGGCATCCGCTTCCGCGACAACGGCCAGCTGATGAACATCTGCCAGCGCATCGTCAGCCAGGTAGGCCGGCGCGTCGACGAGTCGAGCCCGATCTGCGACGCGCGCTTGCCTGACGGTTCGCGCGTCAACGTCATTGTGCCGCCGCTCGCGATCGACGGGCCGACCCTCACGATCCGGAAATTCCGCAAGGACAAGCTCAAGCTCAGCAATCTCGTCGAATTCGGCTCCATATCGCCCGCCGGCGCAAAAATCCTCCAGATCATCGGCGCCTGCCGCTGCAACGTGCTCATCTCCGGCGGTACGGGCTCGGGCAAGACCACCCTTCTCAACACGCTGACCGCGTTCATCGACCCGACCGAACGGGTCATCACCTGCGAAGACGCCGCCGAGCTGCAATTGCAGCAGCCGCACGTGGTGCGCCTGGAAACGCGGCCGCCGAACCTCGAAGGCTCCGGCCAGGTGACCATGCGCGATCTGGTCAAGAACTGTCTGCGTATGCGTCCCGAACGGATCATCGTCGGCGAAGTGCGCGGCAGCGAGGCGTTCGACCTGCTGCAAGCCATGAATACCGGCCACGACGGCTCGATGGGCACGCTGCACGCCAACACGCCGCGCGAAGCGCTCTCGCGTCTGGAATCGATGATCACCATGGGCGGCTTCTCGCTGCCGCCAAAAACCATCCGCGAAATCATCGTCGCCGCTGTCGATGTCGTCATCCAGGCCGCACGGTTGCGCGACGGTTCGCGCCGCATCACCCAGATCACCGAAGTGCTCGGCCTCGAAGGCGAAACCATCATCACCCAGGACCTGCTGCTGTACGACATCCAGGGCGAAGATCAGAACGGCCGCATCATCGGCCGTCACAAAGGGACGGGCGTCGGCCGTCCGCGCTTCTGGGAACGCGCGCGCTATTTCGGCCTCGAGAAAGAACTCGCTCAGGCGCTGGACGAAGCGGAGCAGGCCTGATGGACGTCTCGCTCCTGGCGGCCGCGCTGGTATTCGTGGCGATCGGCGGCGCGGCGTTCGCGTTCAGCAGCGGCGGACAGCCCGCCGCGGCGAGCAAGCGTGTCAAAGCGGTCGCCGGCGCCGGCAAACTTGACCGACGCAAGCAAGCCGCCGACATCGCCGCCCTCAAGCGCAAGCAATCGACCCAGGAAGCGCTGCGTGAGCTTTCCGCTAACGAGAAAAAATCCCGTCAGCGTCGGCTTTCGGTGAAGGGGCTCATGGGACAGGCGGGCGTCAGCATGTCCCCTGCCGTGTTCTGGATTCTCTCCGCGGCCTTGGGCGGCGTGCTCGCACTCGCGGGGCTGATCATCCAGGGCCCGATCGGCGCCGCGATGGGGTTCTTCGTCGGCATGTTTGGCCTGCCGCGCTGGTTCCTGCAATTCCTCGTTTCAGGCCGGCAGAAGAAGTTCTCTAATCAGCTCGCCGACGCAATCGACATTATCGTGCGGGGTGTGAAATCGGGCCTGCCGCTCAATCAATGCCTGCGCATCATTGCAGCGGAAAGTCCGGAACCGTTGCGCAGCGAATTCCAGGCGCTCTGCGATTCTCAGGCAATGGGCGTGCCGCTCGAACAAGGCATGCAGCGCATGTACGATCACATGCCGCTGGCGGAAGTGAACTTCTTTTCGATCGTGCTGGTCATTCAGCAGAAGACGGGCGGCAATCTATCGGAGTCGCTGGGCAATCTCTCGTCCGTGCTGCGCGCACGCAAGCTGATGAAGGAGAAAGTCAAGGCGTTGTCCGCAGAGGCGAAGGCTTCGGCCATGATTATCGGCGCGCTGCCGATCATCGTCATGACCCTGGTCTATTTCACGCGCCCCGCCTACATCTCGGTCCTGTTCACCGATCCGATGGGCCACCTCGTGCTTCTCGGCGCAGCGACGATGATGTCGATGGGCATCTTCATCATGCATCGTATGGTCAACTTCAAGTTCTGAGCGCTGGCCATGGACATCGTCAAAACTCTCACGGACCCTCTGAACATCGCCGGCGCGCTCGCGGCAATGGCGTGCTTCGGCACAATCGTCTCTCTCGCCGCGCCCAGCCTGGCCGAAAACAAGCTTGGCTCACGTCTCAAGGAAGTCGCCAAGAAGCGCGAGGAATTGCGCAAGAAGAGCCGCGCCGATCTCGCGCGCGGCGGCAGCCTGCAGCACAAGAACGCCAACAGCTTCGCAAAAAGCCTGGTCGACAAGCTCAATCTGCAGAAGGCTCTGGCCGACGACACGCTGGCCGAAAAGCTGGTGCGCGCTGGCCTGCGCGGCAACGCCGCGCAGACCATGTTCTATTTCTACCGCGCTGCGCTGCCGATCGCATTCGGCCTGCTCGCCATCGGGTACGTGATGTTCTTTGGCGCGGAGATGACGACGCCAATGAAGCTCGCAGCCGTCGTCGGCGGCGTCGCGGCGGGCTTTTACGCGCCGAACATGTATCTGCAAAATCTGGCGGACAAGCGGCGCGCCAGGATCATGGAGGCGTTTCCCGACAGCCTCGACATGATGCTGATCTGCGTCGAGAGCGGCATGTCCATCGAGATGGCGCTGCAGCGCGTCGGACACGAGATCGCGCCCGCCTCGGTCGAGCTGGCCGAAGAGTTCGCGCTGACGACCGCCGAACTCTCCTATCTGCCGGAACGGCGGATGGCCTATGAGAACCTTGCGCGCCGCACCAACCACCCCGGCGTGAAAGCCGTCGCCATGGCGCTGACGCAGGCTGAGAAGTACGGTACGCCGGTGGGCCAGGCGCTGCGGGTGATGGCGAAGGAAAACCGCGAACTGCGTCTGTCGGAAGCGGAGAAAAAGGCCGCTTCCCTGCCTCC
>CAZIOD010000030.1:0-26755 GCA_964540785.1 uncultured Terricaulis sp.
ACAAGAACCGCGCCGCCGCCTGGGACATGCTGCGCGCGCGGCTCTACGAAGCCGAGTTGCAGAAGCGCGAAGCCGAAGCGCAGAAGCTGGCCGATTCCAAGACCGAGATCGGCTGGGGCCGGCAAATCCGCTCCTACGTGCTCCAGCCCTACCAGATGGTCAAAGACCTCCGCACGGGCGTCGAAACCTCCGACACCCAAGGCGTCCTCAACGGCGACCTCGACCAGTTCATGGCCGCTTCCCTCGCTGCGCGAGTTTCAGGCGCCGGCGAAAAAGCTGTGGAAGACATCGACTAAACTCTGCTTAATATCCCCATGGCGGAGGGAAGTGTCGGCGAACCCAAGGTCGCGCCCGCGGTAGAGGCGCCGGAGCCCGGCGGCTGGCTGGCTGAATACCAGCGCGCGCGCTGCGCCGGCGCGTCCGCGCTCACCACCTATCAGGGCCTGCTGAGCGACGAGATTTATTTGCCTGAGAGCGCCGGCAAGCACGACGATCCGCTCCAGCTCGTGCTCGCCTGCAACGCCTGGGTCGAAGCCCTGCAAGACCAGGCGTTATTCATCCCCGGCGAATATGCGCCCGAAGCGCTCTGCAGCTTCTACGCGCACGACTACATCACCCAGGCCAAGGCGGGCGGACACGCGCAATATTTCGCCGCGCGCGGGGGCGACGATCTTGCGCTGCGCTGCGCGCAAGCCGGCCTCAAGAGCATGCTCGCCGATCCTCATCTTGAGCTTTTCAACTTGATGATCCGTTTGCGGCGCGGCAGCCGCAAGAATGTGCGCAAGCTCATGGCCGCGCGCCGCTATCGCAACATCGCGGCCGCCTGGCGCGATCTCGACAAGAAACTCGCCGACCTGGAAACGCGAGAGCCGCTCACGGCGCGGCAGAAGACGTGGCTGAAAAGCCTGCGCAAGGTGAAGCTGGTTCCCGATGCGGAGATGAACCAGCATCTCAATCGCGTCGCCAACGCCAACCGCCTCTATCATCATCGCCGGCAAGAGGCCGCGCGTTTGCAGGAAGAACACGAACGCGACGATCCGCTCTACCGCGCGGCGCGCACGCTTTGCGACATGGCTGGATTGAAGCTCACCGGGCTTCACATGGGGCTTTTCGCCCCGATGCAGCAGACTTGGCCGGAAGGACCTGACCGCACCGGCTTCAACGTGCGCGTCGACACCGACCGCGGCCCGCGCGCCGCGCTGTTCTACATCGAAGGCGGTCTTTTCAAAAAGCGCCTCGCCGTGCTGATCGAACACGGCAATGCGCTCCCCGTCGGCTCGCTCACCATGACGGCGGCGGACTACGCCGAGATCGTCCCGGGCGCGCGCTAAACCGGATGTCAGGTTCCGCGCGGTCTGCTTTGCGAGCCTTGATGCAGCCTTGACATGCGATGCACATGCGTTCATGTAGGGCGCATGTCGGTGATGGTGCAAATACGAAATGTTCCGGCGGCGCTGCACCGGCGCTTGAAGGCGCGCGCGGCATTGGCGGGCCTGTCGCTGTCAGACTATTTGCTCGAAGAATTGCGCAGCGCGGCTGAACGGCCGACGCCAGATGAATTGCGAGAACGTCTCGCGGCGCGCGAACCGGTCGCGCCCAGCGAGAGGCCGGCCGAGGCGGTGCGCGCCGAGCGCGAGGGCAGGTGATTGTCATTGATGCATCGGCGGCGCTCGAAGTCATCCTGGCGACGCCTGCTGGGAAGTTGATCGAAGCGCGTGTGTTTGCGCCCGGCGAGAGGCTGTATGCGCCGCATCTAATTGATGTCGAAATTGCCCAGGTGCTTCGCCGCTATGCGTCCGCGGGCCAAGTGAGTGTGCGTCGCTGCGAGCAAGCGCTCGAGGATTGGCGTGCTTTTCGCGTGCATCGCTATGCACATGAGCCGATGCTCGCTCGGGTGTGGGCGTTGCGTGCGAATCTGACGGCGTACGATGCAGTCTACGTCGCGCTCGCCGAGGCCTTGGACGCGCCGCTGCTCACGCGAGACGCACGTATGGCCGACGCGCCCGGCCATGGCGCCCGGGTCGAACTCATTTGACGCGCGCGCCCGTTCAATTGTCGAGTCGCTTCAAGCTTGGACCGCGGGTCTCTGGCCCGCATGCGATGCGCGCCACATTCGAAAACGCCCTTCGGCGCTTTGCGAGCCGGAGGCTCGCGCCCCACCTTGCGGGCGTCGTGCGCAATACGAGGACAGAGCCGCGCTCTATCCCCCTGGGATCGCTGGCTTCGGCCCGCATTTTGGTCGCGAAAACAACATCCGGCCGGACGTACGCAGCGCTCCCAATCCGACCGAGCTTAAACCGCGCCTATGCTCGGCGCATGACATCCGAACAGACCACCCAGCCCAAACGCGTCGCCCCCGCCCAGCTCTGGCGCGCCATGCGCGCGTTCCTGTGTCTGCTGTTCGATCTCTTCGGCGAGCCCAGCGACATCGCCGCTTCCGGCGCGCTCTCGCGCAAGACCCGCGCGCTGATCGCGCCCTGGCTGCGCGCCGGCGAGGCGTTCATGCGCCGGCTGCTGTTTATCGAGGCGCTTGCGCTCAACGTCGATACGCCGCGCGCCGCGCCGGCAAAACGCCAACCGCACACGCGCAAGCTCTGCTATTTCTATCCGGACAAACCGGAGGAGTGGCGCGTGTCTTTCCGCGTACTCGCCGGCGCACGCCGTCTGCACAGCGCCGGCGGGCGCCATCGCGAGCGCTGCAAACCGCTTGCGTTGCCGCCGGGTCTCGTGCTCGCCGCGCGGCCCCAATCCTGCGAGTTCGCTCACGCGCGCCAGTTGGCCCGGCGCGGCGCCGCGCGCCATCCGCGGCAAACCGCGCCGCGCGCCGCGCGCAATAGCGACGACGCCTGGCCGTTCGCCGAACGGCTGGAAGCGATGGTGCGGGTCTTTAACGAACCGCGCGCCGCCGCCCTGCGGCTCGCCCGCATCATGCGGCGCGACGAGGCGCGGGCGCGCAGCGCGCTGCGACCGGCGCCGCAAGGCTGCGTCGAGCTCTTCGGGACGCACTATTTCGCCCGTTGCGACGCCATCGCGGCATCGCGCCAGCGAAGGCGGGACAGGCCGGGACCGGCCGAGCCAAGCCCCCTCGACAGCACTTAGGGTCCGTGTGCGGGGCGCTGGGCGCTGGGTGAGGACCGCGACTTCCCCCTCAGCGACAACCAATCCCGGACCGATCTTCATTCCCCACCCCCCAAGCACCTGTCACCCAGCATCCAGCCCCGCTTGACAGGCACTTGATTGACTGTTCAAACAACACCATGCCAGCCCCGAGTCCGCGCGAGAAGATCATCCACGCCGCGATGGAGCTGTTCTGGCTCAAGGGCTACAATTCGACCTCGATCGCGGACTTGCTGTCGCGCACGCAGCTCAATTCCGGCAGCCTCTATCATGTGTTTGCCTCCAAGCAGGACGTGCTGATCGGCGTCCTGGAAGCCTATCGCGACGGCATAGAGCAGATGCTGCTCGAACCGGCCTGGTCTCACGTCGCCGACCCGATCGAAAAAATTTTCGCGCTCCTCAACGCCTATCGCAGCATGATGGTGGAGAGCGAGTGCACTTATGGCTGTCCGATCGGCTCCCTCGCGCTCGAACTGCATGAACCGGATCCGCAGGTGCGCGAATTGCTGGCGCAGAATTTCGAGAATTGGAGCAACGCCATCGAGCGCTGTCTGGACGCTGCTGGCAATCGTCTGCCCGCACGCACTGACAAGCGCGCGCTGGCGCAATTCGTCCTGACGGCGATGGAAGGCGGGGTGATGCAAGCGCGAACGCACCGCGACATCGGCTATTTCGACCGCGCCGTCGCGCAGCTGCGCGCGCATTTCGATTTGCTGGAGGCAGCGGCGAAACAAGCTGCTTGAACAAAACGCGTGGGTCCGCAGACCCGCGCCTGAGCGGGAGGAGCACATGGAAATCAACTGGCTCGCGGTGCTGGCGGCGGCGACAAGCTCGTTTCTGCTTGGCGGCGTCTGGTATTCCGCGCTGTTCGCCAAGCAATGGCAAACCGCGGCCGGTCTTAGCGATGAGGCGATCAAGAACGGCAACATGGCGCTCATTTTCGGCGGCTCCTTCGTGCTTGCTTTGATCGCCAGCGCGTCCTTCGCGATGTTTCTCGGCAACGAGATCGACGCCATGACCGGCGCGCTTTATGGGCTGACCGCCGGCCTCTGCTGGGTCGCGGCGAGTTTCGGCATCAATTATCTGTTCGAGCGCAAGAACCTTGCGCTCTTTCTCATCAATGGCGGCTATCACACACTGCAATTCACGCTGATCGGCCTCATCCTGGGCGCGATGTGATCCGCGCAAGTCTTGCTCTGGCGCTCGCGGCATGCGCCGCGCCGGCTCAGCCGCAAACGGCGGCCGACGCGCTCGCGCCGCTGATCGGATGCTGGCGCGGGACGTTCGACACTCAAGCGGACCTCGTCGACGAGCGCTGCTTCCAGAGGCTCGGCGAGCACGTCGTCGACACCCACCACGTCAGACCGACGGATTACGCCGGCGAGACCACGTATCATCTCGATGAAACCCAAGGCGTGATCGTATTCGCCTACGCCGCCAGCGACGGCGGGCGCAGCAACGGCGCGATCGCTGTGAACGGCGATGCGATCATGGTCGCGCCTCATACCCATGTCGGCGCCGAGGGAGACCAATATCGCTTGCGTTCGATCTGGCGGCTGGAGGGCGATCGTCTGGTGATGAGTACGGAACGCGAAGACGCCGGACGATGGCGCCCGTTCATGCGCATCGTTTACACGCGGGCGCCGGATCTGGCGCCGCCGCCGTGAAACGGACCTTAGGGCCGGGCGTTGGCATCCGAGAAAAGGAGGCCGTTTATGCCTGTCGAACGCCGCGTTGCCGTGCTGGTGGGGAGTCTGCGCAAAGAGAGTTTCAACCGGAAAGCCGCCGAGGCCGTGGTGGGGCTAGCGCCGCCGCATCTGAAATTCGAGTTCCTTCAGATCGGCGATCTGCCGCCCTACAACGAAGACGCCGACAACGACACGCCGCCAGAATTGTGGACCGCATTCCGCGAAGATGTAGCCGCCGCCGACGCCATTCTTTTCGCGACCCCGGAATACAACCGCTCGGTGCCTGGCGTGTTGAAGAACGCAATCGATGTCGCCTCGCGTCCGTACGGGCAGGGCGCTTTGGTGGGCAAGCCGGCAGCGGTGATATCTGCGTCGATCGGTCAGATCGGCGGCTTCGGCGCCAATCATCATCTGCGCCAGATGCTCGCTTATCTCGACATGCCGACGTTGGCCCAGCCGGAAATCTATCTCGGGCCGGCCTCGCAGCTGTTCGGCGAAAGCGGCGAACTGGCGAAGGAGTCCACGCGCGACTTGCTCAAGGATTTCATCGAGACGTTCGCGCAGTGGATCGAAACCGTCGCGCCCGAACCGCTCGAACCAGGGTCGCACGCGAAACGCGGGGCCGAGCAAACGTCCAGTGCGAGCCACTAGAAAAAAGGCCCGGCTTTCGCCGGGCCTTGAAGTCCGTATTCCAACCCAAGTTCAAATCAGCTCGAAGCGCCCGTGACGATGACGCCCGAAACCATCCGCTCGTCGTTGCTCGGCTCGCCGAACACCGAATTGCTGCCGCCGCCGAACGCCGATCCGCTGCGCTCTTGCTGCTGCACGATCTGCGGCGTGGCCGGAGCGCCGGGGCCTGCCTGCGACAGCGGGTCCTGCAGATAGCGGCACTGCCCCTCGAACACCGCGCCCATCTCCACGGAGAGCGATTGATGCACGATGTCGCCCAGCACATGGGCGTTGCGCGCCAGCATGACCTTGCGCGCGCGCACCGAACCTTCAACGCGCCCATGCACGGTCACGCTCTCGGAAACGACGTCGCCTTTGACCATGCCGGTATCGCCCACGGTCAGCGAGCCGCCGCGCACATTGCCTTCAATCTCGCCGTCAACTTGCAGTTCTGCGCCGTCGGCGTCGATCGTGCCGGTGATCTTCACCCCGTTGGCGATGATCGAAGCGATCCCGCTGCGCGCGGAGCCGGTTCTGCGTTGCGTCATTGGCTCTGGAAGTGCAGGCACGTTCGCATCCGTTGGTCGTTGATTACCCTTGTTCGTGAACATGCCGTCCTGCCCTTAGAAAATTCACAGGGTCAACCGCCCTGCCGCGGAACCACACCTCGTAGTGGAGGTGGGTTGCAGTGCTCCGCCCCGTTGACCCCATCGAGCCGATGCGTTGCCCGATTGCGACCCGATCGCCGCGTTGGACCTGAATGTCGCGCAAATGCCCGTACCGAGTCTTAAAGCCGTGACCGTGATCGATCTCGACCGTGAAGCCGTAGCCAGAGCGGCTGCCGGCGAAAGACACGACGCCGGGCGAGGTGGCCACGACCGGCGCGCGTTCGAAGGCGGCCATGTCGAGACCCGAATGGAAGGCCGGACGTCCCGTGAACGGATCGATGCGTTGGCCGTAACCGGACGTTTCGCGGTAATCCACTGCAACCGGCGCCGCCAGCGGCGTCGAGCCGGCGATGTTAGCGAGGCGGCGCGATTCCCCGATCCGGGCCGCCACCTGCGCCACCCGATGCGAGAACGCGGGGTTGAGCCCACTGTCGCGAAGGTAAGTCACGAAGTCCTGCGGCACGAGCGGCCCGCCGGCCGCGGCGTCAGCCTGCGACCCCGTCAAGGTCGTCATCGGCACACCGGTAAGACGCAGGACGCCCCGGACTTGCTCGCTGCGTTCGGCGACGGTGTCTTCCAGTTCGGCCAGCGTATGCTCGTGGTCGGCCTGAAGCCGTTCACCGCGAGCGCGGAAGCCGACTGTGGTAACTTGATACGGTTCCGAGCTGATCGCGCGGGACTGACGCGGCTCGGCCTCGTCGATCGAGGCGGCCATGATGATGCGGGCGCCATCGCGCTCAATCGGGCTGGCGAGCTGCATAGTGGTGCCGCCGGCATATTCCAGCAACGAGCGCAGCACTTCGTGACGGCTCTCAAACTCGGCGGTCGCCTGGTCGAATTGGCGGGTGCGCTCTTCCAGCTGGGCCTGAGCCGCGGCCGCCTGGGCGCGGGATTCGTTCAGCCAGCGATCGTATTTCGCCCGTTCGCGCTCGATTTCAGCGTTGGACGCGGTGGCCTGGGAGCCTGCGCTCAGGGTGTTGGCGGTCGCATAAACGCACCAACCGGCCAATCCGACCGCGCCAAGGGCGAGAAGCGCCTGCTTTCCCGGCGACAAAGAAACGTACCGGACCGTGCCACCGCTCCGGTGGTAGATCTGGCGCTCAGGGAAAGCACGGTCGAAAAATGCCCGTGCTCGCGATCCGAACTGGCTCATGGTCCGCCCACCGCCGCTAACCAAAACAAAATGCGCTTAGCCCCGCCGACGTCATCTGAACCTGAAACGCTCCCGAATTGCAACACCGCGCCGCCGCCGTTTACAGGAATTTCAGGCTCCTTAACGGTGATTACGCGAGAAGTGGGCCATTTCTCGCAGATACATAGTAAAGGCCCGCTTATTTCGCGGTTTCGCGCTTAACCATGTCCAAGACGTCTTCCACATGTCCTGGCACGCGCACCTTGCGCCAGACATGAGCGATCCGTCCCTTCTGATCGATCAGGAAAGTGGACCGCTCGATCCCCATGAACTTGCGCCCGTAGAGGCTTTTCTCCACCCAAACGCCATAGCGGGAGCAGACCTCGCCATCCTCGTCAGACGCCAGAATCACCTCCAGCCCATGTTTCGCCGCGAACTTATCGTGTCTGGCCACGCTGTCGCGCGAGACGCCGACGACGGCTGTCTTCGCAGCTGCGAACGCTTTCGCCTTTTCAGTGAAGCTTAGGGCTTCTTGGGTACAACCCGGCGTGTCGTCCTTCGGATAGAAGTAGAGGACGACACGCTTGCCCTTGAGGCTCGCCAAACTGACGCGCCCGCCCCCGGCCGTCGGTAAGTCGAATGGGGGTGCGGGGTCGCCGGGTTTGAGCGTCTTTGCCATGTCGAGCCTCCGGGCCGGCGGCCGCATGGCCGGCGCGCGCTGTATCAGCGCTGGCGCTTTGCTTTGCGTCAAATCAGGGCTTTACGCTAGACAGGCTCAAGGGGCGGCGGAGATTTGGCGATGATACGCCGCTCGACGCTCATTGCGGTCGAGATTCTATTGGGCCTGATTGCGGCGCTCGCGATCGGGATCGGCGTCGCGTGGTGGCGTCTTAGCCAGGGACCGATCGAACTCAACGCCATTCGCGACCACGTCGAGGCGCAGCTGAGTGAAGCGCGCTCCGGCCGGCCGGTCGGCATCGAGCGGGTGGAACTTGCCTGGAGCCGGCAGGGCAACACGCTCGAATTGCGCGCCGTCGACGTGACGGTCCAGGACGGCCAGGGCGGCGTGCTCTCGCGCTCGGACGAGGCGCGGATCGAACTCGGCGTATTGCCGCTGATGATTGGCCGAATATCGCTCGTGCGTGCTGAGTTTTCCGGCGGCGCCATGACGGTGACCCGCAAGCCGGACGGCGCGATGCACATCGCCTTCGGCCCTGAAGGCGCGCCGGCCGACATCGTCCTTCCGCCGTCGCCGCAAGCCGAAACGCTCGAACAGCGTGTGGCGCGTATACTCGACGGCATGGAGGCCGCGTTTCGCCCCGTCGGACCGGGTGGGCGCCTGCGCGGGCTCAGCGTGCGAAATGCGGCGCTTACGATCATCGATGAAGTCGGCGGCGGACGCTGGACCGCGGATGCCGCCAATCTCGAACTCGCGCGCCGCGGCCGCGGTCTCGAATTCTTCGCCGATGCGCGCCTGGAGGGACGCGAGGGTCTGACGGCGCCGGCGACTCTGCGCATCACCACGGACACGCGCTTCCAGAGCGCGGTCGTCGAATTTGGCGCGCAGGATGCGCGTCCGCGCGCGCTCTTCTCTCCGGCGGGGCTCGGGCCCTTTGCCGGCCTCGATGCGCCGATGACCGCCACGGTCTCGGTCGGCATGGATCGCGAGCGGGGCGTTACGCTGTTCGAAGGCGAAGCCGTCATTGGCCGCGGCGCGGCCGATATGGCGGGCGGGCGCTTCTCCATGGAAGGCGGACGCGTTCACGGGCGCTATGACATCGCCAGCGACGAACTGATCATCGACGAATTGTCGCTCGCCGGCGACCGCACACGCATTGGCGGCGAGATACGCGTTCGCGATGTCTCCGCTATTATGCGCGCTGCGCCCGACGAGCCGGCGGCGTTCGACATCTCGCTGCCGGCTGTAAGCTTCGATGTGCCGGCGACTTTCCCGGAAGCCGTAGCGCTGTCCAATGTGCGCATCGTCGGCGCCATCGTTTCGTCCGAACGCGCGATCCGTTTTGCGCAAATCAGCGCGCAATCGGGCCAGGGGACTTTGAGCGCTAGCGGTCGCCTCTATTGGGACGAAGCGGGGCCGGACCGGCGCATGCGTACGGGGGTCCAGCTCGAGGGCGCAGTCGCCGGCGCGCTCGACGCGCGCCAAGTCGTCCAGATGTGGCCGATCGGACTCGGCGAGGGCGCGCGCGCCTTCCTCATCCGCTCGATCATGGGCGGGCGGGTCACCGACGCCACCTTGCGCCTCGACATCCGTCCGGACGATCTGATTGACGGCATCCTGCGCGATGAGGCGGTGGATGTGCGATTCAATGTCAGCGACGGCGCGCTGCGCTTCCTCAGCACCATGTCGCCGGTGATGAACATCTCCGGCAGCGCCGTTGTGCGCGGCAATCGCTTCGACATGACGGTGCCGTCCGCGCGGATCAACAATCTCGCGGTCACGCACGGGCGCGTCGAAATTCCGCGGTTCAAACCCAAGGGCGAAATGGCGACGATTTCCGCGCGCGCCGAGGGCGATGCGCGCCACATGATCGAACTCTTGCTGCAGGAGCCGCTCGGGCTCGGCGATCGCTTGCCGATCGAGGCGGCCAGCGTGCGCGGGCAAGGCAGCGTTGCGCTGCGGCTGCAGCGTCCCATGCTGCGCGAGGCGCCCTTCGAGAGCTGGCGTTTCACCGTCAACGGCGCGATCCGCGATTTCGCCGGCAACATGAATACGCGCCGCGTCGCTCTCAGCAACGGCCACCTCAGCGTGCGGGGCGATCAGCGCGCCGTCACCGTAAGCGGTCCGATCCGCGCCGGTGCGTCGCAGATCGAGAACGTGCGCTGGACCGAGAACATCGTACGCGGCCGGCGCGGCGAGTCCTCGTCGCAATACGAGATCGCCGGCACTTTCGACGCCAATGACCTTGAGCGGCTTGGCTATTCCGTCGCCCGTTACGCGCAAGGCCGCATTGGCGTCACCGTGAGCGGGCAGGGCCGAGGATTCGATGTCGACAATGCCCAAGTCGATCTCGATCTCACCGACGCCGCCGTCGAAGCGCCGCGCCAATTCTGGACGAAGCGGGCCGGGCAGGCCGCATCGGCGCAGTTCACCGTGCAACGCCAACGAGACGGCGGGCTGCTTTTTTCCGATCTCAGTGCTCGCGGCGCCGGGCTCAATGCGCAGGGACGCGTGCGCCTGACACGCGACGACCGAGTTCAGGAAGCCGATCTCACCCGGCTTTGGATAGAAGGGCGCTCGGATGCGCGCCTTACCGCGACGCGCGCCGCTGACGGCGGGCTGGATGTCGCCGTCCGCGGCGCCCTGTTCGATGCGGCGCCCTTTATGGGATCGGAGCGCGTTCCACCCGGCACGGCCTCCGCCAGCGTCGGGGCGCGCGAGGCGCCGGCCCCAATGCGCGCCTCGGTCGCGGTCTCGCGGCTCAAGCTGCGCGGTGGGGCGACGATGAGCAATGCGCGCGTCAACCTCACCATGTTGCGCGGCGCCTTGGCGATGCTGACTGCAGAAGGCCACACGCCCCGCAACGGCGTCTTTTCGCTTGCGCTCGGGCCGCGGCCGAACGATCCGCAAGGGCGTATTCGCTTGCGCTCCGAAGACGCCGGCTTCGCCGTTGCGGCGTTGACCGGTATGAACAATATCGTCGGCGGCCGCGCGAGCGCCGACGGCGAGTGGCGTGGCGGCCCGCCGAGCCAAGCGCGATTCACGGTGCGTTTGAGCGATTTCAACGTGGTGCGCTTGCCGGCGATGGCGCAGCTCTTGTCGTCGGCGGGCTCCCTGACAGGTCTTGTGGATACGCTCAATGGCGACGGCATCGGCTTTTCAGTGCTTGAAGCGGAGATGGCCTACGCCAACGACCGCGTGACCTTTACTGAAGGCGCAATGCGCGGCCCCGCGCTTGGGCTCACCGGCGCAGGCTCTTACGACATCGCACGAGACAATCTCGATGTTGACGGCGTCGTCGCGCCCTCGCCATTGCTTAATCTGTCGATGCTCGGCGAGGTGCCGGTGTTGGGCAATCTTCTGGTCTCGCGCCGCGGCGAGGGCGTGTTCGGCATGACCTACGCGATCAATGGCCAGGCGGCCCAGCCGCGGGTTGGCGTCAATCCCGTCTCAGCGCTGACGCCGGGCATCTTGCGCCGCATCTTCGAGCCGGCCCAGCCGCGCGAGGCTGGCGGTGCGCATTCTCTGCCGCCGCCCGACCCCGAAGCCGTCGCTGCCGCGCAGGAAGCGGCAGCTTCTGCCGGCGCCCAGACTGCGGAGATCGCGCCCTGACGCATCGTCAGCGGGCTCAGGCGATCTTCACCAGGGCGTGCTTCTTCTTGCCGAGCGAGAGTTTGATTGCGCCGTCGACGACATCGCCCTCGCTGAGCGTCGCTGTCTCGTCGCTCACCAGCGCATCGTTCACGCTGACCGCCTTTTGGGCGATGGCGCGCTTGGCTTCGCCGTTCGAGGCCGTGAGCCCCGCTTTCGTCAACGCGGCCGTGACGCGCAAGCCCTGGGCGAATTCATCGGCGCTGATCGTGAGCGTTGGCAGGTTCTCGCTGCGCGCGCCTTGTTCGAACGTCGCGCGCGCGGCCTCTTCAGCGCGTGCGGCTTCCTCGCGGCCGTGCAGCATGGCTGTCGCCTCGGTGGCGAGCACTTTCTTGGCGTCGTTGATCTCCGCGCCCTGCAGCGCCTCAAGGCGCGCGATTTCATCCAGAGGCAGATCGGTGAAGATGCGCAAGAAACGCCCGACGTCGGCATCTTCCGTATTGCGCCAATATTGCCAGTAATCGTAAGGGCCGAGCATGTCGGCGTTGAGCCAGACCGCGCCTTGCGCCGTCTTGCCCATCTTTGCGCCGCTCGCGGTGGTGATCAGCGGCTGCGTCAATCCGAACAACTCGGCGCCATCCATACGCCGGCCGAGTTCGACGCCGTTGACGATGTTGCCCCACTGGTCAGAGCCGCCCATCTGCAGCTTGCAGCCGTAGCGGCGGTGCAGCTCCACGAAGTCGTAGGCCTGCAGCACCATGTAATTGAACTCGATGAAGCTCATCGGCTGCTCTCGCTCAAGCCGCAAACGCACCGAGTCCATTGTGAGCATGCGGTTGACGGACATGTGCCGGCCGACATCGCGCAGGAAGTCGATGTAGTTCAACTTGAGCAGCCATTCGGCATTGTCGACCATGATGGCGTCGGACTTTCCCGGCCCGAAGCTCAAGAACTTCTCGAACACGGTTTTGATCGAGGCGGCGTTCTGGGCGATCTGCGCTTCAGACAACAATTGGCGCATCTCTTCCTTGCCGGATGGGTCGCCGACACGCGTCGTGCCGCCGCCGAGGAGCACGATCGGCTTTCCGCCGGCCTGCTGGAGGCGGCGCAGGAACATGATCTGGGTGAGGCTGCCCACATGAAGGCTGGGCGCAGTCATGTCGAAGCCGATATAGCCAGCTACGCCCCGTACGGCCGCTTCATCCAGACCCGCCAGATCGGTGCATTGGTGGAATTGACCGCGCGCGGTCACGTTGCGCAGGAAGTCGGACCTAAAGGTTTGCGGGTTTGTCATCGGGGTCTCTCGGGCGGCGGGCCGATAGCATGGGCGGACCGGGATGTCGAAGCGGCGCGTTAACGGGGATCATGTCTAAGGTGAGCCCATGCGCTGGATGTTGAAACCCCACCCCGACTCTCGCCCCGGGGCCATAACGGGCGTCGCAGCCGAACTCGGACGCCTGAGCGGCGTCCAATTGCGCGTGCGCTATGCGGTGAGCGGCGCGATCGATGAATTGCTTGTGCCAGCGCCAGCCGATCCCGAGCGCGCCGACCAGCTCTGGCGTTCCACCTGTTTCGAGGTTTTCGCGCAGCAGGCCGGCGCTGAGGGCTATGACGAATTCAACTTCTCACCCTCGACTCAGTGGGCGGTCTATCGCTTCGACAGCTATCGAAGCGGCATGCGTCCCATCGAGGTGTTGGCGCCGCGCGTCGAAGGCGGCGTTGAAGACGGCGTGTATGTTTTACATGCAGCTTTCGATCTGCCAGGGCAGGCGCCGTGGCGGCTTGGACTGTCCGCGGTGATCGAGGAAACCAGTGGCCAAAAATCGTACTGGGCGTTGCGGCATCCGGCCGGCCAGCCAGACTTTCATAACGACGAGTGCTTTGTCGTGGAGCTGACATGAAGTTCGGCATCGATCGCCTGCTGGAAGACGCTTCGCTTCGCGCGCCGCTGCACGGCAAGCGTGTGGCGCTGCTCGCCCACCCCGCTTCGGTCACGCGCGATCTCACGCATTCGCTGGACGCGCTGATGGCATGCGGAGATATCCGCATCAGCGCGGCGTTCGGGCCCCAACACGGCATGCGCGGCGATAAGCAAGACAACATGGTGGAGTCGCGCGACTACAACGATCCGGTGCACGGCGTGCCGGTGTTCAGCCTCTACGGCGATCAGCGCTGGCTGACGGACCAGATGCTGTCGACGTTCGATGTGATCGTGGTCGATCTGCAGGATCTGGGCTGCCGCATTTACACCTTCATCACAACGCTGCTCTACGTACTGCAAGGCGCGTCCAAGCACGGCAAAGAGGTGTGGGTGCTGGATCGGCCAAATCCGGTAGGCCGGCCGATCGAAGGAATGACGCTGCGCCCCGGGTGGGAAAGCTTCGTCGGCGCCGGGCCGATGCCGATGCGCCATGGCCTCACGCTGGGCGAACTCGGCCAATGGTTCATCGACCACTTCAACTTGAATGTGCCTTACCGCGTCGTCGAAATGGAAGGATGGCGTCCCGATGACGCGCCCGGCCATGGCTGGCCGCTAGGCGAGCGCACCTGGGTCAATCCATCGCCGAACGCGCCAAACCTGTGGATGGCGCGAGCCTACGCCGGCACGGTGATGCTGGAAGGCGCCACTCTGTCCGAAGGGCGGGGCACCACTCGTCCGCTGGAAGTGTTCGGCGCCCCGGATATCGATGCGCGTAAGCTGATAGCGGAGATGCACGCCCTCGCGCCGGACTGGCTAGGCGGTTGCCGGCTGCGTGAGTGCTGGTTCGAGCCGACCTTCCACAAACATTTCGAGCAGCTCTGCCATGGCGTGATGATCCATGTCGAAGATCCCACGCACTACGATCACCGAGCGTTCAAGCCCTGGCGGCTGATGGCGCTCGCGTTCAAGGCGATCCGGCGTCTTTATCCGGAGTATGAGCTGTGGCGGAAGTTCGCGTACGAATACGAATTCAGCAAGCTGGCCATCGACGTGATCAATGGTTCGCCGCTGCTGCGCAAATGGGTGGATGATGCAGATGCCGCGCCCGCCGATCTGGACGCGATCACGGCGCCGGATGAGGCCGCATGGGCGCGCGAACGGCAGAAATACCTGCGTTATTGAAGGCGGTTAGAACCAGCCTTTCTTTTTCTTCTTTTCGGGCGCAGGCGGTGGTGCGGCCTTTGCCGCCGGGGAAGGCGCTGGCGTTTGGATTGGAGCTGGCTGCGGTTGCGGCGCGGGCGCCTGCTGTGCTGGCGCATTTGCGACGCTGGCGCGCACCACAGGCTGACCCGGAACTGGCCCTGGCGCGGGTCCCAATTTATCGGCGAACCACATACCCCACCTCCCATGATCGCGAGAGCACCGGCCGGCCTTACTGCAAACGGCGCGTCCGGCCAATGCGGCGTGTGTTTCGTCTCCGGTTTCTCCACAGAGTCCGGCGTGTCATTGGGCGGGCAATGGCGCGCGGCGGTGCGCGGGCGCCGCTGGCGGAAGCCGATCGCGCCGGCCGAGCTCGGCTTCGTAATACGCGAACAATTGCTCCAGCGCGCTCGTCCAGCCGAAACGCTCTGCAATATGTTTGCGTGCGCGCGCGCCGATCGCCTCGCGTTCCGGCGCAAGGCGAACAATGTTCGCCGCCATGGCCCGCGCATCGTCCACAGGCCCCAGCAATCCCAGGTCGTCGAGCACCCGTTCTCGCAGCGCCCCCGCGTCAACGCCGACAACGGGTAGCCCGCTCGCCTGCGCTTCGATCACGGAGATCGCGAAGGTCTCGAACGGGCCAGCGCTGACATAGATGTCAGCCGAGGCCAGCAACTCGGCGAAGCGCTGGCGATCGCCTTCGTACTCAAACAGGCGAATGGCCCGGTTGCGCGCGGCGGCCGCTTCCACCTCCTCGCGCTGCGGGCCATCGCCCATCAGCCAGAGCTGGGCGCGCAAGCCCGGCGGCAACGCTTCCAGCGCCTCGATCAGTTTGCATACCCGCTTTTCCATACACAGGCGCCCCGCAAACATGAGCACCAACGCGTCGTCATCGGCGCCGAGCGCCTGCCGCAGCTCACGCGAACGGCGCCGCGGATTGAAGAGCCGGAGATCGACGCCCATCGGCACGATGGCCACGTCAGCGACGCCGTATTCGTTTAATCGCTCGGCTTGCGAAGGGCTCGAGGCGAAGGCGAGATCGCAATGTCGGAAAATGTAGCGCATATAGCGTTCGGCGCCGCTGGCGGCGATGTCGGCGATCTTGTCGGCGCTGGTGATCAGCGCTTCGCTAACGTCCTGCAGCCAATTGTGCGCCGCCGCGCGAAGCGGCGCCGCTACATAGGCCCTGGCCACGTCCGTGTGAAAGAACGCGCTCAGCACGCAAGGGGCGCCAGCTTCGCGCCGGCGCCTGCGATACGAGAACGCAGCCCATGGTTCGGTGTAATAGCTGCCCAATTCTACGCACTCCGGCGCCTCATTGCGCAACACCTCTCTGATTTTTGCCGGTGACACGAAGACTCTGTACGCGTCCTGTCCTGGCAGCAGCGGGCTCTTGATCGTGACGGTGGTCGTGCGGCCCGAACGCCGGACGCGGTCCCGCGCGCCGGGGATGATCAGTAGATGCTCATGATCGGTGCGTTCGCGCAGATAGCGCCGCTTCTCGTCGATATAGGTCTTAATCCCTCCGCTACGGGGATTATAGGCCATGGTGATGTCGCAGAACTTCATGCGATGGCGCCTGCGGTCTGCTGCGTGCCGAGCGGGACGCGTTCGCCGAACTTCGCCCGGAATCGCCGGACGGCGCCGTCGCCGACAATGCGGCCCTGGACGTCTCCCCCTTCCAGCACTTCGAGCCGGATTGTGACGTCCCAGAGCGGCAGGACGAGGATGAAGGTGCGGCCGACCGCGCGCTTTGGGAAGCGCGGTTGCAGGATGGGTCTTCCGTCTTCCTGACGCATGCCAAAGAGAGTCTCGATCGCCAGCGTGTTCACCAGGCCCGTCCAACCCACGAAGTCGATCACCGGTTTCTTGCCCAGGGTCATCGCTTTCCAGCGATTGCCGCGTTTGCGATGCAAATCTCGGATGGCGTAGGCGGTGGGATCGTAGAATTCGTAGAAGCGCCCGGTGCGGCTGTGCGTGCGATAAACGCCGTCGCACAGGCGGTAACAGAAGTCGGCGGCGTGTTCATGATGGCCGTAGCGGCGCATGCCTTCGATGATGGCAAACGCCATATTGATCCAAACTGGCCCGCGCCACATGTCGCGCTCGAAGGCGGGGTCGTCGATGGCGACCGAAGGAAGCGGAATAAGCGTGTTAAAGCCGCCTGGATCGAGGATGTGTTCAATCAGCGCGTCGGCGCGCCGCGCGTCCGGAACGCCGGCCCACAGCGGCAGCACCGAAGCAATCGTCCGCGCCCGGATGAAATGGCCGTCCGCGGTGTTGCGGTCGAAATAATAGCCCTCCGACTCGTCCCACAGGAAAGCGTTCATGGCGCTGGCGATGCTGGCGGCCTCGCTGTCGTAAGCTGCAGCGTGGTCGCGCTTGTCCAGCAGCTGCGCCATCGTCGCCAACGCCTCGCATTGCAGCACCATGTAGGTCGAGAAATCGGGGGCGGCGATGCGCCTTGTGTCACGCAGACGCCGTTCTTCGCGGTCGCCAAAGCGCGGCGCATTTTCGACGCCGGATTCGTAAGGGTGCGCCCAGGCGTAAAGCCCGTTCTGCAAACGCCGGTTTTGCTTGAGCCAAAGATGAAACGCCCGCAGCGATGGATAGGCGTCAGCCACCCATTGCTTGTGCAGATCGGCGTCGGCTGCGTCGCCCAGGCGCCAGAGCGACCAGGCGATCAGCGGCGGCTGCGTGAACGCAGATCCGGCGAATTCGGAGGCAAAGTGCGGCAGGCGGTCGCCGTCGCTCTGCCGCATAACGGAATCGAGCACGTCGTGCGCGACCTCGGGATCCCACCACTTCCAGACTTGTGCGATAAATGCGCTGTCCCAAAGATAGATGGCTTGAAACGACGGCGCTGGGCGCGCGTGACGCACCGGCGAAAGAGCGTCCGGATTGCGTAGATTCAGGAAGAGCGCGGCGTTTGCGGCGGCGAATCCATGGGTCCAGTCATCGACCTGTTCGGCGCCTTGAGTAACGGTGAGGTCGGGCGGGTGCAGCTCGATCGATTTGCTCTTGAGCAACGCTGCGGTGACGCCGTCCGCAATAGGCCGATGACGCTCGAACAGGCGTGCGAGCACGATCTGTTCGAAACCGAAAATGAGCAGGCGGCGGATACGCCCGCCTGTCGCCAAGGCGCGCCGCCACCAGCTTATGCGGGGGAGGTCGGGTTGGGTCATTCAGAGATGCACCGCGGATCTCTGAACTAACGCCCCAGCACGGTTCCGGGTTCGGTGGAGGCGGAACCTAGCGCGGCGCGCGCTTCGCCAGGATGCGCTGCAGAGTGCGGCGGTGCATGTTCAGCCGGCGCGCGGTCTCGCTGACATTGTGGCCGCAGAGCTCATAAACGCGCTGGATGTGTTCCCATCGGATTCGATCTGCGCTCATCGGATTGTCTGGCGGATCTGGCGTCGCATCTGGGGCCGCAAGCAACGCCTTGACGATGTCTTCGGGATCGGCCGGCTTGGCGAGATAATCGATCGCGCCGGCTTTGACCGCTGCAACAGCCGTCGCGATGGCGCCATAGCCCGTCAAAATGACCACGCGTGCGTCAGGGCGATGTTTGTTGAGCGCTTCGACCACCGAGAGGCCGGAGCCGTCTTCGAGCCGCAGGTCGAGCACGGCGTAAGCGGGGGGCGCCTTGACGGCGATATCGGAGGCCTCGCCCACGCTGCCGACGGCGGTGACCGCAAAACCGCGTCCCTCCAGTGCGCGCGCCAGCCGCGTGCGGAAAGGGGCGTCGTCATCAAGGATCAAAAGCGACTTGTCGCCCTCGGGGGCGAGATCGGTGGGCATGTTTTGGCTCCGGGTGAGCCGTATGTAGAAACTTTTGGGGCTTAATCAAAGCTTTGGCGCCTCAATTGATGTGCGAGGCCAGGTCGTTTTCACCACCGCGCCCTGGTTTGGCGGGCGACGGTTGCGGACGTCGAGTTTGGCGCCCGTGCGTTCCAGCAGCGTTTTCGAGATGAAGAAGCCTAGGCCTAGCCCGCCGGCCACACCCTCATGGTCGCGTTCGGTCAGATAGGGCTCGCCGAGCCGATTGAGGATGGCCGGTGCAAATCCGGGCCCGTCGTCGCGAACCGTGACCTCGACCGTTTCGGCGCTCCAGCGCGCTTCGATGTCGACGCGCAAGCGGGCGAACCCCACGGCGTTTTCCACGATGCCCCCGAGCGCGTGAACCACCTCGGGCATGCGCTTTACGTCGAGTTGGCCGTCGCCTTCGGCGCTAATGATGATTGCGGCGCCAAGCCCTTCGTGGGGGGCGGCGATTTCTTCAAGCAAGGAGCGTATCGGCGCGCGCGCGTACATCACGTCGCCCTGGTCGCGCATGCCCGAGAGCTGGCCCAGAATCGCCCGACAACGCTCGCTCTGCGTCACCAGCAACTGCAAGTCTTCCGCACGCGGATCGTCCGGTTTCAAGTCACGCGCCATCTCTTTGGCGACGAGATGAATCGTCGCCAGTGGCGTGCCGAGTTCGTGCGCCGCCGCAGCGGCAAGTCCGCCAAGCGCAGAGAGCGTCTGCTCGCGCGCCAACACCGCTTGCACCGCGGCGAGCGCGATATTGAGTCGTTCTTCTTCGGCCGCGACGCGCCAAGCATAGACGCTGGTGAACCCCAATCCCACGAGCACCGCCGCAGCGATGCCAAGCTGATAGAGCGGGGGCAGGCTGAACGGGGCCGCGCTCTCCGGCCACGGCAGCGGCAGGTGCAGTACCGAGATCGCGCCCACACAGGCGAAGGTGAGCGCCGCCAGCATCGCGGTGACGGCCGGTCGCAGAATGGTGGCCGACACGGCGACCGGCGCGACGAACAGAAACACGAATGGATTCTGCAGTCCGCCCGTAAGCGCCAGCAGAACCGCAAGCTGCACCACGTCATAAGCCAGCTGTGCGGCCGCTTCCCATTCGAGCGCGAGTTCTTGCGCGCGGCGCATAAGAGCGAGCGCAACGTTCAGCGCTACCGAAACGCCGATCGCGGCGAGCGCCCAGCCGAGTGGGAATTCCACATCCAACCCGTAGCGCACGAACAGAACGGCCAAGGTCTGGCCGAAGATCGCCAGCCAACGCAGCACGATCAGGGTGCGCACCCGCACTCGGCTGGTGGCGCTCCAGAAGGGCGGCACCGGCGCGGGCGTGCGGTTTTCGGCGATGGACATGCCCCCTCATCGCTGCCCCGGCCCGGCTGCTCAAGGGGGCGTGGCGGCCGCCGACGCATACTGGGCCGGACGACGCCCGCGCTCACCGAAGCGTGCGCGGCGATCAGCCAGGCGACACAAGCGGCCTGAAGCAACGCCGCCCGCACTGCAGTGCCCCGCGGCTGCGGCATTGCGCCCCCTGTGCGCTCGCGCCGCGTTGCTGGCTGTGTTTTGGCGCCTCTAGCTGAGGCCTATGGGAGACCCGCCCGAAACCCCTCGCCGTAATCTCACAGGCGCCGTCATACCTGCGGTCGCCGCCGCAGCGTTGGCTGCCGCCGCAGCGATCGTCGTGGTGGGCTTCAACGGCGAACGCAGCGCCAGCGCGAGCGCGCCGCAGAACTGCATCCTTGAAGGCGCAACGGATGTGGGGGGGCCTATAACGCTCGTGGATCAGAATGGCGCGACCGTGACGCAAGCCGATTTCGCCGGCCAACCGGCCGTGGTCTATTTCGGTTTTACGAACTGTCCGGATGTTTGCCCCACCAGCATGTATGCCGTGGCCGAGGCGCTCGCGCTCCCCGGCGGATATGACGTGCAGCCGATCCTGATCTCCGTCGATCCGGCGCGCGACACCCCCGAACGCATGGGGCAGTACGTGGCCACGGAGGGGTTTCCCGCCGGGCTCGTCGGCCTCACCGGCACGCAACAGCAGGTCGACGCTGCGCTTGCCGCGTTCCACGCTTATGGCCGCGCGCAGCCTCCATCGGAAGGCTCGCCCGCCAACGTTTACAACGTCGACCACACGTCGTTCTTGTATGTCCTGGACGGCGCCTGGCGCACTGTGGCGATCATCCCGACAACTACCCGGGAACGCGCGAGCGATCCTGGGAGCCCCCTGGTGGCGGTTCCCGTCGAGGATATATCGGCCTGCATCGCGGCCGGTCTGGAACGTCGCCCCGCTGGAACCTGAGCTTGGCGACCAGGATAATTACCATTACATCATAAACTGAGGACGCTGAACCGCCGGCCAGCCACGTTGCTGCAATGCAACAAACTCGGCTCCTGGATGTTTTGGCTACTGAGACGGGGGACGGCGCTGTATCCGACTCGCGGTACGCTGCGCTGCAGCACGAAAGGGCAAGATGCTCTATTCGCTTTATGAACTCGGCCACCTCTCGGTGGCCCCGCTCCGCATCGCCGCTTTGATGCAGTCGAGCATGCTTCGCTCGCCGCTCAATCCGGTGGCCGACACGGAGATCGCCCGCACCGCCGCGGCCGCCTCCGACCTGTTCGAAACCGTCACGCGGCGCTACCGCAAGCCCGACTGGAACCTATCGCGCACGGTCGTCAATGACGTCGAAGTCGCGGTGACGCCAAAGTCTGCATGGTCGTCGCCCTGGTGCGACATGCTACACTTCGAACGCGATGCCGCCGCGTTGAAAGCTGCGCGCGGCGAGCGAACCGATCCCACCGTGCTGCTGGCGGCGCCGATGTCGGGTCATTATGCGACCCTGTTGCGCTCTACCGTCGAGGCATTCCTGCCCGAACACGAAGTCTATGTCACGGACTGGGCCGATGCGCGCATGGTGCCGGTGATCTCGGGACGCTTCGATCTCAGCGATTACGTCGATCACATCATGGCGATGTTGCGCGTGCTCGGACCGCAAACGCATGTTGTCGCGGTATGCCAGCCTGGTCCCGCCGTGCTGGCGGCGATCTCGCTGCTGGCCGCTGCGGATGATCCCTGTACGCCCGCGACGATGACGTTCATGGGCTCGCCCATCGATGCGCGCAAATCGCCGACCGCGCCGAACCAATTGGCCGAGAACCGCGACATCGAGTGGTTCCAGAAGAACATGATCCACACGGTGCCGATGCTTTACCCCGGCGCTTTCCGGCGCGTTTATCCGGGCTTTCTGCAATTGGCCTCGTTCATGGGCATGAACCTCTCGCGCCATGTCGACGCGCACTATTCCTACTTTCAGAATCTCGTGAAGGGCGACGGAGACGACGCGCAGAAGCACCGCGACTTCTACGATGAATATCTCTCGGTTATGGATCTGACAGAGGAATTCTACATTCAGACGCTGGTGGAAGTGTTTCAGCGCTACTCGCTCGCCAATGGGACGATGCTGCATCGCGGCGAACGCGTCGATCCGAGCGCCATCGTCAAGACCGCATTGCTCACGGTGGAAGGCGAGAACGACGACATTTCCGGCATCGGTCAGACGCAGGCGGCGCACGAGCTTTGCGTGAGCATTCCCGAAACGATGCGGCGCGATTATATCCAGCCGGGCGTCGGCCATTACGGGGTATTCAGCGGGCGACGGTTCCGCACGGAGATCTACCCGCGCATGCGCGACTTCATGCGCACGTTCCAGAGCGCGGCCTCCCGCACGGATCGTCGCGCCAATCTCAGAGTCGTCGGCAGCGAGTAAGGCGCGGCGTCGCAAAATTCCCCGCTGGCGCCTGACTGCACTTGAGCCGTTAACGCACGACCGCGAAACTTGGCCCATGCGCTTCGATTCGCGACAGAAAGTCGAACCAGTCCAAACCGAGATCGAAACGATCGACGGGCGGCGCGTGCCACTGAGATTGATCGTCAATCCGCGCGCGCGGCACGTTTCCGTGCGCATCGATCCGACCCGGCGTGAGGCAATCGCCACCGCGCCGAGCAAACGCGATCTGAAGCATGCCGAACGCTTTGCAGCCGAGCGCGCCGGCTGGATCGCGCAGGAATTATCACGTCTGCCCAAGGGCGTGCAGCTCGCGCCTGGCGCGCTCGTGACGTTGCGCGGCGTCGAGCATCAGCTGGCTTATGAGCACGGCCGCGCAGGTCCGCGCGTTGAGATGGGGTTTCCGCCGCGCCTAGTGGCGCCCGCGCCGGACATTGCGCTGTTTGAATCGCGGCTGTTGCGCTTCTTCAAGGACGAAGCCCGTCACGACCTGATCGACCGCGTCGCAACGCATGCCGTGACCCTGGGCGTCAAGCCGGTGCGGTTGCAGGTGAAGGAGCTGCGTTCGCGTTGGGGTTCGTGTTCGATGGACGGCGTGCTGTCGTTCTCCTGGCGGCTGATCCTCGCGCCACCGTTCGTGCTCGATTATCTGGCTGCGCACGAAGTGGCGCACCTCAAGGAAATGAACCACTCGCGACGGTTCTGGGCGCACGTGCGCCGCTGCCTGCCGGATTACGAGCGGGGGCGCGCCTGGCTGCATGAACATGGTTGCGCGCTGCACGCGGTCGGCATGGCGCGCTAGGAGCGCCGGGGCGGCGTCAACATCCGTTGCAGCACGCGATCCTTGTCGATCCAGCTGTGCTTCACTACGGCCAGGATATGCAAAGACCCTAACACGATCAGCGACCAACGGCCGACGGCGTGAAGCAGCTCGGCGAGTTCATGCACGCCTTCGTTGCGCGTGCTGAAGGGGCTGGGAAGCGTGAAGGCGCCGAACACTTCGATCGCCCGTCGTTCGGCGAAGCTTCAGCGGACAGCTAGCCTTCAGGGCCGAAATCCAGCGAGCGATCGTGCTCGTCGGGCGGCGCCATCGCCGGCGCCTCGATGACGCCGATCGGCGCGCCGATCGCCGTCATGGTTGGAATGTTCGGCAGCGGGAGCCCGACGTCGTAGTCCTCCGGCCGCGGCATTTGCATTTCACGCGCCGGGACGTTGCGCAGCGCCACTTGCATATAACGGGTCCAGATGTCCGCCGGCAGCGAGCCGCCGGTTACCCGCGCTGTGGTGCTGAAATTGTCGTTGCCTACCCACACGCCCGCGACGTAGCCCGGCGTAAATCCGACGAACCAGGCGTCGCGATAATCGTTGCCGGTGCCCGTCTTGCCGCCAACCTGGTGCGAGTCAAGGCGCGCGCGCGTGCCGGTCCCGGCCTGCACCACGCGCGCCAGCATGTGGTTCATATAGCGCAGCGTGCGTTCGTCGATCACCAACTCGTGGCGTTGCGGACGCCAGCTCCACATGGTTTCGTTGTTATTGGCCCGTCGGATGCGGGCCACGCCGTGCGCTTCGACATTGTAGCCCTCAGACGCCATCGCCCCGTAGGATTGCGTCATCTCCAGCAGCGTCATTTCCTGCGCGCCAAGCGCCAGGGAATGATAATTGTGCAATGGCGAGCGCACACCTAGGCGGCGCGCGACGTCGATAACTTTTTCCCCGCCAATTTCGTTCGCCACGCGGATCGCCACCATGTTGAAGGAGGCTGCGAACGCACGCGTGAGTTCGACGGCGCCGTGATACTGGTGTTCGTAATTGCCGGGCGACCACGGCGGCTGGCCGTCGATATAGATCGTAATCGGCGCATCCTCGCGCACGCTCCACGGCGTCAGCCCATTCTCCATCGCCGCGAGATAGATGAAAAACTTGAACGACGAACCGGGCTGTCGTCGCGCCTGCGTCGTGCGGTTGAACTGGCTTTGATCGTAATCGCGACCGCCGACCATCGCGCGCACGCCGCCCTCCTCGTCGAGCGCAAGCAGGGCCGCTTGTCCGACCCGGCGAGTTTCGCCGTGTTCGGCGAGGACTTCTTCCACCGCCTGCGCACCCGCGCGTTGCGAGGCGATGTCGAGCGTGGTTTCCACAATGAAGTCGTCGCGCTGGGTGCCGATCACTTCGTTGAGCAGGGGGTCAATCCAGTCGCGGAAATAGCCCAGCACGCCAGCGGGATTGCGGCGGCTGACGATAAGCTCCTCGCCGAGTGCGGCGCTGCGTTCGGTGTCGCTGATGAAACCCAGCGCCACCATTTCGTTGAGCACGAGCTCAGCGCGGCCGCGCGCGGCCGCGATGTCCTGACGCGCCGGATTGAGCCGCGACGGCGCCTTGACGAGGCCAGCCAGCGTGGCTGACTGCAGAAGGGTGAGTTCGCGGGCAGGGCGGTCGAAATAGCGCTCGGCAGCGGCTTCGATGCCGTAGGCGCCGGCGCCGAAATACACGCGCGAAAGGTAAAGCGCGAGAATCTCGTCCTTGGTGAAGCGCGTCTCCAGCCAGATGGCCATGGCGACTTCCTGCGCCTTGCGACGCCAAGAGCGCTCATTGGTCAAGAACAGGTTCTTCGCAAGCTGCTGGGTGATGGTCGATCCGCCTTGGACCACACGTCCGGAGCGGATGTTCTCGGTCGCGGCGCGCATCATGCCGCCGAAATCGATGCCGAAGTGATCGTAGTAGCGGCGGTCTTCGATCGCGATGAAGGCCTGGGAAACATAAGGCGGCAGGGTGCTGAGATCGACCGGCGGCGCGTTCTGCGCGCCTTCGCGCAGGATCACGTTGCCGTTGCGGTCGAGGAAGGTGATCGACTGGCCGTTGCGCGCTTCCCAGAGCGCGTCCGTAGAGGGCATGCCCCAGGTGACGAAGAAGAAAAATCCCAGGATCAGCGCCGCAAAACCGCCTGCGGCCCACCCGCTCCAGACAGCGGCTTCGCGCACGCTGCGCGGTCCTTTGACTTCGCGCACGCGTTGCCAGGCTTGCCGTGCGCCGTCCTGCGTTGCGCCGGAGACCTTCACCCAACCGGGCTCGGTCACCGCCCATGCGTCGCGGACGGTCTGCTGGATGCGGGCGCGGAATCGGCCAAACTGGGATGGCGGCGCTTCGGCTTCGCCCTCATCGGGATCGCCCGCGGCGCGGAAGTAGTTGGGCGGCAGCTCCGTCGCCTCTGACGGATGGCTCGCGGGAACGATCTCGTCCGGGTCTGGCGTCGCCGGTTCGGGCGCAGCGTCCTCAGACAAGGCTGGCTCAGACGCAATGGGCGCGATCGACGTGGACGTCTCGTTGTCGACCTCGTCCTCCAGCGGCGGCGCCGCCGGCGCAGACGGCTCGGGTAGGGACGTCGCCTCCTCCTCGACGCTTTGCTCCGCCGGCGGATGGGCGTCGGCGGGCGGCTCGCTCGCGTGTGATGGTTCGTCCGGCGCGCCCGGCGCGAACGGTTCGACGCCTTCTTCCGGCGGCTTCGGCGGGGACTTGTCCTCCGGCCGATTCGGATCGTTTTCGTCAGCCACCCCGGCTTTTGCACCTCCGCGCCCGCGTCCTAGCGCGATTCTGCGTTCAGGTCGGTGAACGTCGCCCGTCAGGAACGTCCCTTACCGGCCATTAAGTTCCGCCGCGATATCGCCTATGTTGCGCCCTGTGGCGCACAGTCCGCAACCGCGTCAGGCGCCCGCTTTCGCTTGCTGGCGGGGGCCTGCGCGGCCATATATGGGGCGTCGCTGCGGGATTTCCCCGCGGCAAGGAGGTTAATACGGATGAGCGACTACCACTCCCAGACTCGGTCGATCCCGACCGGCCGTGCGGACATGGCGGTCGATGCGGGCCTTCGGGCCTTCATGCTGGGCGTCTACAACAAGATGGCCTTGGGGCTGGTGCTCTCGGCGGTGCTGGCTTACGTCGCCGCGACAGTCCCGCCCGTCACCCAAATCGTATTCGGCACGCCGCTCGTTTGGGTCGTGATGTTTGGCCCGATCGCGATTCTGCTGATTTCGAGCTTCACCATGCGCAATCCGTCGCCTGCGGCGGCGAACCTGGTTTACTGGTCCGTGGTCGCCTTGATCGGGACCGGGATGGGCGCGCTGTTGATGTATTATGCGCGTGTGCCCGACGGCATCCTGAGCGTGGCGAAGGCGTTTTTCGTGACGGCCGCCTCGTTCGGCGCGTTGAGCTTGTGGGGCTACACGACCAAGCGCGATCTCACGGGCTTCGGCACGTTCCTGTTCATGGGCCTGATCGGCCTCATCATCGCGATGATCGTGAACATGTTCGTCGCTAGTTCGGCGCTGAGCTTCGCGATCTCGGTGATCGGCGTTCTGGTGTTCGCGGGTCTGACGGCCTTCGACACCCAGCGCCTGAAGTTCATGTACTACCAGGTGGGCGGCGACGCCCGCGCGGCGTCGGTGACGACGACGTTCGGCGCGCTGAGCCTCTACATCAACTTCATCAACCTGTTCCAATT
>CAZIOD010000031.1:0-26016 GCA_964540785.1 uncultured Terricaulis sp.
CGATGAACCAGGCGTCCTTGTAGTCGTTGGTGGTGCCGGTCTTGCCGCCGAGCGGATAGCCGAGCGCGTTGACTGCGCTCGCGGTGCCGCGCAACACCACGCCCTCGGTCATCGAGACGATCTGATAGGCGGTGACCGGATCGATCACCTGCTCGCGCGCATCGGGCAGACGCGGCGGCGACTGGCGGCGCCATTCGGCGCTGCATTCGGCGCACTCGCGCTGATCGCGGCGGAATACGGTGGCGCCGGTGCGATCCTGGATGCGGTCGATCAGGATCGGCTGAATACGCCGCCCGCCATTGACCAACATGCCGTAGGCGGTGGTCATGCGCATCAGCGTGGTTTCGCCCGCGCCGAGCGCCAGCGAGAACACGGCCGGGGTGTTGTCGCCATAGACGCCGAGACGCTGGCCGTACTGCAGCACGCGCTCGGGACCCATCTCATAGGCGACGCGCGCCGTCATGGCGTTGCGCGACAATTCGAGGCCGCGCCGCAGCGTGGTGGGGCCGTAATACTGGCCGCTGTAATTCTCCGGCGACCAATTGCTGCCATCGCCCGCTTCAATGGCGAGCGGGCCGTCATCGACCAGCGTCGACGGCGTCAGTCCGAAATCCAGCGCAGCGGCGTAGACGATCGGCTTGAACGACGAGCCTGGCTGGCGGTTTGCTTGCGTCGCGCGATTGAGGCCGTTGGCGTCGTTGAAGGAATAGCCCCCGACCATCGCCAGTACGCGTCCAGTGTGGGGATCCATGGCGACCAGAGCGCCCTGGACTTGCGGCACTTGCTTCAGCGTATAGCGACCGTTCTGGCCGCGCTGCACGTAGACGATCGCCCCGCGCGTCAACGCGCGGTCATTGTTGCGCCGGGCGCCTTGGGCGGCCCACTGCGCATCGTCGTTGGTGAGCCGTCCGCTCGCGCCGTTCTGATCCGTCACCGTGATGGCGCCGCCGCCGGTTGCAGTGACCATGGCGCGGATCCAGTTCGACAGCGTGGGCGGACGCTCGGCCTCGGCCAGTTGCGCAACCACATCGCCTGAAGGATCGCCGCGCCCGATCGGACCGCGCCATTCGTGGCGGCGGTCGTACGCTTCAAGGCCGGCGCGCAACGCGCGCGCAGCGGCGAGCTGCAGACGCGTGTTGAGCGTGGAGCGGATGGAGAGGCCGCCGTCATAGAGAGCGTCTTCGCCGTACTGCGACTGCACCTGGCGACGGATTTCTTCGACGAAATGCGAGGCGGCGATGAATTGATCGCCGGAGAGGCGGTCAACGGTGACAAGATCGGCGCCGCGCGCTTCTTCGGCCTGTTCTGCGGTGATATAGCCGCGTTCGAGCATGCGGCCGATGGCGTAATTGCGACGGTCGAGCGCGCGTTCGCGGTGACGCGGCAATTGATAATTCGCCGGCCCTTTCGGCAGGATGGCGAGATAGGCGGCTTCCGACACGCTGAGTTCGGCCAGCGGCTTGTTGAAGTAGTTGAGCGCAGCGGCGGCGACGCCGTAGGCGCGGTTTCCGAGATAGATCTCGTTCAGATAGAGTTCGAGGATGCGATCCTTATCGAGCGCGCGCTCGATGCGCTGGGCCACCAGCGCTTCGCGCACCTTGGTGTAGAGCGCGCAGAAGAGCCCGCCGACGCCGCCTTCGCATTCGGCGGCGCGCCCGGTCAGCATATTGCCGGCCACCTGCTGGGTGATGGTGGAAGCGCCTTCGAGACGGCGCCCGCGCAGCACGTTGCCGACGTTCGAGACCATGGCGCGGGCGATGCCGGCGTAGTCGAGGCCGGAGTGTTCGAAGAAGCGCTGATCCTCGACCGCGACAAATGCGTTCTTCACGTGATCGGGAATGCGTTCGATCGGCACATAGACGCGCTGCTCGCGCGCGAACTCCGCCACGAGCGCGCCGTCGCCGGCGTGCACGCGGCTGGTGACCGGGGGTTCATAATTCTGCAGATCGGCGACACTGGGCAGCCCTGCCATGGCCGCAACGATGAGGCCCACGACGGCAAGGAAGCCGACACCCATCAGGATGCCGGCGCCGATCAGGAGCTTGCGCCAGATGGGCGGGCGCGAAGGCTCGCGATAGTCGCCGTAATCGTCGTCGTCGTCGCGATCGCGCCAGGACTGGCGCTCGTAATCGTCCCGCAGCATTGAGCCCTGCTTCTGCAATGGAAAGCCCGCCCCGCCTCGCTGTCTAATGGGGCGCGAGTAAGGCCGGCGCAGTGATGGAACCTAGCGCAAGATTCGCCCCGATTTTAGGCGTTGGCGGCGTAAAGCTGCGGAGTAGCGAAATATGCGTCCACGGCTGCCGCCATGGCTTCGGCCATGCGCTCGCGTGCGGTTGGATCGGCAAGGCGGCGCTCGTCGGCCACGTTGCTCAAAAAGCCGGTCTCAATCAGCACCGCCGGGACGTCCGGCGCCAACAGGACGAAGAAGCCGGCGTTGCGGTGCGTGTTGCGCAGCAGCGGGGCGACCTGGCCGAGACGGGGGATGACCATTTGTGCAAACTGGGCCGAGCGGTTGGTGGTCTCACGCTGCGCCAGGTCCACCAGGATGTCGCCGACAACCCCCTCGCGGCGGGCCTCGCCGAGATCGATGTCCCAGTTCTGCGCCGACATCATGTTCTGGGCGCGCACCGCGCCGTTCTCAGAAAGCGTGTAAACCGAGGCGCCCAACGCGTCGCGGTTGGTGTGGGAATCGGCGTGGATCGAGATGAACAGGTCGGCGTGCTGGGCGCGGGCGAAACGAACACGGTCTTCGAGCTCGACGAAGCGGTCCGCGTCGCGGGTGAGCGCGACGCGGTAGCGGCCGCGGTGTTCCAGCGCCGCGCGCAGCTTGAGCGCGGCGTCCAGCACCACATCCTTTTCACGCACGCCGGTGACGCCGATCGCGCCGGGGTCGCGCCCGCCGTGGCCGGCGTCGACGACAATGGTGCGGCGGGGCGCCCCGCGGCCGGAACGCTCAATCGGCACAGGCGCGGGCACGAACGGGGCCGTCGGTTCGAGATCGAAGCTGAGTTCAGGGGCGCGGCGTGCGCCGCGCGCTTCGCGCACCACACTGGCCGGCGCTTCGAGATCGAGCACCACGCGCGCGTAGCCTGGGTGCTGGGCAAGGCGGCAGCGACGGACGACCCCGGCCCCGGCCAGCTCGCGCACGGGCGCCGCGAGCCGCGCGTTGGCAAGATCGATCACGAAGCGATGCGGTTCACGCAGAAAGAATGTGTTCGGCGTGGTGGGTGCATCCAGCGCCACGGTCACGCGCGCCGACAGGCCGGACGGCTCGACCAACACGGCGCGGACCGCCACCGGCGCATTGGCCCAGGCGCGGCCGGAGGTCGCCGCCGCGCCGAGAGCGCTGGCGCCGGCGAAAACAAGGGTGCGGCGGTCGAGCTTCATGAATGGCCGGAAACTACCCCAGCCCGCTTGCTATCAAGTTGAAAATGAAGGTGAATGGGGCAGTAACTGCAGTTTGATTAAAGGTAAACGCCGAGCTGTCGCAGACGGGTTGAGCTGAGGGCCGGCGGGGTTATCACGGGTGACATGCGGGGTTTTTGTACGGCATTGGCAGGATTGGCGGCGGCGAACTTCGCCGCGCCGGCGGCCGCGCAAGACCCCCTGATCGCCGCCTCGGCTGCGGGCGAACTGCGCGACATGTGCGAAGCCGACGCCGGTCAGCTCTGGGGCGTCAGTCTTTGCGGGCCGCTCATGGTGGTCAATCCGGCCACGCGCGGGATCTGGACCAGTGAGCCGGACAGACTGAACCAGCTCGAGCAAACGGGCGCTGGATGGGTCGGCGCCCTCCCCGCCGATGTGCCGGCGGCGAACACCAGCCTGGAATGGGCGGGAGTGCGGTGGATTCAGGTGCTGGCGCCTTTGCCCAACGAGGCGACGCACCGGCGCGTGCTGCTCGCCCACGAAGCCTGGCATCGTGCGCAAACAGCGATCGGGCTCGTGGCGCAGGCGTCCGATTGCGCCCATCTCGACCATGAGCGCGCGCGCACGCTGATGCGGCTGGAATTCAGAGCGCTCGGCACCGCGCTGCGCTCGTCGGGCCGCGGCCGGCGCCAGGCGGCGGAGGAAGCGGTGCTCTTGCGCGCGGCCCGCCATGCGGAGTTCCAGGACGCCGCGGCGCAGGAAGCCGCGCTCGACCGGAACGAGGGGCTTGCCGCCTATACGGGGGTAAGACTGGGCGTCACCGACAATCCCGATCTTTACGCGGCGCGCACGCTCGACCGCTACGACGAGCATCAGGCGTTCGCACGCACCTATGCCTATGCCAGCGGGCCGGCCTACGGGCTCCTGCTGGACGATTTGCGCCCCAACTGGCGCAGCGAACTGGGCGCCTATGCGCCGGCCGATCTGCTCGCGGCCACGCTGGGGGTGCGCAATTGGAACGCGTCCGACTTGCGCCGCGCCGGCGAGCGCTACGGCGCCGCGCGGATCACCGCCGAAGAACGCACGCGCACCGCAGCGAGACAGGCGCGGATGGCGCAACTGCGCTTGCGGTACGCCAGCGGTCCACGCGTGGAACTGCCGCTGCAGGACATGCAAATGGTGTTCGACCCCAACGGGATTACGCCGCTGGACGGGCTGGGGAATTTCTACGTCAACCTCACGGTGCGCGACGCGTGGGGCCAGATCGAGGCCGAGGACGGGGCGCTGGTCTCCGCCGACGCCCGCCGGCTGATCGTCTCGGGGCCGGATGCGAACGGCCTCACAGGGCCGGGTTGGCGGCTCAGCCTGGCGCCCGACTACCAGCTGGTTGGCCCTGACGGCGCAGGGATTTTACGTCCTGTGCAGATCCCAGCGGACGCTGAGGAAGAAGCGCCGCCCACCTGAGCGCGAACGCTTCCTTTCCGCGCCCAAATCATGCATGGTGCCGGCCATCGCCGTGTGCGCCGTCAGGGAATCTCCCAAGAGCGCCCGGCGCGCTCCCGCCACGCGGATCGGCGAACCAAGGCCCTGCACGCGCCTCTCCCGCGCCTGCGTTCGGACCCTGAAGGCCCTCCCTTGCCGGAGCGTAAACGCCGCTCATTCAGGCGGCGTCAACTGGAGCCACACTATGATCCGCAGAGCGATCGAGACACGCGCCGAGGGCCTTCACGGCCAGGGCCGCGATCGCGCAGGATCATCTTTCATGACTTTGCGTCGCCCCGCCGCCCCTGTCCCGGCATTTCCCGGAAGCCCGGGGGCCTGTGCGCGCGACGCGCACGGAGCCCGTCTTAATGGCCAAGAAAATGTTGATCGACGCCGCCCACCCGGAAGAGACCCGGGTCGCGGTGCTCGACGGAAACCGCGTTGAAGATTTCGATTTCGAGGTCGCGAGCAGAAAACAACTCAGAGGCAATATCTATCTGGCCAAGGTGACGCGCGTTGAGCCGTCGCTGCAGGCGGCCTTTGTGGAATATGGCGGCAACCGCCACGGCTTTCTCGCCTTCTCGGAAATCCATCCCGATTATTACGCGATCCCGCACGCCGATCAGGAAAAGATCAAGGCGGAGCTGGCCGAAGCTGAGGCCGAGCTCGAGGGCGACGAGGAAGAAGATGAAAGCGCGGCCGAAGAGCGCCGCCGCCGCGTCCTGACGCGCCGCTACAAAATCCAGGAAGTCATTCGCCGCCGGCAGATCATGCTGGTGCAGGTGGTGAAGGAAGAGCGCGGCAATAAGGGCGCGGCGCTGACCACGTACCTTTCGCTGGCCGGGCGCTATTGCGTGCTGATGCCGAACACCGGCCGCGGCGGAGGCATCTCGCGCAAGATCACGCAGGCGACCGATAGAAAGCGGCTGAAGAAAATTGCGCAGGACCTCGATGTGCCGCAAGGCCAGGGCCTGATCATCCGCACCGCCGGCGCCAAGCGCACCAAGACGGAGATCAAGCGCGACTACGAATACCTCTCGCGCGCGTGGGAAACCATCCGCGACGAGACGCTGAAATCCATCGCACCGGCGCTGATCTACGAAGAAAGCTCGCTGGTGAAGCGCGCGATCCGCGATCTCTACGACAAGGACGTCGACGAAGTGCATGTCGACGGCGAAGCGGCCTACAAGGAGGCCAAGGATTTCGTCCGCATGCTGATGCCGTCTCACGCCAAGCGCGTGCATCTGTGGAAGGACGCAACGCCGATCTTCGCCAAACATGGCGTCGAGAAGCAGCTGGAATCGATCTATTCGCCGATCGTGACGCTGAAGTCCGGCGGCTACATCGTCATCAACCAGGCCGAAGCGCTGGTCGCCATCGATGTGAATTCCGGGCGCGCCACGCGCGAGCGCAATATCGAGCAGACGGCGCTGAAAACCAATCTGGAAGCGGCTGACGAGGCCGCGCGCCAGATGCGTCTGCGCGATCTCGCGGGCCTCATCGTGATCGACTTCATCGACATGGAAGAGCCGAAGAACGATCGCGCCGTCGAAAAACGCATGAAGGACAATCTGCGTCACGACCGCGCGCGCGTGCAGATGGGCAAGATCAGCGGCTTTGGCCTGCTGGAGCTGTCGCGCCAACGCCGCCGCACCGGCGTGCTGGAGGGCACGAGCCATGTGTGCGAGCACTGCCGCGGAACCGGGCGCTTGCGCTCGGTGGAATCGGCCGCGCTGGCTTTGCTGCGCGCGCTCGACGAAGCCGCGGTCAAAGGCAAGGGCCATACGATCGAAGCCACCGCATCCGCCGCGGTGGCGCTCTACCTGCTGAACGAAAAGCGCGAAACGCTGGCGCAGCTTGAGGCCAACCGGCGCGTGCGCCTGCGCGTCGGCGCCGATAACGCGCTGCACGACGGCGAATTCGAGATCAATGTGGGCGGCGACGCCTTCGACGCCGAGGACGACGCAGACGCCGAGCCGCGGCGCGACGCGCGCCGGGTCGAGATCGAAGCGGAAGCCGCCGATGCGGCCGCCCAAGCGGACGAAGAGGAAGGGGCGGAAACCGACGCGGCGCCCGATGAGGGCGAGGACGATCATCGTCGCCGCCGCCGTCGCGGCCGTCGCGGCGGACGTCGCCGCCGGGAGAACGGCGACGATGCGGTCGCGTCCGAGGCGCGCGAAGACAGCGACGGCGAACATGCCCCGGCCGCCGCCGCGCACGAGGAACGCAACGGGCGCAACCGTCGGCGCCGGCGCGGCCGCGGCCGCGGCGGACGGCGCGTGTACGAGGTCGACGGCGGCGAATGGCTCGATTTCGTGTCGAGCGATCTCAAGCATCTGGCGCCGCGTCCGGCGCGTCAGGGCCCGGTTAGGGAGGTTGTCGCCGCCGAGGCCGAAGCCGAGGCGGAAACCGAGGCGCCGGCGTTTGAACCGGTCGATGCGGCGCCGAGTGCGGACATCATCGCGCATCCCTCGCTCGAGCCCGCGGCTGCAACAGCGGAAGCCGCCGCCGAGCCCGAGCCGGCGGCGCAGGACAGTCCCCCGCGCTACGATGCGGCGGCGCTCGCCTACGAACCTGATCAGGAGCGGCGCGACAAGTTTCTTTCCCGGCTCTCGCGCTGGGCGAAGAAAGGGGGATGACGGCCGGCACGGCTTTGCGGCCTTGCTCCCGCCGCAAAACGAGGCTTCAACCGCGCTCGGGAGGCAGACGGGCGCGAGCGAAGGAGCGGGCATGTCCGCAAACATGACCATGAGCTTGGGCAAGTGCGTGCGCAGCGCCATCGCGTGCGCGAGCGCGTTGATCCTGAGCCTGGCCTTCTCCGCTCAAGCGGCTGCGCAATCGCTGATCCGCGATGCGGAAATCGAGGACACGCTGCGCGTCTATACCGAGCCGCTGCTCGTCGCCGCCGGACTGCGCCCGGACGAAGTGCAGATCTATATCGTCAATGACGACACGTTGAACGCGTTCGTCACCGGCGGGCAGAACATCTTCGTGCACACCGGCCTCATTCTGGCGGCCGACAATCCCAATGAAGTGATCGGCGTGCTCGCGCACGAGACCGGACACATCGCCGGGGGCCATCTCGTCCGCTCGCGCGAGGCGATCAATCAATCGCTGGGCACCGCGCTCATCTCGATCGGGCTTGGCGTTCTGGCGATCGCGGCCGGCGCGCCGGAAGCGGGCGCAGCGCTGATCGGAGGCTCGCAGGCGTTCGCGATGGGGACCTTCGTACGCCACTCGCGCGTGCAGGAATCGGCGGCGGACCAGGCCGCGCTCAGCTATCTCGAACGCAGCGGGCAATCCGGTCAGGGCCTGCTCGACTTCTTCAACGAGAATATGCGCCCGTACGAATTCATGGTGCGCCGCGCCCCGCCCTATATGGTGACGCACCCCTATTCCTCCGACCGGGTCGAGTCGCTGCGCCAGGGCATCGAGCGCAGCGAACACGTGAATGCGCAGGATACGCCCGACAACATTCGCCGCTTTGAGATGATGCAGGCGAAGCTGATCGGCTTCATCCGCACGCAAGGCCAGACGCTGGCGCGCTATCCGGAGTCGGATCTCTCGGCGCCGGCGCGTTATGCGCGCGCGATCGCGCATTATCGGGTGAACCGGCTGCCGGACGCGCGCCGTGAACTCCAGACCCTGCTCGATGAAGAACCGGACAATCCCTATTACCAGGAATTGATGGGTCAGGTTCTGTTCGACAGCGGGCGCGCCGCGGAATCGATCCCCTACCACCGCCGCTCGCTCGAACTGGAGCGCGACCAGCCCCTGTTCCAGATCAATCTCGCGCGCGCGCTGATCGCCGCCAACGGACGCAGCGGCGCCGATGAAGCCGCGCCCCTGCTGCAGGCGGCGCTCACCCACGAGCCGGATAACGCCTTCGCGTGGCGCGAACTGGCGCAGGCGCGCAACCTGCAAGGCGACGAAGCGCAGGCCGAGCTCGCGTCAGCAGAGCTGAATTTCGCGATCGGCAATTATCCAGCCGCATTGAGCTTTGCCGAGCGCGCGCGGCGCAGCCTGCCGCGCAACACGCCATCGTACCAGCGCGCCACCGATCTCGTAGGCTTCTCCAGCGAGCACGTGCGCGAAATGCAGCGACGCAATCCGCGCGGCAGCTAGCTTGCGGCGAGCGGGGAAAGCGGTCATCTGCACTCATCCCCCGTGTCTGGAGACCGCCGATGGCGCGCCTGCTGTTCTGCCTCATGTTTGCGCTGTTCGCCGCGCCGGCGGCGTCGTCGGCGCAAAGTTTCAATGCGCAGGAGCAAGCGGAAATCCGCGCCATCGTCCGCGATTATCTGGTGCGCAATCCCGACGTGCTGCGCGAGGCGCTCGATGCGCTGGCCGAGCGCACCGATTCCGAGCGCTGGCAGCGCATGCAATCGGACACACGCGATTTCTCGATGGGGCCGGCCAACGCGCCGATCGTGATCGTCGAATTCTTCGACTATCGCTGCCCCTATTGTCACGCGGCGATGGAATGGGTGGCCGACGTCACGCGCACCCGCAACGACGTGCGCGTGGTGTTCAAGGAGTTTCCCATCCTCAGCGAAGCCTCGATGGAATCGGCGCGCGCAGCCATCGCGGCGATGCCGCAGGGACGCTATTGGGCCTTTCACCGCGCGCTGATGGGCTTTACGGGCGATCTCACCTCCGAGCGCATCGACCAGCTGGCGCGGCAAAGCGGCATCGACGTGCCGCGCATGCGCCGCGCCATGAACGATCCGGAAGTGACGCGGCTTCTGGAGGACAACCGGGCGCTGGCGATCGATCTCGGCAATACCGCAACGCCGCTGTTCGTCATCAACGGCGAACAGATCGCCGGCTTTGACCGCCAGCGCCTGGATGCGCGGCTGCGCGAAGCGACGCGCGAGGCGCGCACGGGGCGCAGTGCTGGGCGCTAGAGCCGGCCCGTTGCGGCGGCGGCGACCAAACTGAGCTGGCGGGCGATGAGCAGGCGGTCGCGCTGACCTTGGCGTAGCGCGCGGATGTAGCCGCCGATCAATGAGACATAGCCGAGCGCGGGAAACGCCGCCGCTGGCGGCGTGCGGGCGTGCTGGCGGGCTTTGCCGTAAGCCGCTGCCGCGCGATCAAGCAATGCGGTGTGCGCTTCTCCCCTCGGCAAAGGCCGCCCTGCTCTGAGCCAGGCGATGTAGCCCCAGGCGCGGGCGCCGGCGGCGACTGCGTTCTCATCCACGCCCGCGCCGCACGCCTTGAGCGCAAGACGCATCAGGCCGCCGGCGCTGGCGTCGATGTGCGCCTCGAGCGCCTCCCAGCTTTCCGGCGCGGCGCGGTCGGCGTCGCGGCGCCAGGCCTCAATCAACGCCTCGATCCCGGCTTGCGGCCAGTGCGCGGCTTGCCGCGCAGCGGCGAAGGCGGCGATGGCCGGATGCGCGCGTGGGGCGCGGCCCTGATAGACTTCTCCAATCGCTTCGCGCCACCACGCCAGACGTATGTCGGCGAGCGCGGGCGTGGAGACGACGTCGCTCGTGCGCGCGAGTTCGTCATTCAGCGCATAGAGGGCAATCAGCCGTTCGCGCACGTCGCGCGGCGCGAAGCGGCTGGCGAGCCAGCGGTCTTCGTCGTGGAGACGAACCTGGGCGCTAAGCGCGGCATCGGGAATTGGGGATTGGGGATTGGACGGCATTGCCGCCGACTAACCTAACCCCCAATCCCCAGAACCCAATCCCTAGAACAGCGTGCTGGCGCCTGTCATCGCCACCAGCATCGGCACCGAGAGCAGCGTGTTGGTGCGCGAGAACAGCATCGCCGTTTTCGCCGCAGCGGCTTTCGCCGGCGCATCGAGACTGGCGTATTTGTCGCCGATATTGAGCGCCTTCTGCTGGTTCGGCCAGATGATGAACCAGACGTTGAACCACATGATGATGGCGAGCCACATGCCGACGCCGATGAAGATGTGCTTCGGCGCGGCGAAGCCGTCGAGCGCGCCAAGGCTCAGCGCTTCCAGCAGATAGCCCTGATTCCACGCGAGCAAGAGCCCGGTGACGAGCGTCGCCATCGCGCCCCAGCGGAACCAGAACAGCGCGGCCGGCGCGATGACCTTCGAGATCGCGGGTCCGCGGTGCTCTTCCGGAATCTTCGGCACGTTCGGGATCTGGGTGAAATTGAAATAGTAGAGGTGGCCGATCCACATGATGCCGGACAGGACGTGCGTCCAGCGCCAGAAGGATTCCCAGAAGCGCACGTCGCCGATCGGCGTGCTCGCCATGGCGATGGCGGCGTAAACCAAAAACAACACGGCGAGCGCAAGCCCGGCCCAGGCGACGTAGCGGATATTGCTCAGAAACGCTGCCATGCCTTTTCCTCCAGCGCGAAGCTCAGCTTCGAAGCCACCCAAGGTATCGCCCTACAATGTTGCTGGATTCGGCAGTCGTTTCCCAATCGATCCGAAACGCCTCAGGACTGCGCTGTCTGCGGAGTTTCGCGCTTTTCGCCCTCGCGGCCGCGTTTCACACCCCAAACCAAAATCACGGGCGCAGCCACATAGAGCGAGGAATAGGTGCCGACGACAATGCCGAACAGCATGGCGATGGCGAAGCCGGAGAGCGCCTCCCCGCCAAGAAACAAGAGGCCGACCAAGGCCATGATCGCGGTCACGCCGGTCATGATCGTGCGCGACAGCGTTTCGTTCAGCGAAAGGTCGATCAGCTGGCCGAGCGGCATTTTCTTGTACTTGCGCAAGTTCTCGCGGATGCGGTCATAGACGACGACCGTATCGTTGATGCCGTAGCCGATGATGGTGAGCAGCGCGGCGATGATCGTCAGCGTGAACTCGAACCGAAAAATCGAGAACAGGCCGAGCGTGAGAGTGACGTCGTGCAATAGGCCCAACATGGCGCCCAGGCCGAACTGCCATTCGAACCGAAACCAGATGTAGATGAGCATGATCAGCATCGCCATGCCGAGCGCCATCAAACCGCCGGAGAACAACTCCTCCGACACCTTGGCGCTGACAGAGTCCACGTTGGCGATGCGCGCCTGCGGCGCGACGCTGGTTAGGCCCGAGCGGATCTCCTCAACGGTGCGCGCCTGATCCGGCGAGGTCTCGAAATTGAGGATGGCGCAATAGGGCGGCGCATTCTCGGGCCGGCAGGTGGCGCCCTGCACTTCGACGTCGCCGTCCTGCGCGGAGCGCCCTAGCTCGCGCAGCGCTTCCTGGTCGATGGGCGTGGCCGACTCGATCAAGAGCGAGGTGCCGCCCCGGAAATCGATGCCGAGATTGAAGCCGTGCTCCATGATCGCGCCGAGCCGCGCGAGCGGGCTGCCTTCGGCCTGTTGATAGACTTCGATGGGGTTCTCGCGCAGCCCGCCGGTGAAGATCGAGACCACCGAGATGATGCAGAACGCGATCGACACGAACGCGGCAAAGCCGGCAAACTTCACATAGGTGAGCTTGGTCTTCTTGGGCAAAAGCCGGATCAGAGGCCATACCGCCATGACGTATCCCTCTTAGATCGGCATCTGCTTGGGGCGCGCGGAGCGGAACCACAGCGCGATGAGAATTTGCGTGATCATCACGGCCGTGAAGACCGAGGTGACGACGCCGATCGACAAGGTCCAGGCAAAGCCGCGCACAGGCCCCGCGCCGAACTGGAACAGGATCATCGCCGCCAGGATGGTCGTGAGGTTGGCGTCGACGATGGTGATCATCGCGCGGTTGAACCCGGCGTCTATCGCCAGCGCCGGACCTCGGCCGGCGGCAGCTTCCTCGCGCATGCGCTCGTAGATCAGCACGTTGGCGTCGACGGCCATGGTGATGGTGAGGATGAGGCCGGCGATGCCCGGCAAGGTCAGCGCAGCGCCGATCATCGACATCGCCGCCAGCAGCAAGATCAGGTTCACCATGAGCGCGATGCAGGCGAACACGCCGAACAGACCGTAGGCGAGGATCATGAAGGCGAACGTGACGACGCCCGCGAGTGCAGACGCGATGGCGCCGCTTTCGATGGCGTCGCGCCCAAGACTTGCGTCAACCGTCCGCTCGTCGATCACCGTCAGCGGCGTCGGCAATGCGCCGGCATTGAGCATGAGCGCGAGTTCGCTTGCCGATTGCGGCGTGAAATTGCCGCTGATCTGCCCCTGCCCGCCGCAGATCGGCTCGTTGATGCGCGGCGCCGTCAGCACCTGATTGTCGAGCAGGATTGCGAAACGCTGGTTCACGTATTGACGCGTGATCCGGCAGAAAATGCGGGCGCCCTGGCTGTCCAGGCGAAACGAAAGGACAAATTCGGCGGTCTGCGGATCGGTCGCCGGATTGGCGCGGATGAGGTGCTCGCCGGTGAGACGCGGGCGCCGCTCGACGACCTCGGCGCTGTCGCCGATCTGCGGGTATGGCGCCGCCAGCATTGCGCCCGGCGGCAGCCGGCCGGAGGCTGCGTCTTGGGGATCGACCTCGCGGACGAGATGAAACGTCATCAACGCGGTCTGGCCGATGCGGTCCTTCAGCATCTGCGGATCGGTGACGCCCGGCGCCTGCACGACGATACGCTGGTCGCCCTGGCGGACGATGTTCACTTCGGCGGTGCCGGTGGGATCGATGCGGCGGCGGATGACTTCGATCGATTGCTGCGCGGCCTGACGGCTCAATTCTCGCACATAGGCGTCGGTCATGCGCGCCTGGATGAGACCGTCGGCGCTTTCCGTGAAGGCGAGGATGTCGTTGCCGCTGGTCGGCGAACGCGCGATATCGCGCAGCGCGCGCCGCGCGCGATCCAACTGAGTGGGATCGACCAGGCGAATGCGGGCGGCGTCGCCGACGACGCCGCGGCCGGTGTAGGAGATGCGCGGCTCAGCATCCTGCATGGCCGTCGCCATCTGATCGGCGATATTCTCGAGCTGCTGGCGCTTCAGGGTTTCGACATCCACTTCCAGCAGGAGTTGCGAGCCGCCGCGCAGGTCAAGACCCAGATTGACCGCCTGGTGGGGCAGGAAACTGGGTATGCTTTCGCGCAAGCGTTCGGGCACAAAGTTGGGGAACGCAAATGCGATCCCCATCGCAGTCACAACCGCAACGAGAATGATACGCCAGCGCGCGATCTGCAGCATGCGCTTCAGCTCGCCTTGGAATCGTTGGCGGGCGCAGGTTCGGTCTTCGAGCGCACTTCGGCGATCGTCGCGCGCACGACACGCACGTCGACATTGGGCGAAAGCTCGACGCGAACTTCGTCTTCCTGCAGCGACTTCACCTTGCCGATCAGCCCTCCCGAGGTCACCACAACATCGCCTTTCTTGAGGTTCGACACCATCTCCAGGTGCCGCTTGCGCGCTTGCTGCTGCGGCCGGATCAACAGGAAATAGAACACGACCAGCACCAGCACCAAGGGCAGCATCTGCATGAGGATGCTGGTCCCGGGATCGGCGGCGGCCGCGTCTTGGGCGAAAGCGGGTGAAATGAACATTAGTCCTCGCAGGAGGGCGGCTGGGGCAGCGCGCCGAATCGGAAAGCGTCGCCCGTAAGATGAGCGGCCGGGACTATATCGTCGCGTCGGGCCATTTCAATCGGAGCCACGCGCCCTCGCGCGCCCATTCGCCGCACCTTGCCCGCTATCTGCCGAGCAATGGCGATGGATCGAGCGCCGTCGAACCTTGGCGCACCTGGAAAAGCAGACGCACCTGGCCGTCCGTGCGGCGGCCTAGTTCGGCAATCTCCTGACCGGCGCGCACGCGCTCGCCCTCGCGCACCAGCGCGCGGCGCGTATAGCCGTACGCTGTCACGAAATTGTCTGCGTGGCGCAGCAGCACCAGCGTGCCATAAGCTTCCAGGTCCGAGCCGGCGTACACCACATCGCCGTCAGCTGCAGCGCGCACCGGCGCGCCTTCGCGTGCGGCGATCTCTACGCCGTCGATCCGCGCGCCGCCCGGTTGTGCGCCGAACCGTGTGACGATCTCGCCGTCGAGCGGCATGACGAAGCGGGCGCGCGCGCCCGCCTGAGGGGGATCTGACGGGACGCTGCTCGCAATCACGTTCGCCGAGGGCGGTGACGGAGGCGCGCGCGCCATCGCCGGCAGCACGATGCGGTCGCCTTCGCGCACGCTGTAGGGCGGCCGCATGCGATTGAGCAGCGCCAGCGATCTGCGATCGACGTTGTAGCGCAGCGCCACGTCGTCGAAGCTTTCGCCGCGCGCAATTGTGTGAAAGCGCGGCGGCGGCAGGTTCAACTCGCGCCCAGGCGCGAGCGCGTACGGCGGCTCGAGATTGTTCTGTTCGATCAGCGCGCGCAGCGGCACCTGGTAGCGCGTGGCGATCTCGTAGAGCGACTCGTTTGCGCCGACGCGATGCGACCGCGGCAAGCGTGCGGGGTCGAACGGCTGCACATCCTCCGGGCGCAGCGCAAAGGCCGACAGCGGCGTGCCTTCGCTTTCGGCCCAGTCGGGCGCCGGCGCCGGGGCGGCAGGCGTTCGGGCCGGCGCCGGCTCGTCGGCGGCGCGGCTGGTCGCCGGCGAGGACGCCGGCGGTCCAAGACGGTCGCTTCCGCCGTAGGCGATCGGCGCGGGCGAACCCGCAGCGCAGCCCGCCGCCAACATCAGCAGAAAAAGGCCGGCGCGCGTCATGGGCTGGAGTTTCCGCGAGAATCGCCCGGCAGCGCAAATTACGCTGCGTGCGGCTCGTCGGGCACGCCCAGTTCGATGGCTGCGAATTTCACCGGGCCGAGATCGTCCCGCTGCCCGTTGCGATAGCGGATCAAACGCTCGCCGATCGGAACGACAAGCACGCCGCCCGGCTTCAGCTGATCCAGAAGCGGCAGCGGAATGTCGTCCAAAGCTGCATTGACGACGATGCGATCGTAGGGCGCGTCGCCAGGCCATCCTTGGAGTCCGTCGGCGACATGGGCGAATGTGCGCATGAGACGGGCGGTGCCGAAGCGGGCGCGCGCATCGGCCGCGAGATCGCGCCAGCGTTCGAGCGTCACCACCTTGTGCGCGAGCGCGGACAGCACGGCGGCCTGAAAGCCAGAGCCGGCGCCAATCTCCAGCACAGTCTCGCCGGGCTGGGGATCGAGCGCGGCCACCATGCGCGCGACGATTGACGGCTTGGTCATGGTCTGCCCGTGCGCGAGCGGAAGGCCGACGTCGTCGAGCGCCAAGCCTTCAAGGTGCGCCGGCGCGTAATGCGTGCGCGGCGTGCGCTCCAGCGCCGAGAGAATGCGCGCGTCGGTGACGCCGGCCTGGCGCATCTCCAGCACGAAGCGCATGAGGCGTGCTGGATCAGGCATGGGCGCTTGCCCGTGTGCGAACGGCGAATGGCGAATAGCGGATGGGGCTCGGATGTGCGCCTCTCACGATCCCTACTCCCTATTCGCTCACTTTCGGCGGCGCGCCGCCGAGCACGCCTTGGAGATCGTTGGCGCTCTGCATGTGCGTGAGCTCGACATGCAGCGGCGTCACCGAGATGCGCCCTTCGTATATGGCGCGCAGATCGGTGCCGTCGGGCGGATTGGAAAGCTTGCCGCGAAAGCCGAGCCAGAAGTACGCCCCCCCGCGCGGATCGGTGCGCTTGTCGGCGTAGATGATGTGCTGATCGCGCCGGCCCTGACGCGTCACCTCCACTTCGCGCACCTCATCGGGCGGCAGATCGGGGAAGTTCACGTTGATGAGGACGTCCTTGGGCCAGCCGTGCTTCAGGAGCTGGCCGACAATGCCCGCACCGTACGTCTCGGCCGTCTCCCAGGGGATTTTGGCTTCCTCGCCGCGAAAGCCGCGCGCCTGGCTGAGCGCGATCGCGGGAATGCCGAGCTGCATGCCCTGCATGGCGCCGGCGATGGTGCCGGAAAACGTCACGTCTTCGGCGATATTCTGACCGCGATTGACGCCGGAAAGCACAAGATCGGGCGCCTGGCCCTCGATCAGGTGTTCGACGCCAAGCAGCACGCAATCGGTGGGCGTGCCGGTGACGGCGAAGCGCCGCTCGCCGGCGCGGCGCACGCGGATGGGCGCGGTCAGCGTCAGCGCGCGCGAGGCGCCGGATTGTTCGGTCTCCGGCGCAATGACCCAGACATCCTCGCTGAAGCTGCGCGCGATCGTCTCCAGCACCGCAAGGCCTGTGGCGTTGATGCCGTCGTCATTGGTGCAGAGGATGCGCATCAGCAGGGCAGTACGGCAATAAGGGCGTCAGGCATACTGCCCTCCTGCCTAGCGCCGTCTCAAGACCGGCAGTCGATCGCCCAGATGTCGTAATTGGGATGGTCGAGCGCGTTGAGGCCGGGGCTGGAGGCGAACATCCAGCCATGAAAAATCTCGCGCCGTTCGCTCTCTTCGCCCTCGCGCGCGGGCGGGGTGTCGAACACTTCGAGATAGACCGCGACTTCGGGGGTTTCTTCCGGCGCGCTCTTGGTGCAAGCGCGCGCGATCACTTCCAACGAACCGATGCGCGCGGCGCGGCCGACGGTGAGCGTGTAATCGCTCGCCTGACCGGTGACCTTGTCCAGCCCGCGGATCACCGCGCGCTGGGCGTGGGCCGGCCCGATGGCGGCGAAAGAAATGACGAGTGCGGCGAGCGCGGCTCGGATCATTGAAATGCTTCCTCGTTCTGAGATGCGCCCTCGTTGCTTTGCGCAAAACCGGCGAACAGCGTCAGCAGATCGACGGCGCCTTGGGTGTTCGGGATTTCGCCGCCGGGCGCCAACACGTCCATGCCGGCCGGTTCGATCGCCACGTACGCGCCGCCGAGCAGCCCGTCGCTGGCGATGCGCGCGGTGGAGTCATCGAGCACCTGCACGCCGGTGTTCATCGCCAGCGTAACCCGGGCGAGATAGGTGTCCTGATCGAGCGCAACGGCGCGCACGACGCCGACCTTGACGCCGGAAATGCGCACATCCGAGCCGACATTGATCCCGTCGACGCGCTGAAAGCGCGCGGTGAGATCGTAGCCCTGGCCTGCACCGCTCTGGCCCGCCTGCGCAGCGGCGAACGCGAAGAAGCCGATCGCCACCACCGCAACGACGGCGCCGAGAATGGTCTCGCCCCAGCGCTCGAAACTGAATTTCACGGCCGCCCCTCCGGGTTCTCGGCTGCATCGGGAGACCAAGCTTCGTAGTCCGAACTTGACGCTTGCCTAACGCCGCCGCGGGCGAGCGAGCCGCGCGGGCGGTACGCCCAGCGCGTGCCGGTGAGGTTGGGCATATGCGGCTTTTCCCAAGGCTGGCGCTTGAGCGGGGCGACGGTCGGCGGTTCGGGCACGGTGTAGTGCAGCCAGGCGTGCCAATCCGGCGGCACGCGCGAGGCCTCGGCCAGGCCCTTGTAGATGACATAGCGGCGCTTGCGCCCTTCGAGGCTCGCGCGCTTTTCCTCGTAATAGCGGTTGCCCTGTTCGTCCTTGCCCACGAAGACCCCGCGCCGACCGATATCGTACAGCGTCCCCATCGTGGCGCCGTTCCACCAGGTGAAAATCCGCTTGAGCATGGGCTTTTGTTTGTCTCCGAAGCGCCGGCAGCGAGGCCGATGCTGCTGCCCGATTTGCGGGCGGCGCGCACTATGACGATTGGTCCCCACCCCGTCCAGTGCGAGCGCGAAACAATATCTTGGGATATCTGACCCCCGCTTCCTACTAGATGTTGATCCGGCGCAGCCCGGGCGGGTACGCTTGGGCGGCTAGATGGAGGCTCGAATGGCGCAGCATGGCAGCGACGACGCCCGCATGGCGGCGACAGCGCCCCCCGCCTGGTCGGAGGCGATGGCGCAGGCGGCCGTAGAGGCCGGCTTGGCGGTCGAGACGCGCGGCGGACCCAGCGTCACGCGCGCCATTGAGCGCATCGCCCAGCGGATCGCGTCATGGGCCGGTGAGGACACGCTGGCGGAGGCGTTGAGCGCCCTGCTCGCGGACGCGAAAATCATGCTCGATCCCCCGCTGGTGCGCGCCGCGCTCGCACCGGGCGCGGAACTGGCGATGTCGGCGGCGCTCATCCATTGGCCGACATCGCGCGCTGAAGAAATGGACGCGCTGGCGCGCGCGCAAACCTTACTCGCCGCAGGCGCCAAGCTGGGCATCGCGGGCGCACCCTCGGCGGCTGCGCTCGATGCGCTCGACGCGGCAGCGCGCATCGCCGATCCAAGCGGGAGCGAAGGCGCGGCTATCCTGGTGCGCCCCAGCGCTGAGGCCGCGCCGCGCATGATTGGCGAAGCTGCAGCGCGGCTGCGCGCCGGCACGGCGCTGGCCGCGGGCGCACGCGCGCTCGATGCAGCGCTCGCCGAATTGGCCATCGAAGCGGTGCGCAACGGACTGAATGCCGAACATGGCGGCGTCCAGCGCAAAGCGGCGGCCGCGCGTCTCGCCGGCGCGCCGGATGCGGACATCGTCGCGGCGTTCTCCGGCGCGGTGGCGCGCGGCGCCTACGCCGAGGCGCTCGACGCCGGCGCCGACGGCGCACGACGGCGCATCCTGGTGGCCGCGCCCGAGCCCGGCGCGCACCACCTCACGGCGTTTGCCGACGGCGCAATCGATCCCAGCGGGATCGCACGCTCGGACGAGGAATGCAGCGCCGTGGCCGCCAGCCTGGCGCTGCCGCGCTTCCAAGCCGGCGACGAGTTCGACATCGACGGATTTGAAGCGGCGGTGCGCATTCTGGTGCGCGCGCTCGACGCTGCACACGGCGCGCACGGGATCTCGCCGCGCCGGCCGATTGCGATCCGTCTCGAAGGACTCGCCGCGCTCATCATGCGGCGCGGGTTGGCTTACGACAGCGATGGCGCGCGCGCGCTGGGCGCCAGCGTCGCGGCGCTCGCGCACGCGGCGGCGATGTCAGAAAGCATGGCGCTGGCCGAGGCCCTGGGCGCCTATCCAGAGTGGAGCCGCACCAAGCGCGCCGAGGACGCCGCTCTCAAAGCCGCACAGGGCGCGGCGGCCGCGCTTACGGGCCCGATCGCGGCGCGGGCGCAGGCGAGATATCGCGCGCTGCCGAACGCGAAGAGCGCGGGGCTGCGTGTGTCGCTGACGATCGGCTTCGTCAATGACGCCGCCGGCGTGCGCCGGCTGGGTTTGACCGGCGCCGGGCTCAGCCCTGTCGAGACGATCGCCCTTTACGGCGCGCGCGAGGGCGGCGGTTTTGGGCGCATTTTGAGCGACGACGCGCGCGCGGGGCTCGCCGCGCTCGGCTATGACGGCGATGCGATTGCTGCGCTGGCGGCGCATGTCGAAGGACGGCGCACGCTGAAGGGGGCGCCCGGCGTCAGCCTCGCGGCGCTCGCCGCCAAAGGCTTCACCGAACCGGCGCTGGATGCGGTCGAAGAGGCCGCGCAAGACGCGCTGACGCTGCGCGCGGCGGTGCATCCGCTGGTGATCGGTCCTGAATTTTGTGAAGACGTGCTGAAGCTTCCGCCGGACGTCGCCGCCGGCAAGCGCGGCGATCTGCTGATGACGCTGGGTTTCAGCGAAGGCGAGATCGCGGCGGCGCAGGCTTATTGCATGGGCGCAGCGGATCTAGGCGGCGCCGATGCGCTGGATCCCGCGCATGCAAGCGTATTCGCCGGCGCGCGCGAGATCGCGCCCGAAGCCCGCATTGCGCTCGCTGCAGCGGTTGCGCCCTTCGCCCAGACGGCGTTCGAGCTTACCCTCAGCGCCGAGACCGTGGCGCGCCGGGCCGCGCTGATCGACGCAGCGAAGGCCGCAGGCGCGGCGCTGATCGATCTGCGCATCGAAGCGCCGCCGATCACGCTCACGCTGGCGCCGCTGGAAGAGGAAACGGCGTTAGAGCATCCGCCGGCGTCTGCGCCTGCGCATGTCGAAAGCGAGCTAGCCATGCCGGCGGGGGCGCCAGCGGTCCAAGAAAGGCGCCGTCGCCTGCCGGAGCGGCGCAAGGGCTACATCCAGAAATCCGTTGTCGGCGGTCATAAAGTCTATCTGCACACTGGCGAGTACGACGACGGCGAACTCGGCGAAATCTTCATCGACCTGCACAAGGAAGGCGCCGCGTTCCGTTCGCTGATGAACAATTTCGCCATCTCGATCTCGATCGGCCTGCAATATGGCGTGCCGCTCGAAGAATATGTCGACGCCTTCCTGTTCACCCGCTTCGAGCCGGCCGGCGAAGTGCGCGGCAACGACACCATCCGACACGCCACCTCGATCCTCGATTACATCTTCCGCGAACTTGCGGTCTCCTATCTCGGCCGCAGCGATCTGGCGCAGGTCGATCCGTTCGATGCGCGCGGCGACGGGCTGAGCAAGAAGGCGCAGGACGCCGAGAGCGCGGCGCGGCTCATCTCGCGCGGCTTTGCGCGCGGGGCCGCACCCGACAATCTGGTGATGTTGCGTCCGCGCGCCGTGGTCGAAAACATCCGCGACCGCAAGACGCCGCACGCGGCAAAGCCCGCCCTGTCCGGCTATCGCAGCGACCCCTGCAGCGCCTGCGGTCATTTCACCGTGGAGCAGAACGGGGTCTGCGCCGCCTGCGGCGCCCAAGGTGAAGCCACCGGCGGTTAGGGCGCCGCCGGACTAGGCGTCTGCCCAGCGCGGCCCGGCGCGCCCGCTTCGCGGCGTTTTGGCCGCAGACCGAACAGGACGCGAACCGGCGTCACGTGGCGCACGAAAAGCTGATAGATCGCGATCGGCACGAGCATAGTGGCGGCGAGCAGCACGACGAACTCCAGCGGCGCCGGCCAATTCAGTTTCACGACGAGGTCGGCTGCGAGCACCAGACTGGTCTGGTGCAGCAGATAAACGGGCAGGATCGCATCGGAGGCCCAGCTTAGCGCCGGCGAGGGCTTGCGGATCAGCCAATGCGCGCACGCGAGCACGCCGAACAGAGACACCCCGCCATAAAGCCCGCGGATTGCGCGCCATGCAGTCGGATCGTGCAGCACCTCGTGCAGGTTCAGCCACAAAAGGCCGACATTGAGCGGGGTCAGCAGCATCACGATGGCGCCGATGCGCCACTTCTCTGCGTCGAGCTTGCTCCAGAACGGGGCGCTGCGCCCGAGCAGCACGCCCAGCGCAAACACCGGCGCCCAGTGCAGATGGCCGATCCAGTCATTGACCAACATATTGGTCGGCGGACGCACGCTTTCGAAAAACGCCGTGAACAGCGAGAACCAGAGCGCGACAGCGGCGACGATGGCCAGCGCCGGCGCACGCTCCAGGGCGCGCTGCAGCGTGGCGAAGACGCGCGGCGCAAAGAACCAGACAAGCGCCACCCCCGCTGAATAAACGAACAGGTAGGGCAAGAACCAGACGTGCGCGAATTCGGGCAGCGGCAGCCCCAGGGAAACATCGACGTAAGGCGCGTGATGCAGCAGATAATCGAGATAAGTCGGCTGCATCAGGCCCAGATCGTCGAGCTGCACATAGCGTTGCGGCGGCACGAGAACGATCACCGCGAAAACGAACGCCGTCAGCAGTTTCGAAGCCCGATCGAAAATGAAGCGGCCGAAAGGCTTGCGCTCCAGCATGAAACGCACGGCAACGCCGCCGACGAAGAAGACAAGCGCGAGGCGCCAGGGACGCAACAGCGTGATGATGTAGTCGGCCCAATAGCCTTCATAGGCGCTGGTGGCGCGCCAAACATCCGTGCCTGAATACACCAGCAGGAGATGGTAAAGGATGAGCAGCAACAAGGCGCCGACGCGGAGTGCGTCGATGTCCGCACGCCTCTCTTGCGGGAGAACTGCGCCCGCGCGTTGCATTGCAGGGCTATAGGCCCAGGCGCGGCGCTGCGCCATCGCATTTTTATGCGCGCACAACGAACTCCCGTGCGGGGCGAATTTGGGAACCAAGCCTTGGCGCCCCTCATGCGACCTGCCGTGCAAAGACCGTTGGAGTTGCGCCAATATGAAACGGGCCAAGCTCGCCGCTTATCTGTTCGCCATGGCGACGCTTTCGTACGGGCATCTTGTGTACGCCCAGGCGCCGGCGGCGACGGGCGGGCCAATGCTCAGCCAGGATGAACGCGACGACAACGCCATTCGCGTCCGGGCCGGAGAATCCTGCACGGGCTGCGATCTCTTCCAGATCGATCTCGCCTACCAAGACGTGGCCGGGCGCGACTTTTCCGGATCGCGCATCCGCCAGTCCGATTTTTCGGCGGCGATCGCAGACCGCGCGCGGTTCGGCGGGGCCAATCTTTCGCTGGCCAATCTGTTCGGCGTGCGCGCCGCGCGCGCCGATTTCCGCGAGGCCAATTTTGAAGGGGCGACGCTGGTCGGCGGCTATTTCGGCGGGGCGCGGTTCGACGGCGCCGTGTTGAGCGGCGCCAACCTGTCCGGCGCGGACCTCGCCGACGCGTCGGGCCTCAGACAAGAGCAACTGAATACTGCTTGCGGCGACGCAATGACCACGCTTCCGGCCGGTTTATCTGTGCCGGCCTGCTGAAACAATCAGTAACACACCTCGCTTACTGCATGTTCACTGGCGTGACGTCTTAGCGAGGCCTACTTCCGGGCGCCGTGTTGACGCAATTGCGTTCCGTCGCGTTTTGCGCCGCTGCGCTGTGCGCGGCTGGCGTGGGCCAGGCGTCCGCGTTCTGGCCGTTCGCAGGACCGGTGCGCATGAGTCTCGCGCCGGCCTATGGCGGCGTGTGCGAAGGCTGCGACCTGTCCGGACGCATCCTCGCGGGCGCGAAAATGAGCAATTCCCAATTCAGCCGCAGCGATTTTTCGCGCGCCGTGCTCGCGCGCGCCGATGCGAGCGGCTCGCGCTTCGATGAAGCCAATTTCACCGATGCGGACATGCGCGGCGCCAAGCTCGTGGAGGCGCGCTGTCCGCGCGCGACGTTCGAGAACGCCGCGTTGGCCCAGGCGGACGCACGGCGCGCCGATTTCCGCCACGCCGATTTCACCGGCGCGGACGTCTCGCACATGAACGTCACCGGCGCCGATATCGGCGGCGCCGATCTGCGCAACGCCGAAGGACTCACCCAGGCGCAGCTGAACGTGGCGTGCGGCGACGGTCTCACGCGCGTGCCGCCCGGCCTGTTCGTGCGCGTGTGCGCCGAGAGATAGGATCGGGCGGGGCTTAATTGCGTTGACGCGGATGCAGCCGGAATCGACGCCTCAGCCGCGCGCCGGTCTGGCCGGCGCGCTCGACCGCTTCATTGGCCCCGGCGCAAGTCCCGCCGAGATCGCGCTTCAGTTCGGCGTCGCTGCGGCGGCGGCGGTCGGCGCGTTCCTCTACGCCAGGTGGGTTGGCGTCCCGTCATGGTCGTGGCTGCACTACGCCGTGGCGGTTCTGCTCGCCTTCGATGTGATGGGCGGCGTCGTCACCAACGCGACGGCGAGCGCGCGGCGCTGGTATCACCGCGAAGGCCGCACAGCGCGCCATCACATGACGTTCGTGTTGGCGCATGGCGCACATCTGATTGTCGTATGGCTCTTGTTCGCCGGCCGCGACGTGCTGTGGCTGGCTGGCGCAGCGCTCTATCTGATCGTGGCCGCGGCGTTGATCCTGGCGACGCCGCGCTACCTCCAGCGCGCCGTCGCGCTTTCCGCATTTGCGGGCGTACTGGCGCTCTGCCTCCATGCCTGGCCCCAGCCGTCCGGGCTCGAATGGTTCCTGCCGCTGTTCTATTTGAAGCTGCTGGTGAGCTATCTGCCGGCGGACCCCTCCGCTTAGCTCTTCGCCGGCGCCGCGAATGCGCCCGCAAGCTCCAGCGTGCAGCCCTCGCCGGCCGTGACAGTGGGCACTGACGCCAGTGCGGGCCCATACTCAAATGAATGTGCGCCAATCCACGGAGACGACCATGAAACGCGCACTCTTATCCAGCACTGTCATGATGCTCGCAGCCATTCTTGCTGCGTCCGCAAACGCCCAGCAATTTGACCGGCGCATGTCAGGCATGGACGCGCCTGCGCGCGCAGAACAAGCGGCGCGTGTTTCCGGTCAGGGCGCCTCGAACGTCGTCGCCGGCCCACGAGAGCCGGACTATCTTCACCCCTGGGTCGTCGCCTTGCCCCAAGGCTGCCGCGGCACGCTCATTCATCCGCAATGGGTTCTGACCGCCGCGCACTGCGTCACGCAAGGCCTGGGCTCGAACGCCGTCAGCTACGAACGCGTGGACCCGTTCACCGGGCGGGTGGAATCCGGACGTCGCGAAGCCGCCGGTCCCGGCGCCAATTCGCACGTCTATCTCCATCCCGACTTCGACCCGAACAGCGCGCTACACGACATCGCGCTCATCAAGCTCGCCTCGCCGTTCCCCATGACAACCGGTCTGCAGACGGCGGCGTTGCCGGGATCGGCGCGCGTACCCGGACGCATCGGCACGACCGCTTCCTTCGATCACAATGAAACGCTTCCGCGCGGGCAAGTTGCGATCTTTCGCGCGCCGATCCCGCAGAGCGACTTCGCCCCGCGCTTCACCATCACCGCAGCAGCGGCGAACGCGGCGCTCTGCCCAGGCGACAGCGGTTCGGGCTTTGTCGTCATGGAGAACGGACGCGCCGTTGTGCGCGGCGTCGCTTCCACCGCCTCGGTCACCGACTGCAGCAGCGCCGAAGGCGAAGCTGACTTCACCGACGTTTTCGCACACCGTTCCTGGATTTTGCAGACCATGGCGGCGGACGGCGGATCGTTTGCGTCGAACACGCGCCTTCGCCGGAGCGGACGCACAGCGCGCGGCGTCATTGGAATCGGCTGTTTCAATCCGCACGGCACATTGTGGGGGCCGCTTCATGTGGCCGGCGTCGAGGAAGCCGCAAACTGCGAAGCGGGACAGACGCAAACCGTCACGTGCGTCGTCGACGAAGACCAAGGGAGCAGCCAGAACCGCGGTCTTGGCCCGCCCGCGATCACGCGGTTCACAATGCGCTCGATTGCCGCCGATGGTTCGGTGCAAGAGCAAAGTTTGCCATTCACCGCCCGCTCCGCCAGTTATTACGGCGTGCTTCCGGCCAACGTGCGCCGTGAATTCATGTGTCAGATTGGCGGGACCCTTGCGGCGCCGATCGCACCTCAAGGCACGCTAACGAGACGCGATTAGCCTCTGCTGTGCAGCTCCCAGGCGTGGATGCCCGGGAGCTGCGCGTTCCGTCAGCTCTTCGGCGGCTCCACGATGCGGATGTGCAGCTCTTTCAGCTGCTTCGGCGTCACTTCGCCGGGCGCGTTCATCATCAGATCCTGGGCCTGCTGATTGAACGGGAAGACGATGACTTCGCGGATGTTGTCGACGCCGGCGAGCAGCATGACGATGCGGTCGACGCCCGGCGCCGAACCGCCGTGCG
>CAZIOD010000032.1:0-25753 GCA_964540785.1 uncultured Terricaulis sp.
GCGGGAGCCGCTTCCACGGGGGCCGGCGCGGCGGCGGAGGCCAGTTGGGTTTCGGCTGGGAGACTGCTTTCAGTTGGGTCAGGGCGCGTGCTCTCCGGCGCCGGCGCCGTCGGGGCGGCCGGTTCCGGGGTGCTGGTCACAGGCGCCTGGCGCAACCGGTCAAAGACGGAGCTGCCCTCGGGCGAGGCCGCGGCGCCGGAGAGGAAGGTCAGGCTAAGCGACGTGACGAGGAAGAAGCCCCCGGCGACCGAGGTCATCTTCGCCAGGGCGTCCGCCGCGCCGCGCCCACTCATCAGAGAGCCGCTGCCGCCTCCGCCCATGCCCAGTGCGCCGCCCTCCGAACGCTGCAACAGCACCAAGCCAATAAGACAGATGCTCACAAGCAGATGGATGATGAGGACGATGACTTCCATGGCCCGAACCGTCTCCCGCGCGCCGACGCCCGCGTCCCTGAGATGGGCGCGCGCGAAAGGGCGCTCAATAACCGAGCCTCAGCTTAAACGCCAGCCCAGCTTAGCGCACCCTCACGTCGCAGCCGGATGAGATAGGATTATGGCGGAAAAGTCCGCCGCCTTGAGGCTAGCGCGGCCAACCAGCGCGCCGTCGACCCCCTCGACGCCGAAAATCTCGGCGGCGTTCTTGGGGTTTACGGCGCCGCCATAAAGGATGCGCACGCCCTCAGCGGCGCCGCCGAGCCTTTCGGCAAGGGTTTGGCGGATCACGGCATGGATGGCGGCTATTTCCTCCATGGTCGGCGTACGGTCGCCGCCAATGCACCAGACCGGCTCGTAGGCGATGACAAAATCGGCGCCCTGGCCCGGCATGCTTTGGGCGACCTGCGCGGCAATCACCTCGCCTGCCTGGCCGCCCGCGCGCTCCTCCAAGGTCTCGCCGACGCACACGATCGGCGTGAGGCCAGCAACCATCGCCGCTTCGGCCTTACGGCGCACCAGGGCGTCGGACTCACCGTGCTGCGCGCGGCGCTCAGAATGGCCGACGATGACGTAACGGGCGCCCGTATCCGCCAGCATGGCGGCGCTGACCTCTCCCGTCCGGGCGCTGTCCTCGGCAACGGCGCTGCAATCCTGTGCCCCGACGAGGACACTGGTCCCACGCACACGCTCGACAGCCGCCGGGAGATAGGGCGCGGGCGGGCAGATGAGGATATCCAAGCGTCCGCCCGCTTCACCGATTGCGCCATCCAAGGCGGCAATCTCAGCCAGGCTTGCGGCGCGGCCATACATTTTCCAGTTTCCGGCGATCAACGGCTTGCGGGCCATGCCCTCTCCTTTGTGGCGTCGTGTTGTGGCGTCTTGCTGCATTTGCCCCGGTCCGGGGCGCTCTCTAAAGTCGTCTAACACTTATCGGATGTCGCCATGCTCGCACAAATGCGGTCCTTTTCGCGCAGCCCGCTCGCGTACGTGCTGTTGTTCGTTATTTTCATCGCCTTCGCGATCTGGGGCGTCTCGGACGTGTTCACCGGCATCGGTGCGCAGCATATCGCCAAGGTAGGCGATCGGGGGATTCGCGCGCCAGAGCTGACGCGCGAGCTGCAATTGACGTTGCGCCAGCAGCGCACCGAGGGAGTCAACCTATCCCAGGCTGAGGCCATCGAGGCCGGCATACACCTGCAGCTGCTTGAGAACATGATCGCGCGGTACGCGATGTACGAATACGCCGAGAAGCTCGGTGTCAGCGCCGGCGACGCCGCGGTGGCGCAGCGCATTCGCGACATTCCCGCGGTGACCAATCCCGTTACCGGCCAGTTCGATCAAACGGCTTACGACGCCTTTCTGCAGCAACTTGGCTATACGCGAGCCGGTTTCGAAGAGGATATCCGCGGCGACCTCACCACCAATATGCTGATGGAGCCGCTGGTGGCGGGCGTGCGGGCGCCGTCCAGCTTTGGCGCGCTGGCGTACGTCTATGAGACCGAGCAGCGCGTCATCAGCATCGCCGAAGCGCCTGCCTCCGCCGCCGGACAAATCCAGCAGCCCAACGAGGCGCAATTGCAGGCTTTTTGGGAGGAGAGTCAGGACCGGCTGCGCGTACCCGAGTTCCGCGCAGTGACGCTCGTCATCGCCGACCCGGACGATTTTGCGGCGCGGGTCGATGTTCCGGAGGCGCGGCTCAGTGAAGAATTGGAGACGCGGCGGGCGGCGATGATCCAGCCTGAGCGACGCACTTATGTGCGCTTTGCAGCACAGAACGAACGACAAGCGAATGAAGCTGCCGCGCGGATCGCTCGCGGCGAAAGCGCCGATGCGGTGGCAAGCGCGCTCGGCCTTCAACTTACCCGCGGCGAAAACCAGGCGCGCAATGAAGTGCCGGACCGCGGCGTCGCGGAAGCGGTGTTCGCGATGCAGCCAGGGCAAGCCCGAGCGGTGCAGGGACAGCTCGCGCCTTGGGTGGTGGTGCGTCTGGAGTCCGTCGCCCCGGCGGCCGAGCCGGACATGGCGGAACTGCGCGCCCAGCTCCGACAAGCGATTGCAGCCGATGAAGCGGCTGATCTCCTCGGCGATGCAGTGAGCGGTTTCGAGGAGGCGCGCGCTGGCGGGGCTTCCGTCAGCGAAGCGGCGCGCCAGCATGGGCTGCGCATCGTTTCGATACCCGCTATCGAAGCACAGGGTCGCGCGCCGAGCGGCGAGCCCGTGGACTTGGTCGCCTCCGAACAAGAATTGCTGCGCACGATCTTTCAGACGCCGGAAGGCGAGGCCAGCGACTTCATCCCGGTGGGCGACGCCGACGTGATTGTTTCGGTCGACAGTGTCACCCCCTCGACCGTGCGTCCGCTCGCGGAAGTGCGCGAACAGCTGACGGAAGTCTGGATCGCCCGTGAACGTGCGCGGCGTATGCGCGAACTCGCCTCGGCGGTGCAAGCCGCGGTGCAGGGCGGGCAGACTTTTGCAGCAGCAGCGCGCGCGAGCCGCTTTAATGTCGTGCCCCCGCAATCGCAACCTATCGATCGGCGCACCGCAGGGCGCGAACTGCCGGCCGCACTTGCGAACCAGATTTTCGCGGCCGCTCCTGGCGATGTCGTCAGCATCGTCTCGCCCGACGGCGCTGCGGTGCTGGTGGCCCACGTAGAGAGCATCAATCGTCAGGACCCGGCCGAACAACCGCAAATAGTCGAGCAATTGCGCGGGCAAATGCAGCAGGGCTTGATCCAAAGCGTTGGGTTGGCCGTGCAAAGCGAGATCATCGCCAATACGCGGGTCCGCCGGAATGAGACGTTGCTGAACCAGCTGTTTCCCCGCGGCAACGCCGAGGGCGATGAAAATCAATGACAGGATTCGTTGGCGCGCTCTCGCCGCCGCCGGACGAATTTGCAGCAGCTTACGCCGAAGGCGCAGGCGTGGTCTGGATCCGCCGCGTCAGCGATCTTGACACCCCTGTCTCGGCTCTACTGAAGCTTGGGCCGGACAAGCCCGGGGCCTTCCTGCTCGAAAGCGTGCAAGGTGGCGATTTCCGCGGGCGCTACTCGATCATCGGTGTGAAACCCGATTTAGTTTGGCGGGTGCGGAACGGCCGAGCCGAAATCAGTCGCGGCCGTTTCGACAATAGCGCCTTTCGCGGTCAACGCGATGGGCCGCTGAACAGCTTGCGAAAGCTCTTGGTGCGTTCGGCGCTGAAGCTGCCGGACGCGTTGCCGCCGATGGCGGCCGGACTGTTCGGCTATCTCGGCTACGACATGGTGCGGCTTATCGAACGTCTCCCCGACAAGGCGCCTGATCCGATCGGCGCACCAGACGCGCTGCTGGTGCGTCCGACAGTAATCTGCGTATTTGACAACGTAACGAGCGAGATCACGCTGGTGACGCCCGCCCGCGCGCGAGCGAACCAAAGCGCAGCGCAGGCCTATGGCGCTGCCCGCGTGCGCTTGGAGCGCGTGTTGCGCGCGCTCGACAAGCCCCTGCCCCCCCGGGGCAGCATGCCGGGCCAGCGCTCCGTGTCAGTCGAACTGCGCTCCAACACGACGCCGGAGCGCTACCGGGATCTGGTCCGGCAATGCAAGGATTACTGCCGCGCCGGCGATATCTTCCAGGCCGTGCCGAGTCAGCGGTTTTCCGCACCCTTCTCGCAGGCGCCGTTCGCGCTCTATCGCGCTTTGAGACGGCTCAATCCTTCGCCGTTTCTGTACTATCTGAATTTCGCAGACTTCAGCGTCGTCGGATCCAGCCCCGAGATTCTCGTCCGCTTGCGGGGCGGCACGATAACGATCCGCCCTATCGCGGGAACGCGTCGACGCGGCGCGACACCTGCCGAAGACCTGGGACTCGAGCGCGAGTTGCTCGCCGATCCCAAAGAGCGCGCCGAGCACCTGATGCTGGTCGATCTCGCGCGGAACGATCTGGGCCGCGTCGCGAAACGAGGCCGCGGCGATGGCGATCTCGCCGCCTCTGGAGCCGCAGGGTCAGCGCGCGTGCGCGTCACCGAGAGTTTTGCGATCGAACGATACAGCCATGTGATGCATATCGTATCCAACGTCGAAGGCGAGATTGGCGACGGATTGACTGCGCTGGACGCTTTGCTCGCCGGATTTCCGCACGGCACGGTGACAGGCGCTCCAAAAGTCCGGGCAATGGAAATCATCAATGAGGTCGAGCCGCACCGGCGCGGGATTTATGCCGGCGGCGTCGGCTATTTCGGCGCCGGGGGCGACATGGACACGTGCATCGCCCTGCGCACGGGGATCGTGAAGGGCGGCATGCTGCATGTGCAGGCCGGCGGCGGCGTCGTGCTGGACAGCGATCCGGAAGCCGAACTGCAGGAGACGCTCCATAAGTCCCGCGCCCTCTTCCGCGCCGCGGCGGAGGCTTGGCGCTATTCCTGAGCGAAGCGGCTATGCAGTCGCCGCATTTCGGGTAAGCTTGCCGCCATGACCCTGTGGCCGGGCTCTCCTCGATGGCGCGCGTGACGACGCTTTGAGCACGTTCGTCCCACGCCGTGAGGCAGGTCATGATCCTTGTCATCGATAACTACGACAGCTTCGTCTATAACCTCGTCCATTACATCGAAGACTTCGGCATGCGCACGGAGGTTCGGCGCAATGACGCGTTGGACGTGCGCGAAGCGCTGAACATGAAACCGGCCGCGATTGTGCTGTCGCCCGGCCCATGCACGCCGAGTGACGCGGGAATCTGTCTCGCTCTGCTGCGGGACGCGCCGGCCGCGACGCCAATCCTCGGCGTGTGCCTCGGTCATCAAGCGATCGGACAGGCGTTCGGCGGCGAGGTGGTGCAAGCCAGGCAGATCATGCACGGCAAGGTCGGCGACATCACCCATCGCGGCGGCGGCCTCTTTCGCGGGCTGCCCTCCCCGTTCAAAGCGACCCGCTACCATTCGCTTGCGGTCAAGCGCGAGACGTTCCCGGATGAGCTGAATATCGACGCCGAAGCAGCCGATGGCGAGGTGATGGGGCTTTCGCATAAGAGCCGCCAAATCTTCGGCGTGCAGTTTCACCCCGAGTCGATTGCGTCCGAACATGGACACGCCATCGTCGCCAACTTTCTCGACGCGGCAGGTCTACGATGAGCCTCGCCGACCTCAACGACAAGCTGGAACGCGCCGATCTTTCGCCCGAGGAGATCGACGCCGCGTTCGCCGAAATCATGGACGGGGCGGCGCTGCACGAAGAGATCAAACGCTTCCTCGTGCTGACAACGCCCCGGATGAGCGATCCGCGATGGATCGCCGGCGGGGCGCGGGCGCTGCGCGCGCGCATGGTCCCTGTCGCGGCGCCGGACGGCGCCATCGACGTCTGCGGCACCGGCGGCGACGGCGCGCATACGCTGAACATTTCGACGGCTGTGGCGTTCGTGGTCGCCGGCTGCGGGGTGCCGGTAGCCAAACACGGCAATCGGGCGATGAGTTCGAAATCCGGCGCCGCGGATGTGCTGGAGGCGCTCGGCGTCAAGCTCACCAAGGATGTGCCGACGCTTGAACGCTGCCTACGCGAGGCGGGCGTGGCGTTTCTGTTTGCGCAGAACCATCATCCCGCGATGCGTCACGTCGCGCTGGCGCGGCGCGAACTGGGCAAGCGCACGATTTTCAATCTGCTTGGCCCGCTTTCGAATCCGGCACGCGTTAAGCATCAGCTCGTCGGCGTGTTCAGCGCGGATTTTCTGGCGCCGGTTGCGGCGGCGTTGCATGAGCTCGGCTGCGAAAAGGCGTGGGTGGTGCACGGCGCCGGCGGGCTAGATGAACTCTCGGCGCAGTCGAGGGATGCGAACAATGTCGCGATCCTCGATGGCGGAGCGCTCACACAGGTTACGGCCAGCGTCGATGCGCCGATCAGCCCAGATATCATCGGCAGTTCGGCGGCGGACAACGCTGAAGAATTGCGCGCGCTCTTGAACGGCGCTGGCCGGCCCGGCCATCGCGAGGCGGTGATCCTCAACGCCGCGGGCGCGCTGGTTGTGGCCGGGCGCGCCAAGGACGTTCCCGAAGCCTGGCCCATCGCCGCGCAATCACTCGACACAGGCGCTGCGCGTGGCGCGTTGGCGAGTTTGATCGCCGTATCGCAGGCCGCGCCATGACCTTTCTTGGAGCGCCGGCGTCCTCGCCGGTATCGACGGCGGGACCGAACCAGCCTTTGCGGGCGAGACGCCGGCGGTCCAAGAGGACCGCGCCATGAGCGTCCTGGATCGCATCATTGCCTACAAGCGCGAGGAAGTCGCGGCGCGCAAGGCGCGGCGCCCCTGGAGCGTGATTGATGCCGAAGCAGGCGCACAACCTAAGCCGCGCGGCTTTCAAGCGGCGCTGAGTCAGAACCGCGCCGAGCCGAAATTGATCGCCGAGATCAAGAAGGCATCGCCCTCGAAGGGCTTGATCCGCGCGGACTTCGATCCCGCAGCGCTCGCGCGCGCTTATGCCGAAGGCGGCGCTGCGTGCCTGTCGGTGCTCACAGACGCGCCGAGCTTCCAGGGGCATGAGAACTATCTTATCGCCGCGCGTGCAGCGTGCGCGCTGCCAGTGCTTCGCAAGGATTTCATGGTCGACGAATGGCAGATCGCCGAGAGCCGCGCGATGGGCGCAGACGCCGTGCTGATCATCATGGCCGCCGTAGATGACGAACTGGCAGGCGATCTCCTCGACGTCGCCGGCGCCTTCGGCATGGACGCGCTCCTCGAAGTGCACGACGAAGCTGAACTCGATCGCGCGCTTGGGCTGGATGCGGGGCTCATCGGCGTGAACAATCGTTCGCTCGCGACTTTCGAGACGGACCTCGCAACCACCGAGCGGCTCGCACCGCGCGTGCCGAAAGACCGCCTGCTCGTCTCGGAATCCGGCATCGCCACACCACGCGACCTCCAACGCCTGCAACGGGCGGGCGCGCAAGCCTTTCTGGTAGGTGAGAGCCTGATGCGCGAAGCCGATGTCAGCGCGGCGACGCGGCGATTACTTGGCCATTAACCCAACTGGACTTGACGCACCGGCCGGAACGGATATAGAACGCAGCATCGTTCACTGTTTGGTCCCAGGTCATGCTGACAGCGAAACAAAAAGAACTGCTGCTCTACATTCATGAGCGGATCAAAGAGAGCGGCGTGTCGCCCTCGTTCGACGAAATGAAAGAGGCGCTCGATCTGGCGTCCAAATCGGGCATTCACCGGCTCATCACGGCGCTGGAAGAGCGCGGCTTCCTGCGCCGGCTGCCGCATCGCGCGCGTGCGCTTGAAGTTCTGAAGCTGCCCGACAGCGCCGCGCCCGCGGCGCCGCCTAGAGGCCGGTCGGCGTTTCGTCCCAGCGTGGTGGGTCAAAGCCGGCCAGGCAATGGCGGCGTGCCCATCATCGGACAGATCGCGGCCGGCGTGCCGATTGAAGCGTTGCAGAACGAAATTGGCCGCATCACCCCGCCCGAAGAATTGCTGGGTTCGGGCGATCACTTTGCGCTCGAGGTCAAAGGCGACTCGATGATCCAAGCCGGCATCCTCGATGGCGATGTCGTCATCCTGAAGCGGACCGAAACCGCCGACAGCGGCGATATCGTGGTGGCGCTGATCGACTCTGAGGAAGCGACGCTGAAGCGTTTGCGCAAGCGCGGCAATTCGGTCGCGCTCGAAGCGGCAAATCCGAACTATGAAACGCGTATCTTCGGGCCTGACCGCGTGCGTGTTCAGGGCAAGATGGTCGCGCTTGTGCGCCGCTATTCGTGATCCGCCGCGCCGCGCACGGTCCAAGGGCGCTCGACATGCGCCGGCATCGCCCGTTCGATGCGTAAAGCGTCGCCTTCGGCGAAGAGCGCTGCGCCGCCGAATGCGGCGAGATCTTTTGCATCGATTAGCGCCTCAAGGGCGCAGCGCTGCGCATAGTCCGGCGGCGCGTTGAGGCGTGTGATAACGACGGCGCCGGCGACACAGGCGCGCGCCAGCCCCTGCTCCGTGCGTACGAAGCGGAATTCGCGCGCCGCGCTGCGCCAGGCGCACAAGGCCTCCGAGCAGCCCTCTGGCGGCGCCAGCCGTCCGATCCGCGGCGGGGCGATGCCCAGCATCGCGCCGAGGCGATCGCGCGCATAGGTGGAACGCCCGCCGCCGGGGATCAACAGCCAGCGCCCCGTGACCTCGTCGCGCGCGTAGAGCGCGCGTAAGTCTGCATCCAAAGCGAGGACGGGTCGCGGCGTCGAGGCGTAGAACGCCAGGCTCGTAACGAAGATCGGCAGCGCCGCCCAGCGCAGAGCGCCGCGCCAAAGCGCGGCCCACAAGAGCGCCAAAACGCATAGCAGAAAAGCCAGGTCACTCGGCCGCGGCAGCGCCCGCACCGCTTCGGGACGTTCGCCGAAGGTTTGGCCCACTGCAGCGATCAGGTCGAGCGCGCTCGCCATCACTTCAAGGGCGGGATCGGCCAGTCCGAAGGGCGCAAGCACCGCAGCCACGCCCGCGGCGGGCGCAACCAGAAACGACATGATCGGCGCGGCGATCAGGTTCGCCGGCAGGGAATAGATGGCGAAACGCTGAAAGTGATAAAGCGCGAACGGGTCGGTCGCGAGCCCGGCGACGAGTGAAATGAGCAACACCCCCCCGATGCCGCGCGCGCTTGCGTTGAGCGCGCCGATTAACGGCCCCGGCGTCGGCAAGGCCGGCTCGTGCGGGGCGCGCTTCATCATTTCAAAGAGCGCGACCAGGGCCATGGTTGCGGCGAACGACATCTGAAAGCCCGGTTCGAGCACCGATTCCGGGAAGATCAGCACAACGACGAAGGCGGCGAGCGCGAGCCCGCGCATCGAGATGGCTGGTCGGTCGATTAGAATGGCGCCGAAGGCCACACACGCCATTACGAACGATCTGAGCGCCGGCACGCTTGAGCCGGAGACGATCAGGTAGGCGGCAAGCACCAGCAGCGCCGCCGTCGCGGCGATCTTCTTGACCGGAAAGCGCAGCGCGATCGGGCCGATCAGCGACAGCGTCCATAACATGGAGGCAAACACCAGCCCGCCGACGACGCCCATATGAATGCCCGACACGGAGAGCAAGTGTCCCAGTCCGGAATCGCGCAGCGACTCGTTTGTCGCCGCATCGATGGAGGATCGATCGCCCGTCACCAGCGCCGCAGCGATGGCGCCGCCGCGGCCGGGCGCAGCGTTTTGAATGACGGCGGAGAGATCGGCGCGCATGGCGGCGAGCCGCAGACGCTGGCGATCCAACCAGGATGGCGGCGGCTCGAACGCGGCCGGCCGGCAACGGCCGAAGGCGAAGCCGGTTGCGCCGAGCCGTTCGAAATAGGCCCGGCGCGCGAAATCGTAGGCGCCGGGCGCCATGGGCCCCGACGGAGGGCCCAAGACGCCGCGGCAGATGGCGGCGCGGCCGGCGGTCAGCAGGCCCGCTTCGCGCACCGAGACGCGCACATAACGCGGCGGCGCCTCGACGCCTTCAATCGCGCGCACCAGCAGGCGCAGGCGCGGACCGCTGTCGCTGGCGTCATTTGCGATGACCCAGCCCTCTATGCGTACGGGCTGGTCTTTACCGGTGTACGGCGCTTGCGCCACGCTGAGCCCGCGCAAGTGCGCGGCCCCAACGCCGGCGCCGACGGCGGCGAGAAGTGCGCAGGCGCCGGCAAGGATGCGCCGCAACACGGCCAAGACATCGTCACGCGCGCTCCGGCCAAGCGCAACGGCCGCCATGGTTCCCAAGAGCAGCAAGGCCGGGCCAAGCCACCACGGCGGCTCTGTCGGCGCGGCGAGCCAAGCTGCCGCACCGCCGATCATCGCGGGCGGCAACCAAAGGATCCAGCGGTCGCGCTGCAGCGCCAGGGCCCCAAACAGGGCCCGGCTAGGAGAAATCATGCTGCGTGTGCTAACAGGCGCACGCCTTGACCCGAGTCCGCCCTTTCCCGCTATGAGCGTCGTCACGCGCTTCGCCCCCTCGCCCACAGGCTATCTCCATATCGGAGGCGCGCGCACTGCGCTCTTCAATTGGCTCTTCGCCCGCCGCATGGGCGGCAAATACCTGCTGCGGATCGAAGACACCGATCGCGCCCGCTCAACGCCGGACGCGATCGAGGCCATTATCGATGGGCTGTCCTGGCTCGATCTCGAGCACGACGGCGAGATCACCTATCAGTCTGCGCGCGCGGCGCGGCATCGCGAAGCGGCCGAAGCGATGATCGCGCGTGGTACGGCGTTCCGCTGCTTTCTGACCGCGGAGGAGGTCGAACAAGCGCGCGCGGCCGCGCACGCTGAAGGGCGGGCGCTTCGTTCGCCCTACCGGGACGGCAAAGCGGCGCCTTCGACAGGTGCGCCGTACGTGGTGCGCGTGCGCGCGCCAGACGACGGCGAGGTCGTCAATGACGACCTGATCCAGGGCCAGGTACGCATCAAAGCGCGCGACATTGACGATCTCGTCCTGCTGCGCGCCGACGGCACGCCTACGTACATGTTATCCGTCGTAGTCGACGATCACGACATGGGCGTAACGCACGTGATCCGCGGCGATGACCACTTGACCAATGCGGCGCGGCAGATTGCGATCTACCGCGCGCTCGATTGGGCGACGCCGCGTTTCGCGCACGTGCCGCTCATTCACGGGGAAGACGGAAAGAAGCTTTCCAAACGTCACGGCGCGCAAGCGGTGCATGAGTGGCGCGACATGGGGTATTTGCCCGAGGCCATGAATGCGTACCTGATGCGGCTCGGCTGGAGTCCGGGGCACGACGATATCCTCTCCAAAGAAGAGGCGGTCCCGTTGTTCGAGATCGATCAGATCGGCAAGGCGCCCTCACGGCTCGATTTCAAGAAGCTCGATTCGGTGAACGCGCACTTCATGGCGCGCGCCGAGGATTCGCGTCTGCTGGATCTGCTGTTGGCGCAGCTTGCCGCGCACGGCCGAGATGCCGCGGCGACGGCCCGCGGCGTGCTCGCGCGCGCCATTCCCGTATTGAAAAAGCGAGCGAAGACGCTGCGCGAGCTGGCCGATCAAGCCCGCTTCCTGCTCGCAAACAGGCCGCTTGAGCTTGACCCTGCAACAAAATCGCTGCTGAAAGGCGATGTCAGGCAGCGCCTCGCGCGCCTGCGCGAACGGCTCTCCGCCGCACCTCGATGGGAGCACGCAGACCTCTCCGCCGTGCTGAAGGACTTCGCAACCCAAGAGGGCGTCGGATTGGGCCAGATTGGCCCCGGTTTGCGCGCGGCGCTCACCGGAGGTTCGCCGTCGCCCGATCTCGGGCAGACATTGGAATTGTTGGGTCGAGAAGAAGCGCTGGCGCGCATCGCCGATCAGATTTGAGGACGTGAGCATGGACAGCAAACTCACCAAGAAACCTTCAGCCACGCTCACGGTGAATAACCAGCAGCTTGAACTTCCGGTCTATGGCGGCTCCGTCGGCCCCGACGTCGTCGACATTCGCAAGCTCTATAGCGACGGCAAGGTCTTTACCTACGATCCCGGCTACACCTCCACAGCAAGCTGCGAGAGCCAGATCACCTATATCGACGGCGATGAAGGCGTGCTGCTCTACCGCGGTTACCCGATCGATCAGCTCGCGGAGAAGTCGAGCTTCATCGAAGTCTGCTATCTGCTTCTGCATGGAGACCTGCCGAACGAAAAGCAGCTCCGCGATTTCGACCGCACCATCACCTACCATACGATGCTGCACGCGCAGATCGATCGCTTCTTCGAAGGCTTCCGGCGCGACGCACATCCGATGGCGATCATGGTCGGGACGGTCGGCGCACTGGCGGCGTTCTACCACGACTCGACCGACATCAGCGATCCGCACCAGCGCATGGTGGCGAGCCACCGGCTGATTGCCAAAATGCCGACGATCGCCGCGCGTGCGTTCAAGTATGCGGTGGGGCAACCGTTCGTCAGCCCGCGTAATGAGCTCGATTACGCTTCGAATTTCCTGCGCATGTGTTTTGCCGTGCCGGCCGAAGATTACGTGGTCAACCCGGTGATGGCGCGGGCGATGGACGTGTTCTTCATCCTGCACGCCGACCACGAGCAGAACGCATCAACCTCCACGGTGCGCCTAGCCGGTTCGTCGGGGGCCAATCCGTTCGCCTGCATTTCATCCGGCATTGCCTGCCTCTGGGGTCCAGCGCACGGCGGCGCAAACGAGGCGGCGCTCAACATGCTGGAATCGATCGGCAGGCCCGAGAACATTCCCGAGTTCATCCGGAGGGTGAAAGACCCGAACGACGACGTGCGTCTCATGGGCTTCGGCCATCGCGTCTACAAGAGCTACGATCCGCGCGCCAAAGCCATGCAGAAGCTCTGTCACCTCGTGTTGAAAGAAGTCGGCGCGGAAGAGAACCCATTGCTCAAAGTGGCGATGGAACTGGAGAAAATCGCGCTCAACGACGAATATTTCGTGTCGCGCAAACTCTACCCGAACATCGACTTCTATTCCGGCATCACGCTCCGCGCGATGGGATTTCCGTCCTCCATGTTCACGGTGCTGTTCGCGCTGGCGCGCACGGTGGGCTGGATCGCACAATGGACGGAAATGATGGAGGACCCGAGCCAGAAGATCGGCCGGCCGCGGCAAGTCTATACAGGACCGCCGCAACGCGATTACGTCGCGGTAGCTAACCGGAAATAGAGGCAAGAAGCATTAAGCAGGATCGGACCGCGGTCCCAATTTACGCCTGCCGCATAACTCGGAGCACGGCTTCCGCTGCGATTTCAGCGGCGGGACGCCCGCCGCGGCCCATCTTTGCGAGCGCGTCGTCCTGACGCCGCACTTGCTCCTCGCGCATATCCTCATCGTCCAGAAGCGGCGCCGCCGCGGCGATGAGGTTTTCAGGCGTAAACCTGGTCTGCAGGTATTCCGGCACGATCTCGGCGTCGGCGGCGACATTCATCAGCGTCACGTACTTGCCGCGGAACACCACGCGCGCCATCGCCCAGGTGAGCCAATTGAGCTTGTAGCCGACGATAACCGGCGCGCCCTGCAAAGCCACTTCAGTCGTCACCGTGCCTGACGCCGCCAAAGCAACAGTCGCTGCAGCGAAAGCGTCCTCCTTTTGGCGCTCATCGACGATGCGCGCCACCGGGGGCGCCTGTGCCACGACAGCCTGGCGCACCGATCGGGCGGCGACGACGAGTAAGCGCACATCTTTCCGCTCGCGCTCAAGCGCTTCGGCGGCGCGCCAAAGCGTAGGGCCAAGGCGGCGCACTTCGGCCGCACGGCTGCCGGGCAACACCAGGACGACGCGGTCTTTGGGCTTGAAGCCTTGGCGCGCTTTAAGCGCCGGCCCGTCGCCTGGCTTGAACCTCCCGAGCGCGGGATGGCCGGCAACGGTGCAGGCAAGGCCATACGGTTCATAGTACGGCGTTTCGAAATCATGGATACAAATGAGGTGATCGACGACCGCCGCGAGCGTCTTCGCTCGTTCCGGACGCGTCGCCCAGACTTGCGGCCCAATGTACTTGACGAGTTTGATGTCGGGCGCCGCGGCGCGCACGCCTTGCGCCACGCGCAGCGTAAAGCCCCAGGAATCGATCAGCACGACGACATCGGGCTTAGAGTCCAGTATCGCTTTGACGGTGGCCGCAACAGCGCGTTTCACCTTGCTATACGCCAACAAACCTTCGACGAAGCCGAGCACGGCGAGGCCGGAGGTGTCGGCGCGGCTTTCGATCCCCTCCTCCGCCATCAGCGTGCCGCCGACGCCGATCACGTCAAGCGACGGATCGATCTCCTTCAGCGCGCGCGCGAGGTCGGCGCCGAGCGCATCGCCCGAAGATTCCGCCGCGACGAGAAAAATGCGCCCGCTCAAACGGCGTCCACCTCGTCGCTGCGGAAGCCGTAAACAAACAGGCCCGCCCGATCTGCGGCTGCGATGATATCGGCGCGGCGCACGGCCAGAGCGCCGCCGGCTTCGACGGCGACTCCGGCCAGTCCCACGGCGGCGGCGCCAGCGATGGTGCGCACGCCAATGACGGGCAGGTCGATGCGCCGCTCTTGAATGGGCTTTGGACGTTTCACCAGTACGCCAAGGCGCGCGTCTTGTGCACCGCGCACCGCCGGCGCCAGTTCCGCCACACGGCGCAGCATTGCGTCGGTGCCTTCCTGCGCCTCCACTGCGAGCACCAGACCGTTCGCCGTGACCACGCCCTGGCCGATATCGAAAACGCCAATGGCGGCGGCAGCCCTCGCCCCGAGACGGATATCTTTCCTCTGCGCCTCGTCTGGCGCGAGCGCGCCCCACGTCCCCGCCGGGGCGAGGAGGTCGGCCATAACCTCATCAGCGCCGAGCACACGAAAGCCTGCGCGCTCGTGTTCGGCGAGCAGCGCACGCAGCAAGGCGTCATCGCCTTGTGGCGCGGCGGCCATAAGCGCTGGGAGCATGGCGCGCGCGCCGTCGTCCAGCTCAAGGGCCGCGAAATTGGGACGGGGCACCTGACCCAACAACACGACAGCGTCGCAGCCCGCGCTGCGCATGGCTTCGATGCGGGCGCCCATGGCGCCGAGGCCGGTCGTGGTTCCGGGATGTTTTTCGAGCGCGGCATCGGCGTACGGCGACACGCGCGCCACGAAGTAAGGCGCATCGATCGCCGCACAATGTTCGGCAAGGACCACGGGAAGCTCGCCGCCGCCAGCGATGACGCCGAGTTTGCGCCACCCCTTCATTCTCAATCCCGGGGCATGCAAAGCGGACGCGCTGCATCGGCGCGGATGAAATCGACAATCTCCATCACGTGCGGATTGCCGGCGTAAGCCTCCACGCAATCCTCGATCCGCTCCTGGAACGTGCCTTCCTCGGCGAAGAGCAGACGATACGCGGCGCGCAGATCGTGGATCTGCTCGCGCGTGAAGCCGCGGCGTTTCAGGCCGACAACATTGAGCCCGCCGAGATGAGCGTGATTACCGATGGCCGAGCCGAACGGAATGAGGTCCGTGGTCATCAGCGCCGAGGCGCCGACGAAGGCGTAGCGTCCGACGCGCCCATGCTGATGCACGCCGGCCAGGCCGCCAAGGAAAGCGTAATCGCCCACCTGCACATGGCCGCCTATAGTGGCGGTCTGGGCCATGATTACGTTGTCGCCGACGATGCAATCGTGCGCGACGTGACAATTGCCCATGATGAGGCAATCGTTTCCGATCCGCGTGAGAGAACGGCCGCGCACTGTGCCGCGGTGCAGCGTAGCGTGTTCGCGAATGACGTTGTCATTGCCGATAACCAGCTTTGTCGGCTCGCCCTTGTAGGAAAGGTCCTGCGGCGTGCCGCCGAGCACGGCGAAGGGAAATACCGTATTGTTCTTGCCGATCTCGGTGTGGCTCTCGATGAAGACATGCGCGATGAGGCGCGTGCCCTCCCCGATGCTGACATTGGGGCCGATTACGCAGCTTGGACCGATCTCTACGTCCGCGCCGAGTTCAACGCTCCTGTCGACGACGGCGGTGCTATGAATCTTTGCGCTCATTGCCCGTCCTTGGGGCGATCCGCCTTCATCGCGGCGAACTCGCAATCGGTCGCCAGTTCCCCGTTCACTTCGACGCGGCCGCGGAATTTGAAGATGTTCCGGCGTTGAAAAAGCACTTCCACCGGCATTTCCATCACGTCGCCCGGCATGACCGGGCGTTTGAAGCGTGCGCTTTCCACGGACATGAAGAGGATCAGGTGCTTGGTGATGTCGGCTTCCAGCGTCTTGGACATGAGGAGCGCGCCCGTTTGCGCCAAGGCCTCGATCTGCAAAACGCCGGGCATCACCGGTGCGCCGGGGAAATGCCCCGGGAAGAACGGCTCGTTGATGGTGACGTTCTTTATGCCGCGAATGGACTGGTTGGGGACATACTCGATCGCGCGGTCCACCAGCAGGAATGGATAACGATGCGGCAGTCGCCGCAGCACTTCGGCGATCTCGATGACGTTGTCCGTAGTGTTCTTCTGTTCGGTTAGATCATTCGCCTTCATTGCGCGCCCCTGACGCTTTGCGGCTGAGCCAAGCCGCTTCGCGCAGCCATTTCCGTAACGGCTTTGCCGGATAGCCGCTCCAGACTTCACCTGGGGGCACGTCTTGGAACACGGCCGCCCCCCCTGCAAGCGTCGCCCCGGCGCCGATGGTGCGATGATCGGCGATGCCGACGCGCCCGCCAAGGGTGACCCCGTCGCCCAGCCGGGTGGAGCCGGAGATGCCGCCGAACGCGGCGATCAGCACGCCGCGGCCGATGGTGCAGTTGTGGGCGACATGGCAGAGATTATCGATCTTGGCGCCCTCGCCGATCACCGTGTCGTCGAAAACCCCGCGATCGACGCAGGAATTGGCGCCGATGGTGACGCGGTCCTGGATCACGACGCGTCCGAGATGAGGCACGTCGATCGGTCCCGATGCATCGCCTGCTACGCCGAAACCCTGTTCGCCGATCACCGCGCCGGCGAGAATGCTGACGTCATCTCCGATCAGGGCGAATGAAATCGACGCGCCCGCGCCGATGCGGGTGCGCCGTCCGATAGCCACGCCGGGACCGATCACCGTGTTGGGGCCGATCTCCGCGCCGGCGCCGATCTGCGCGTCAGGCCCGATAACCACCCCGGAGCCTAGACGCACGCCATCTTCAAGCCGCGCGGAAGCGGCAATTGACTCTTTCGGGGCGAACGCACGCGGCTGCACGAGCGAGAGCACGAGGCGGGAAAAGACCGCGCGCGCATTGTCGGCGAGGATGAGCGCCTTGGCCTTGGGCGCAAGGTGCGCCATCCCCGTTGGGATCACGCAGGCAGCTGGCGCGCTCTCCAGCGGCTTTCCGCGCTTAGCGTCGTAATAGCAAAGATCACCGGGGCCGGCCCGGTCCGAGGGTGCGGCGCTCGTGACGAGCGTCTCGGGGTCGCCGCCAATCTCTGCGGACGGTGCAAGCGCCCGGACCGTTACGGGTCCGAGCGCTTCGTAGAACCGGGGATCGATCATGCGCCAACCATGCTGGCGCCGTCTCGGCCCCGTGTCACCGTCCTTACTGGCCGGCCGCCGGCTGTTGCGGCTGGCACTGCGCGACCGGGTGACGCGTCACATTGGCCGTACGGGTCGCGGCGTTCTGGTCGAGCTGCTGGATCACCGTGGCGGTGATGTCGTAGCTGTCCGTCACTTCCAGGGCCTGGCTGGAATCCAGCACAAGCCCGGCGCTGCGCTGTTCCATGACAGCGCGCACGATGGGCATCACCTGGTTGCGCACATCGCGCAGCGCGATCAGCTGCGTACACTCGAAATCGCCTTGCAACGATGCGGCGCGCGCATTGAGCTGTTGCTGGCGCTGGGCCAGGGCCTGCACTTCGGCGTTGTTGGCAAGCTGCTGCTGGTTGAGGTTGCGCAGCGATTGCTGCAGCCGGCGGGCCTCCTGCTCCACGCTCTCCGCTTCCGGTTGCAGCGCCTGCGCTTCTGCGCCGATCTGCGTGCGGATTTGGTTGAGCTTGGCAGCCAGGTCGCGCCCGAGCGCCGTTTCCGACAGCACGCGCTGATAATCGACCACCACGACGCTGGCGGCCTGGCCGCGACGCTGCGCGAGCGCGTCGGGCGTCGCCGCAATCGCGGCCGCTGCGACAGCGACCGCGCACATTGTACTCATGAAACGCATTTCGCGCCTTCTCCTTAGAAACGTGTCCGAGTCGAGAACCGGAACTCTTCAAGCCGATCGTAATCCTCGTAAGCGAGGGGCTGCGAGAAATCGAACTGCACTGGGCCGAACGGCGAATCCCAGAAAACAGACACCCCAGCCACGGCCCTTAGCGAGGCCTCATCTTCGACGACGATCCGGTTGACGCCCGGAACGTCGACGGTTTGCCGGCTCGCTGAATCCACAATCCCCAGCGTGCCGAACTCGGTGAACAGCGCCGCGCCCACGCCGTAAGATTCCGGCAGCGGCAGCGGCACATCCAATTGTATCGAGCCGATTGCATAGGCGTTGCCGCCGATCGCATCGCCCACTTGTACGACCTCGCCGCTGATGTCGTCGACGAGCAGCTGACGCGGGCCGATGCCGGCGACGTCGAAACCGCGGAACGAGGAGCCGCCTTTGAAAAAGCGGTCATTGATGCGCACGTCGTCTCCGCCCCAGCCGAAGATGTAGCCCGCGCTAAGCCGGCCGGCGAGGCGCCAGCCCTGCCACGGCAAGCCGTAATAGAGCCCGCCTTCCACCTCGGAGCGGAGATAGTTCACTTCGCCGCCAAGACCCGCAACGTCCTGGCTGAACGAGAGATCGAAGCCGCGCGTTGCGAAGATCGGATCGTTGCGCCGATCCCAGTTCACTGTGTAGCCCAGCACCGAGGTGAGGAATGTGCCTTCCTGATCGCACAGCAGCGGCCGCGCCGGGTTGAGCGGATCGCACTGATTGATCGGCGGCGTCGCTATATTGCTGTCGTGATCGACGAAATTGTTGGCGATCTCAGTCTCGTCCTGGATCAGCGAGAAAGTGAGACCCAGGCTGGTGCGTTCGGCGATCGGGAAACCGAGGCGTAAGCCGAAGCCGGTCGACTGGTTTTCGAACGAGGATTGGCTGAGGAAGTCGGTGCGCAACGAATAAAGGTCGAAACCGGCCGACAATTGCCGGCCCATGAAGCGCGGCTCGGTGAAGCGCAGATCCACTTGCTGGCGCTGCGAGCTCATGGACGCGCGCAAGCGCAGAAACTGGCCGCGGCCACGCAGGTTGCGCTCCGTGATCGAGGCGTCGAAGAGGAAATTTTCGCTGGACGAATAGCCCGCCGCGAACGCCAACTCGCCGGTCGATTGCTCCGAGACCGCGACCGTGACCACCGAGCGGTCCGGCTGGGAGCCGTCGCTCTCGGTGACTTCGACGGTTTCGAAATAGCCGAGCGCCCGAATTTGCTGGCGCGACCGATCAAGCAGCACGCGGTTGAAGGCGTCGCCTTCGCTGACGCGCATCTCGCGGCGGATCACACGATCGACCGTGCGGGTGTTGCCGACAATATCGATACGTTCGATGAAGACGCGCGGGCCTTCGTTCACTTCGAAGGTGATGTTAACGACGCGATTCTCGCGGTCACGCTCGACATTCGGGGTTATGACGACGTTGGCGTAGCCGACGGTGCCGGCCACGTAGGTCATCGCATCGATCGAATCCTCGATCAGGTCGCCGCGGAATACCGTGCCGCGGCGGATCGGGACCGCGCCCAGCAGCAGCTGCTCCGACAATCGATTGAGTTCGGTCTGCACGCGAATTTCGCCGAACTCGTAGCGGATGCCTTCTTCCACAGTGAACGTGATGAAGAAGTCGCGCTGGTCCGGGGTCAGTTCGGCCACCGCCGATACGACGCGGAAATCCGCGTAGCCGCGGTTGTTATAAAACTGCCGCAGTTGCTCGCGGTCGTATTCCAGGCGGTCGGGGTCGTAATTGTCGTTGCTGCTGAAGAAATTCCACCAGCTGGATTCGGACGTCACGATGGCGTCCTTCAGCGTGCGGTCGGAATATTCCTGGTTGCCGATGAAGTTGATGTCGCGCACCCCGGTGACCGGACCTTCATCGACTTCGAAAATGAGATCGACACGGTTCTGATCGAGTTCGCGAACCTGGGGGGTGACCTGCGCCGCGAATCGGCCGGCGCGGCGGTAGACTTCGATAATGCGTTGGACGTCGGCCTGGGCGCGCGCGGCTGTGAACACCGAACGCGGGCGCGCCTGCACCTCTTCTTCGAGGTCGTCTTCGTCGAGCGTGCGCAAGCCCTCAAAAATCACGCGGTTGATGATCGGGTTTTCGATCACCGCCACAACAAGGTCCGAACCGCGCTGTTCGATCTGCACGTCCGCGAACAATCCTGTCGCAAACAACGTCTTCAACGAAAGGTCGATGCGTTCGGCGTCAAACGTGTCGCCGGGGCGCACCAGCATGTAGGAGGTGATGGTGGCCGGCTCGATCCGCTGATTGCCTTCCACGACGATGCGGCTGATCGCCATGCCGGCAGGCTGCGCTTGCGGCGCGGGCGTTTCGTTTTCCTGAGCATACGCATCGGAGGCGCCCGCCCAGAGCGCCCCCCCGGCGCCCACCGTGGCGACGGCGCTGACGGCGCTCACCACTACATCCCGCAGAACCCGGTTCATTAAGCCCTCGACGTGGCGGCGCTCCCCAGCGCCGCGGTTTTAAGACCCCATCTCGCCGTGAAAGACAAGGACGAGGCGCCGTTGCTACGACCCCGGAAGGAGCCGCGAGATGTCATTCCAGGTGGCGAACAGGAACAAACTCGCCATCACCGCGAATCCTGCCCGATACGCCCATTCTTGCGCTGCCGGCGGCAAAGGCTTGCCACCGCGCGCCGCCTCGATCGCATAGAACAGCAGATGGCCCCCATCGAGAATCGGAATTGGCAGCAGATTCACGAAACCGACAGCAACTGACAAAACTGCGGCCAGACTAAGAAGTGCAAGGCCCAGCACCCCAAGGCGGCCTGCTAAAGTGTCGCCGCCGGCCGGTCCTGTCAGTGCGGACGTGGCGACTTGGCCGGACACATTGATGATGCCGAGCGGGCCGGCGATCTGATCGCCCGATTCACGACCTGCGAATATCGCCCCGATATAGGCGCCGGTCTGCGCAATGATGCCCCACGTGTTGGCGGCGCCGACGCCGAGCGCTTGCAACGGGCCATATCTCTCAACGCGCCGTTCCGAAGGCAGCAACAACGGCCCTGAAACGCCGAGCACGCCGCGCCCTTGCATCTCGGCGGGCGTTACCGTCAAAGCAATCGTCTGCTCGCCGCGTTGCAGCTCAACGGGCAGCTCTCGTCCCCCCGATGTTGCGACCTGCGTCTGCAGGTCCGTGAAGTTCGCAATGGCGACGCCGCCGGCGCTGACAATTACGTCCCCGGGCTGGATTCCCGCAGCCGCCGCTGCGCTATTGGGTGCGACTGTCGCAATGCGCGCTGGAATGGCCGCCGGGTCGGTGGTGTCGCGCCCGGCGATCAGAGCGACCAGGGCGAACGCTACGATGGCGAAGATGAAATTCGCGAACGGACCGGCGCCGACCACAAGCGTGCGCGTGAGCAGGGATTGTGCGTGAAAGAGACCTTTGCGGCGCGCTTCTTCGCGCGTGGCCGGATCGTCCAATTGCTCGCGCGGGCCGGTCGACATGGCGTCTGCGTCGTCGGCGAATTTCACGTATCCGCCGAGGGGCAGAGCGCCCACTTTCCATTGGACGCCTTGACGGTCGCGCCAGCCGATCAGGGTCTTGCCGAAACCAATCGAAAAAGTGTCGATCGCGACCTTGCGCCAGCGCGCCACCTGGAAGTGACCGAACTCGTGTACGAAAACGACAACGCTGAGCACCACCACGAACGAGGCCGCATAGATCAGCAGGCCTTGGATGCTCTGCAGCAAGTCGGGCATTCGAACGCTTCCTTCCGCGCCTTAATTTTCGTTTGGAGCGCCCGCCAGCCTTAAGCTGCCGCCAGACTTCCCGCAATGCGCTGCGCCGCGCGCCGCGCGGCCTGATCCACCGCCGCCACCTCAGCCAAGGAAGTTGGCGTTTTTGCGATAAGTTCTGCTTCGCTCCCCTCCAGAACTGACAGAACCTCCTCGACTATGCGGCAAATGTCGAGAAACCGAATGCGCCCGGCAAGAAACGCCCCTACGGCGATCTCGTTGGCCGCGTTAAGGGCAGCCGCCCTGCCCGGCCCGGCCCGCAGAGCGGCCCGGGCCAGGCCCAGGGCCGGGAAGCGGCCCAGGTCTGGGGCCTCGAAATCGAGGGCGGCGGTCGCCGCGAGGTCCAGCCTGGGCGTGGCGACCGGCGCCCGATCCGGCCAGGCCAGGGCATAGGCGATCGGCGTGCGCATGTCCGGGGCGGAGAGCTGCGCCAGGACCGAGCCGTCACAGTAATGAACCAGGCTGTGGATGATCGATTGGGGGTGAATCAGCACCTCAATCCGATCTTCGGGGGTTTCGAACAGATAGGACGCCTCGATCAGTTCCAGGCCCTTGTTCATTAGCGTGGCGCTGTCGACTGAGATCTTGGCGCCCATAGACCAGTTGGGGTGGGCGCAGGCCTGGTCGGGCCGTGCCGCGGCCATCGCCTCGCCGGTCCAAGTCCGGAACGGCCCCCCCGACGCCGTCAGGGTCAGCCTGTCCACCCGGGACGGATGCGTCAGAACCTGGAAGATGGCGTTGTGCTCGGAATCGACCGGCAGCAGCGTGGCGTCATGGCGGCGCGCCGCCTCGATGACGACTGGTCCGGCGCACACGAGGCATTCCTTATTGGCCAACGCCAGCAGAGCGCCCCGCTGAATCGCGGCTATGGTGGGTTCAAGCCCCGCGGCGCCGACGATGGCCGACATGACCCAGTCCGCCGGACGGCTGGCCGCTTCGACGAGGCCGGCAGGTCCTGCCCCTACCTCCACGTCCATTCCGGCGAGGGCGTCCCGCGCCGGCGCAAGCAGGTCAGGCTCAGCTATCGCGGCGTAGCTGGGCTGGAGCCGCCGGCACGCGTCTGCAAGGCCAGCGATGTTCCGCCCTGCCGTAATCGCCTGCACAGGCAGATGCATGCCTTGCCCACGCAATTGCTCGATCACTTCGACTGTCGACTGGCCGATCGAACCGGTCACGCCAAGGATGGAAATGCTGCGGCCGGCGGCGCTCACAATCCTTCTCCGAATAGCGGCGCGAGATCTGCGCCGGACGCGAACGCCGCCCCTGCCAGCAGCGTCGCCGCCATCAGCCCGTCGATGCGATCGAGCACCCCGCCGTGGCCGGGGATCAGCCTGCTTGCGTCCTTCACTCCGAACCGACGCTTCAGAAAAGATTCGATCAAGTCGCCCATAAGGCCAGTAAACGCGATCAGCGCGCCAATGCCCAACCATGCCACGCGCAGCTCGGCCGGCGCCTGGAACAGAGTGCCGCAGCCCCAGCCGGCGGCCGCGCCTGCGATGACGCCGACGACGATGCCGGACCAGGTCTTTTTCGGCGAGAGGCCCTCGGCGACTTTGGGACCGCCGATCAGTTTGCCGCCGAAATACGCAAAGCTGTCCGCCGACCAGATGATCGCGAACAGCGCCAGCACGGTTTCGAGCCCTTCCGCGCCGCGCGTGCGCAACCACAAGAATACGGCTGCGGGAAGCCCGATATAAACGGCGCCGCCAGCGGTCTCCAAGACGCCGATCAGCGAACGGCGCCGCGTCGCGGAGAGCAAGGCGCACGCCAGCAACCACAACAATGCATAATCGAGCCGCAGCCAGCTGGAAAACATCACCGCGCCGAGCGAACCGGCGAACGAAAATGCAAAAGCAGGCACGAGCTGCTCCGGCTCGCTCATGCGCGCCCATTCGTAACTCATGGCCACAACAGCAGCGCCGCACGCGCCGGCGAGCCACGGCCCGCCGAACCAAGCCGCCAGGAGTCCTGCGCTGGCCAGAACCAGGCCCGACGCTACACGGGCGCCGAGGTCCGACCAATCCGTGCGCTCGATGTGCGCGGATGCCTGCTCAGGAGGATGCAGGACCGGCTCCTCCGAAACGCCGTTCGCGCCGGTTGTAGATTTCGATTGCGCTTGCGAGCGCGGCGCGATCGAAATCGGGCCACAACACGTCGAGGAACACAAGCTCAGCGTACGCGGCCTGCCACAGCATGAAGTTGGAGAGCCGCGTCTCGCCCGATGTTCGGATCAGGAGATCGGGCGGGGGTAAGCCGGCGGTGTCGAGATAGGATTCGAACCGGCTTGCGGTGACCTCGCTCGGGTGCAGCTTTCGATGGGCGACATCCTGAGCCAGTCGGCGCGCCGCGCGCGCGATTTCGTCCTGACCGCCGTAGTTGAAGGCGATCGTAAGGTGCTGCTTGTCGTTCGCGCGCGTACGCGCCTCGGCGTTTTCGATAATGTCGGCGATGTCGTCTTGCAGACCTATGCGTTCGCCAATCACGCGCACGCGCACCCCCTCCTTGACGAGCCGTTCGAGGTCGCGCGCAACGTAGAGCCGCAGCAGATCGAACAACGCGTTCACTTCTTCGGCCGGCCGGCGCCAATTCTCGGTCGAGAAACCGAACACGGTCAGGTACGTGACGCCGAGCTCGCCGGCCGCTTCCACAGTGCGCCGCAGCGCTTCAACGCCCTCGGAGTGGCCGAACGTGCGCGGCCGATTTCGCTGCTTCGCCCAGCGGCCGTTGCCATCCATGATGATGGCGATATGGCGCGGCGCCAGCGTCGGCGCCCGGGTGGGAGATGGTTGGGCCATGCTGGGTGCTGGGTGCTAGGCGTTAGGTGTCAGGCATCTGGCGGAGACGCGCGCGCCCCTAGAACCTAGAACCCAACACACGATCCTAAACCTGCATGATCTCCTCTTCCTTGTGCCGGAGCATTTCATCAATTTTTTTGATGTGCTCGTCGGTCACCTTCTGCACTTCCTCATTCTGACGCTTGTGTTCGTCCTGACTGATGGCGTGCTCCTTTTCGAGCTTCTTCAGGTGCTCCATCGCATCGCGCCGCACATTGCGGACGGCCACGCGCTGCTGCTCGGCGTACTTGCCGGCCACCTTCGCCAATTCCTGGCGCCGTTCGCCGGTGAGCGGGGGGATGGGAATGCGCAGGGTCTGGCCGTCAATAATCGGATTGAGGCCCAGGTTGGAGGAGCGGATCGCCTTGTCGACGGCGGAGACGACCGCCTTGTCCCACACCTGTACGGAAATCATGCGCGGTTCAGGCACGGTTACGCCGGCGACCTGGTTCAGCGGCGAAGTGGTGCCGTACGCCTCGACCTGCACTGGGTCGAGCAAGGACGCCGACGCACGACCGGTGCGAAGACCGCCGAATTCGTTGCTGAGCGCCGTGATCGCGCCATCCATGCGCTTCCTGTAGTCGTCGAGTTTGAAGGCTGGGGATTGCGCCATGGCTTTGTCCTAGTCGCTGATAGTGGTGCAGACGCCGCGGCCGGCCAACACTTCAGCCAGAGCGCCGCGCTTGTGAATTGAGAACACAACGATGGGAATGCCGTTATCGCGCATCAGACTGATTGCTGAGGCATCCATGACTTTGAGATCGCGCGCCAGCACTTCGTGATAGCTCAGCCGGTCGTACCGCGTTGCGTCTTTGACCTTCTTGGGATCGGCAGAATAGACGCCATCGACCTGGGTGCCCTTGAGCAGCGCATCGCAGCCCATCTCTGCGGCGCGCAAGGCGGCGGCGGTGTCGGTGGTGAAAAATGGATTGCCGGTGCCGGCGGCGAAAATGACGATACGCCCCTTCTCCATGTGGCGCATGGCGCGGCGACGGATGTAGGGCTCGCAGACGGTGACCATGGGAATGGCCGAGAGCACGCGCGCGTGCCCGCCGAGGCTCTCGATCGCGTTCTGCATGGCCAGCGCGTTCATCACCGTCGCCAGCATGCCCATGTAATCGG
>CAZIOD010000033.1:0-25685 GCA_964540785.1 uncultured Terricaulis sp.
GGCAAGCCGGAACGTTGTCGTGCGAAGCAGCGAGTCGAGGCGGGGCCTCATCCCTCGAGACGATAGCCCGAGCCTCTCACCGTGTGCAGCAGCGTTTGCGCGAAATCACGATCGATTTTGGAGCGCAGGCGGGAGATGTGGACATCGATCACGTTCGTTTGCGGATCGAAATGATAATCCCAGACATTCTCGAGGAGCATTTTGCGCGTCACCGTCTGCCCCGCGTGACGCATCAGGTATTCGAGCAGGCGAAACTCGCGCGGCTGCAGGTCGAGCTTCTTGCCGTCCCGCTTCACCGTGCGCGCCAGCAGATCCATTTCCAGATCGCCGACCTTGAGCTGGGTTTGCGGGCCCCGGTCCCGCCCGTGCCAGAGCGCGCGCACGCGCGCCAGCAATTCGCGCGTGGAGAAGGGCTTGCCCAGGTAATCGTTAGCGCCGGCGTTGAGGCCTTCGACGCGATGATCCTCGTCGTGCAACGCAGACAGGATCAACACCGGCGTCGACACGCCCCGGCCGCGCAGGTCGCGCACAATGGCCACGCCCTGCTTCTTCGGCAGCATGCGGTCGAGCACGATGACATCGTAATCGCCCTCCAGCGCCATCGACTCTCCGGTCTCGCCGTCGCCGGCGACATCGACCTCATGCTCGTCCGCGGCCAGCGAAGACCTCAGGGTCTGGGCCATGTCGGCGTCGTCCTCGACCAGCAGCACTCGCATCGGTCCGCTCCCTCAGTCGCCGAGTTCGGCAGCAATGAAGCGGCGGCCGGCGCGACCGTCCACTTGCAGCAACAACGGACGATCGGCGCGCTCCGCCGCCTGCACCGCCGTCAGCAGCTCTGCTGGCGAACTCACCGCCTCCCCACCTGCTTGCAGGATCACGTCGCCGGGCGCCACGCCCTTTTGCGCTGCGTCGCTGTTTGGATCGACCGACGTGACGACGACGCCGCCCTGGTTGGCGTCAAGCTCGTAGCGGGTGCGATCGGCTTGCGTCATGGGACGAACCGAGAGGCCGAGCGAGCCTTGCGCGACGCCAGGGGCGCCCGGCGTCGCCGGCGGCGTCGCTTCCGAACTTGGCGGCGCGTTATTCGCCGCAAGCGTCTGTTCGGACGGACGTTCGCCGAGACGCAGGTTCAACGTGCGCCGCTGACCGTTGCGCAGAATTTCGAGGCGGGCCGTGTGGCCGATTGGGGTGGCGCCGACACGCTGTGTGAGGTCGCGGCTGTCTTCGATGCGCGCGCCGTCATAGGTGAGGATCACGTCGCCCTGCTGAATGCCGGCGCGCGCGGCCGGGCCGTCCGGAACAAGCGTGGCGACAAGCGCGCCGCGCGCTTCTTCGAGCCCCAGGCTGCGGGCGATGTCGTCATCGAGGGGCTGGATCGAGACCCCGATCCAGCCACGCGAGACGCGCCCATCGCGGATCAATTGCTGCACGATTGCATTTGCGGTGTTCGCGGGGATGGCGAAGCCGATGCCGACATTGCCGCCGGTCGGCGAGAAGATCGCGCTGTTAACGCCGATCACGTTGCCGTTGAGGTCGAAGGTCGGGCCGCCGGAATTGCCGCGATTGATGGGAGCGTCGATCTGCATGTAATCGACATAGGCCGACGAGCCTGCATCGCGCCGGCCGGTGGCGGATACGATGCCCGCCGTGGCGGTGCCTTCGAGGCCGAAGGGATTGCCGACCGCGACGACCCAATCGCCGACACGCACATGGCTTGCGTCATCGAACGTCACGTACTGGAAGCGTCCGCTCTCGCGCACGCGCAGCACGGCGATATCGGTGGCTTCATCGGAACCGACGATCTCGGCGTCCAGTTCGCGTCCATCGCTGGTGCGCACCGTGATTTCTTCTGCGCCTTCGATCACGTGGTGATTGGTGACGATGGTGCCGTTCTGATCGATGAAGAAGCCCGATCCGAGCGAGGTCGGCGCCGGCCCCGGCCGGCCAGGCCGGCCGCGGAAGAATTCCTCAAATCCCGGCGGCAAGCCTTCCAGGATCTGCGAACGCGCCGCATCCGGGCGCTGCCGCACCGAGATCGAGACGACGGCCGGGCGCACGCGCTCGATAAGATCGGCAAAACTCATCGGCGCGCCGCGGGGCTGCACCACCGAGCCCGGATTGATTTCCTGCGCCGTCGCCCCACGCGCGAAAATGAGCGGCGCTGCGGAAAATCCGGCGAACAGGAAAAGGGCCGCCCCGCCAGCGATCGCGGTGCGGCGGATGTACTTCAAAACAGCGGCGTCGGTCATTGAGAACCCTTGCAGACAGTCCGGCGATTGGAGGCTCACCCGGCCTCCGATTGCAAGCCCTAGATAATTGCCCCTGGGGGTCCGGTAAGGGCGCTTTGGGGCGAAGTTGCGATAAATTGAGGCAAGGGCGGTGAAGTTTTTTTGGACTATCACCCGCTGCACGCCCTACCGGCGGGTCCTGGCGATGGTTAGCGTTCGCCCTCTTCAGGTGTGAGGGCGACCTGCCCCTCGCCCGCCCGGCGCCGGATCGCGAGCACGCCCACAAGACCTGCGCCGAGCAGCAGGAACGGCGCGCCCCAAAGCACCCAGGTCCGCGCATCCCAGGGCGGACGGAACAACACGAAATCCCCATAGCGCTGGCGGAAGAATGTGCGGATCTCCTCGTCGCTGTCCCCGGCGGCGATGCGCTCACGCACGAGGCGGCGCATGTCCGCGGCGATATCAGCCGTGGATTGCGCGATCGGCTCGTTCTCGCATTGTACGCAGCGGATTTCGCGCTCCAACGCCTGCGCGCGCGCCTCCTGTGCGGGATCGGCAAGCACAGCGGGCGCAATCGCGGCTATGAATGCAACAAGGATGCTCATGCGCCGCTCCTTCTGCGCCGCGCCAGCGCAATCAAGCTCAGCAAGCCGCCCGTTCCCATCATCAACGCGCCAAGGAATATGAACTGCACGAGCGGGTTATGATAAAGGCGCACGGCCCATGCGCCGCCGCCGTTCCGCACGGGCTCGCCGAGCGCGATATAGATGTCTCCATCGAGGCCGCTGAGGATGCCAACTTCCGTTGTTGGCATGGGCGCGGTTGGATAGGAGCGCCGTTCGGCCGAAACCGTTTTTGCGCCGCCGCCGTCGTCGACACGGAATACGCCGCGCACCGCTGTGTAGTTCGGCCCCTCATACTGACCCAGATCCAGCAGCGTTACGCGCCGGCCGGCGAAGTCAACGCCCTCGCCGGGCGCCAGCGCCGTCGATTGTTCGGAGCGAAAACCCGTCTCGGCGATGGCGCCGACGGTCAGCACGCCCGCGCCGACATGCGCCAGCGTCATCGACCACACGGCCAGGGGCAACACCGCCAGTTTCGCCAACACCTGGCCTTCGCCGCGCTGCAGGCGGGTCCACAAATAAACGAGGCCGCCGGCGATCAGCCAGACGCCAACCGCAAGGCCGATTGCAGGAATTGCACGCCAGCCCGTGGTCACCAGGGCCACGATCAGCGTCAGCAGCGCAAGCGCAGCGGCGGGCGCCAGCCGCACCAGCGCCACACGCGCATCGCCGATGCGCCATGTCAGCATGGGACCCAAGGGAAGCAGCAGGAATAGCACGGCCAGCAGCGGCGCCACCGTCATGTTGAAAAAGGGCGGGCCGACAGAGATCAGTCCGCCGCCCGCCGCTTCGACGAGCAGCGGATAGAGCGTGCCGATCAGCACGACGCCGGCCGCGACGGCGAGGCCGAAATTGTTCCACACCAACATGCTTTCGCGGCTGATCGCGGCAAAACCCGATGGCTGGGCCAGCTTCGGCGCGCGCCAAGCATAAAGGCCGAAGCCGGCGCCCATCGCGACGCCAAGCAGTACGAGCACGGCGATGCCGCGTTGAGGGTCGACGGCAAAGGCATGCACGGAGGTCAACACACCTGAACGCACAAGGAACGTGCCCAGGAGCGCCAGGCCAAATCCCATGATCGAGAGCAGGATGGTCCAGCTGGCGAGAGAGCCGCGCCGTTCAGTGACAATAGCCGAATGCACCAGCGCGGCGGCCACGAGCCAGGGCATGAAGCTCGCGTTCTCGACCGGATCCCAGAACCACCAGCCGCCCCAGCCCAGTTCGTAATAGGCCCAGTACGAGCCAAGGCCGATGCCGAACGTGAGACAGGTCCAGGCCAGTAACGTCCACGGCCGCAAAGCACGCGCCCAGGCCTGGTCCGCCTTGCCTTCGATCAGCGCCGCAATCGCCAGCGAAAACGGAATGCTCATGCCGACATAGCCCAGGTAAAGCATGGGCGGATGGGCGGCGAGCGCGGGGTCCTGCAAAAGCGGGTTGAGCCCGGCGCCCTGCATTGGCGCAGGGTCGAGACGCGCGAAGGGGTTGGAGAGGAACAGCGTGTAGATGAGCGCGCCGGCGGTCACCAAGCCTTGCACGCCGAGCGTGCGCGACCAGAGCCCGAGATTCTGCTTGCCCCGCGTTGAGGCGTAGATCGCTCCGAACACCGCCGACACCAGGCACCAGAGCAGCATCGAGCCTTCGTGGTTTCCCCACGCGCCGGCGATGCGATAGATCAGCGGCTTATCGACGTGCGAATTGGCGGCGACGGTCGCCACCGAAAAATCGGAGCGCACGAACAACACGATCAGGCAAACGAAGGAGATCAGCGTCAACGCCGCCGCCGATTGCGCTATAGCCGCCGCCGCTTCGGCGCGCGAATCGCGTTTGGAAGCAGCCAGCCCGATCGCGCCCTGCGCCAGACTCAGCATCAGCGCAAGCACTGCCGCGAAGGCGCCGATCTCCGCGATCATTGGCGCGCCGCGCCATGGACAGAAATTGGAGACCAGAAAGCAGAAGCCGGATTTGCGCTGCGCGCGCGCACGCACTTCTTCTGACTTCTGATTTCTGGCTTCCGACTACTCATTGTCCCTTCCAATCGCCGCTCTCTTTGAGCGCCTCGGCGACTTCGCGGGGCATGTAGGTTTCGTCATGCTTGGCTAATACGCGCTCGGCTTCGAATGCGGCCCCCGGCGTCCAGCTGCCTTCGGCGACCACGCCTTGGCCTTCGCGGAAGAGGTCGGGCAACAGGCCGGCATAGCGCACTTCGACCTGCACCGCGCCATCGGTCACGGCAAAGCGCGTCGCCCCATCGGCGTCGCGCCGCAACGTGCCTTCGACGACAAGGCCGCCCAAGCGCACGCGCTGACCGGCTTCAGCCTTCTCGGCCAGATCGGACGGCGCAACGAAGTACACCACCGAGTCGCGCAAGCCGGCGAAGGTCAGCGTCGCGGCCAGCACCAGCACGGCGCCGGCCACGCCGATCATCATCAAACGCTGATCGCGCCGGCGCATGCTATCCTCCTTGCCGATTCAAAGTGCGGATCATTTGCTGACGCGGATCGTCCGGCGCCATGCGCGCGCTCGCTTCGTTGGCGTAGCGGGCGAGTTCTTCGGCATTGCCTTGCTCGGCCGCGTGCATCGCGAGGTAGAGCCACGGCGTTGGATCGTCGGACAGCGCGGTCGCCGTATCGAAAAGGTCCAAGGCCTCCGGCGTCACGTGTCCTTCGATCTGGAACAGCGCGCGCCCAAGCCCCACCATGGCCTCGGCCAGACGCGGCTCGCGCCGCAACGCCGCCTCGTAAGCACGCGCCGCTTCGGGCGCGCGGCCCTGACGCAGCAGAAGTTCCCCAGTATAGAAGTGCGCGAGCGCATCGCGCGGATCGTCGCGCGCGGCCCGGTGCAGGACGGCAAGCGCCTCGTCGGCGGTGAAGGTGCTCGGGTGGCGATGCTTCAACGCCTCCAGCCGCTGCGCATACGCCGCCCCGGCAAGTTCGGGACGGCCGATGAGCAGGTACGCGCCAAGGGTGGCAAAAGCGACAAGCGCGCATGCGGTCAACGCCGGGAACGCCGTGCGCGCCCCGCCGCCGGCGCGACGGTATGCGCGCAGCACCCAGGCCGCGGCGCCGGCGCACAGCACCGCCCCGGCCAGCAGAACAGAGAGCGTCGACCACACGCGCCGGGTGCTAGCGCGCTTTGATCAAAGGGGAAACCGCGCCAACGCCGCAGGCGCTAATCCGTCGCCGGCAAACGCAGCCTGGCCTTGAGCCCGCCCAGCTCGCCGCGCTCGAACAAAAGTTCTCCGGCATAGAGATCGACCGTTTCTTTGAGGATAGACAGACCCAAACCCTGGCCGGGGGCCGCTTCATCCAGGCGTGCGCCACGCGCCATGACTTTCGCCAAGTCCTCGCCGCTGAGGCCAGGACCATCGTCCTCGACCACGACTTCCATAAGCCCGTCGTCTCCGAACGGCGGCAACAGACGCACGATAACCTGGCTTTTGCCGTACTTGCAGGCGTTGTCGATGAGATTGGCGACCATTTCGAGAAGGTCTTCGCGCTCGCCGCGGAAGGTGACATCGCCTTCCGCTTCGATGGAAATGTCGATGGCTTTCTCGTGGTCGTATTTCTGCTCCATCATGAAGACGAGGTCTTCGAGGTTCTGAAGCACGGGGGTGCGATAGGCGATGGTGGCGCCTGCGCGCGATTCTGCGCGGGCTGCGACGCGCGCACGGCGCAGCTGACGCTCGACGAACTTCTCCATCTCGTCGATCGAGGTTTTCATGACGGCGTCTTCGCCCTTGCCCTCGGCGGCCGCGTTCTTCAGCACGGCGATGGGCGTCTTCAAGGCGTGCGCGAGATTGCCGACATGGCGGCGCGCGCGTTCGACGACTTCGCGATTGTGATCCACCAGGGCGTTGAGTTCGTGGGTGACCGGCTGCAGCTCTGCGGGATAATCGCCCTTTAACCGTTCTTGTTCGCCGCGGCGCACATCGGCAATGTCGCGCTTGAGTTCGCGCAACGGTTCGAGTCCGACGCGAATTTGCAGCACCGTCACCGCCGCCACCATCAGCGCGCAAAAGCCGAGGAAAATAGCGAAAGAGATGCCAACCAGCGTGGCGGCCGGCGCAAGGATCGCGCGCGGCGCAACGCCGACAAGAAAGAGATACCGGCCTTCGAGCTGGGGAATTTCCTCCACGCGCGCCACCACGCGCAGCGGTTCGTCATCGGGGCCGGGAATGTCGATGAATCGCGCCCGGCGCGGCGCCTCGGGCGCGGTCAGCTCGGCCTCCAGCTCCGGGTCCAGCGGGATGCTGACGTCGAACAGAGACGGCGAAATCACCTGTACGTCGAGCGAGCCATCGTCCTGAATGCGCGCGACCTGAAAGTAGCGCCCGCTCAACGGGCGCAAATAGCGCGGATCGTAGGGAAGATCGCGCAGCGCAATGTCGCCGGAGAGACCGGGACCGGCGTTGCCGACGAGATTGTCGGCAACAGCCTGGATTTCCGGATCGATCAAGAGCCGCAGCAGCTGACGCTGAAACTGCGTGTGCGCGATCCAGCCCATGGCGACCAGGCTCAGCACGCTGACGATGGCGATGGTCAAAAGCCGCGCCGCGAGCGAGTGGCGGATGAGGGCGCGAAAACGCTCTAATACGCCCTTGCCGGCGGGGGAGCTGTCAGCACGCGAAGCGTCATCATGGGGTGGGCCATGTTCAGCTTTAGTGTGACTTGGCCCCTCCGCTTCGCTTCGCTCAGCACCTCCCCCGTAAACGGGGGAGGAGTTGCGGGCATCTCCGCTCACTGCTTTTCCGTAGCGGGGTCGATCAAGCGGTAGCCGAGACCTTTTTCCGTGACGATGCGCTCAGCGCCGATCTTCCGCCGCAGGATGCCGATGAACACTTCGATCGTATTGGAATCGCGTTCGTGGTCCTGGCTGTAGATTTTTTCGGTCAACTCGGTGCGCGAGACGATGCGGCCGGCATGGTGCATCAGATAATCGAGCACCTTGTACTGATACGCTGTCAGCTTCACCGGCGCGCCGTTCACCGTCACCTGGCCGGTCGCCGAGTTGAGCGCGAGATCGCCGACTTCGATCACCGCCGATTGGTGGTCGGTTTGCCGGCGCACATTGGCCCGCACGCGCGCCAGCAATTCACCCATATGGAATGGCTTGGTGACGTAATCGTTGGCGCCAAGATCGAGGCCTTCGACTTTCTCGCTCCAGCGGTCGCGCGCCGAAAGGATCAGCACCGGCATGGTGCGGCCTTCCTTTCGCCAGGCTTTCAGCACCGAAAGCCCGTCCACTTTCGGCAAGCCGAGATCCAGGATGGCCAGATCGTAGGGCTCGGTTTCACCGAGGAACTGGCCGTCCTCGCCGTTGTCCGCCGTATCGACGGTATAGCCCGCGTCGGTGAGCGCCCCGCTCAGCTGCTCACGCAGATTCTTGTCGTCTTCGACCACCAACACCCGCATTCGATAATTCCTTAGCGGCTGGCGGAGACGCGGAAGTCGCGCACATCGCCGTTGGGCATCCGCCACCGGAGCACATAAACGGGCCGCGGGCCGTCCTCAAGGCGGGCCGAGATCAGCTCGCCACCGTAACGAGAGCGGATTTCATCCACCACTTCGCGCAGCGAGCGAATGTCGCGCGCGCGTTCGCCGCGGCGGTCCTGCACCGGAACCAAAGCAGCCTCGCCGGTGTAGGCCTGGCGCACGACATCGAGCGGCGCCCCAGCGACGGTCAGCACGGCAAAGCCGGCAACGAGGAGATTCTTCGCCCACATGGCTATGAGGGTTTACGCGTCACGCACTGAATGGGCGCTGAATGGCGTGTTTGCTGTGTTCAGCTCCCCGGACGGGGCGGAACGTAGCTTCTCTTAGGCCATTTCTTGACGAATTTCTTCAAATCGTCGTCCACGGCGTCGGGCAATACGACCTGCAGGCGCACGAATTGATCGCCGTGGCCGGCTACGCCTTTACCCTTAAGACGCAAGGTCTTGCCGGTGTTCGAACCGGCCGGGATGGTGAGCGTCACCGGCCCCGAGGCGGTCGGCGCCTGCACGCGCCCACCCTCGACCGCTTCGGTCAGCGAAATGTTGAGGTCCATGTGGATGTCCTGGCCCTCGCGCCGGAAGAAGGGGTGCGTCCGCACGGTGAGTTCAACGAGTGCGTCGCCGGCCGGGCCGCCCTGCACGCCCGATCCGCCTTGGCCTTTGAGCCGCAGCACCTGTCCGCTTTCGACGCCGGGCGGGATCGAGACGTCGAGCGTTCGTCCCTCCGAGAGCGCCACACGCCGTTTGGCGCCGTTCACCGCATCGAGGAAATCGACTTCCAACGTGAAGCGGATGTCTCGCCCGCGCATGCGCGAATAGCCGCGTCCGCCGCCGAAACCCGGACCGAACAGGTCCGAGAAGATGTCGCCGAGATCGAAGGAATCGTTCGCGCCGTTGCCGCTGCTATAGCCGCCGCCGCTGAAACCGCCGCCGCCATAGGAGGCGCCGGCGTCCGCGTGCGCGCGTGAACTATAGCGCGGGCGCGAGCCGAAGGCCGCGCGCTCGTTGCCGTCAGCGTCTATTTCGCCGCGGTCGAAACGGGCTTTCGTCATCGGGTCGGACAGCAGATTGAACGCCGCCGTGGCCCGCTTGAATTTGTCTTCGGCCTGTTTATCGCCCGGGCGCACATCAGGGTGCAGCTCCTTGGCGAGCTTCCGATACGCGCGACGGATATCGTCGGCAGTAGCGGTCCGGCTAAGGCCGAGGGCGGAATAAGGGTCCCAACTCAAGGTGTCTGACTGCGCTCCGGCCTTCCCCGCAACGTTGGCAGCGAGGCGGCCGAATTCCAATCCTTGGAATCACGGACCCGCCTTTCTGGTGGTTAAGAACTATAATGCGATGGTTAACTCCTTGTTCAACCCTGGCGATCCGTCCGCCCCGATCTGGGCGACCCTTAGGCGCAACGACCCGGGTGGGACGCCAAAGTCGGCAATCTGGTCGGCCTCGGCGTAGGTAAAAGCGGGGGAAGCCGTCATTACGGTGCGCTGCACTGCGGCGCCGTCGAGAATCTGCAGCTGGTACGCTTCCACAGGCGTCCCCAAAGGCGGATCGCCCGGCCCCCAGCTGTCGCCGGCGCGCGCACACCGGACCCAGCTAATTGCGACATCGCCGCTGGCCAGCCGCCGCGCCCTCAGGTGCGCGGGGGGCCAGGGCCGCACCGCAGCGTGCGGCAGCGTCAAGCTCAACGACGCCGCGCGCGCGGTCGTCGGCGGCGCTTCGGCCGGCGGCGCCACGAACGTCACCGGCTCGCGCCACTCATGCGCGGCGAGCTCGATGCGCGCCAGGCGCTCATCGAGTTTGACGACGCGCGCGCCCACGGGATGCGGTGCGCGCATCGCGTGCGCACTACCCAGTTGGCCGCGCAGAAGCCCGGAGAGTTCGTATTCGTTGGGGGCCACCAGCGTGCAGGCGCGCGCCTGCACGATCTCCCATTCGCCGTCGCCGGCCTCGATCGCGAACGCATTGGTTCCATCAAGTACGCTCGCCTTGTCCGCACTCGACAAGGTCCCGCCGTAGAGTTTGATGCGTGTGACGTTCCCCTCGTCCCAGCGATCGACCGGGCCGGGCCAGAGCGCCCACGCGAGTTCACCCATGATGGCCGGGAGCCCGACATGCGCACGCCGCGTCAGCGGCGCGCCGGCGTAAATCTCGTGCGCGCCGAGCCAAGGGCCGGCGAACACCGCCGCTAACGGCCGCTCATCGCTTTCACGCCGCGGCAAAGGCGGCAGGTCCAGGATCGCGAACGCCGGCGCCGGCGCGAGGCTCGGCGCTGGCGGCGCTGCCGGTTCGGCCGCCGCGACGTGCGCGGCGTCACGCGCGCGCGCGCGTCGCAGTTCGAGGTTACGCGCCTGGGCGTCTTCAATATGGGCGATCTCGAACACGTCGGCGCCACCGTCCAGCGTTACGCGATCGCCCGGTTCGAGGCCGATACGGGACGGCCCCAGCGCAATGCGCAGCGTCTCCGCCGCAGCGCGGCGATCGGCCAGGAGAGTCATGGCGATGTGTTCGGCTGCATCGGGTTCGAGCACCAGCGGCGCGTCGATACTGGCGACGCCGCCTTCAGCGCGGTCCCGTCGCCGCGTGCTGACCTCGCCAATCAGATAATCTTTCGCCGCATCGAGAAAGCGCACGCGCGCTTCTATCGGTGTTTCGGCTGCATCGCCGCGCTGGGAGAAGGCTTCTGCGACGGTGTCCAATGCAAACTCATGCACGGCGATATCGAGCGGTTCGCGCTCGCCGGGATGGAAGAAGACGATCTGTCCGTCTCGCTCTGCGGCGTTGAAGCGGTAAGCGTCCATCAGCGGCTCGAGCGCAGCGCGCGCATCGGCCGGCGAATCCACGACATAGCCGCTGACCGCGCCCAGCAAAGCGGACGTATCGACTTCCTCAATACCCGCACGCAAACACAACTCGCGCACCACCTCGCCGAGTGAGGAAAGACCGGCGCGCCCGTTCAGCCAATGCCCGCGCCGCCAGGCGCCGCCGTCGGCCCAAACATCGTCGCGCGCCGGGAAGGCCGGATAGGGCCGCGCGTCCCACGCCCACGCGAACGCCGCTTCGATCATGGGTTTGCCGGTGAGTGAGGAGACCGGGTTGTTATCGTCCTCGTCCCAATAGGCGAGATAAGCGTCCAGAGTGCGGCGTTGGATCACGTCGTCGCGCGCGCCCGAAGAGAATGGCGGCAGCGCGCCTTCATCGCTCTTGTCGTCGAAAAAGAGGTTGGGCGCGTTGGGTCCGTTGTCGACTGCGGGACACCCCAGCTCGATGAACCAGACCGGCTTCGATTGCGCAATCCAGTCTGTCGGCGCTGACGCGCGAACCCCGCCCGGCCGGTTGTGATGCGCCCGCGCCCAGAAATTGCGCACATCCTTGGCGCGGTAGATCCAGGGCTCGCCATGCGCGCCATCGACGATCGGCGTGCGCGATTGCGCGGCGCGGTCTGCATCCGAAGCGTAGAACCAGTCGTAGTTTTCACCGGCTTCGATCCGGCCTTGCAGATAATCTTTGTCGTAGATCGTGCGTGCGAGCTGCGCGTCCAGGTGCGTTGCGCCGCTGCGCCAGTCCGTGAGCGGGGCGTACCAATCGATGCCGATCACGTCGATGTTCGCATCGGCCCAGAGCGGATCGAGGTGGAAGACAATATCGCCCGAGCCGTCCTGCGGCTGATGGCCGAAATACTCGCTCCAATCGGCGGCGTAGGTGAGCGTCGTCTCCGCGCCGACGAGCGAACGCACGTCAGCCGCAAGATCGCGCAGGGCGGCGACAGCCGGGTATGAATCGGCGCCGTCGCGCGCGGTCGTGAGGGCGCGCAGCTCCGAACCCAGCACGAACACGTCAACGCCGCCGGCGAGTTCGGCAAGCTTCGCGTAATGCAGCACGAAGCGCCGATAGGACCACTCGTCCGGACCGGAATATGCAGGCGCGCCCTCGTGTTCGCTGAAGTCGCCCGGCGCGGCTGCGCCGATGAAGGCGGCGATTTGCGCCGCGGCGGCGCTCGTCTTGTCGGGCGAGCCAGGTTCGCCGGGCGCCGGATGCACGGTGATGCGGCCGCGCCAGGGATACTTCGCCTGCTCCGCGCCGCCATACGGATCGGCTAAGCCGTTGCCGGCTGGCACGTCCATCAACAGAAACGGATAAAGCCCGACCTTGTAGCCGCGCGCTTTCAGTTCGGCGATCGCCTGCTTGAGGCTTGCGTCGCTGGGCGTGCCGCCGAACGCCGGCGCGCCTTCATGTGCGCTGACGAGATGTGCGCCGCTGCGCGTCACGCCGCCGGCGCGCCAAGCGACGGGCGTGGTGTCCTTGTCGGCAACTTCAACGCCGGGGCGGATTTCACAGGCGGCGCACCGCAAATCGCCGCCGAACCAGGCCGCCACCAGCAGCACGCTCTCGCACTGGGGAAAGTCGGCCGCGAGCTGATCGAGCGAGACCAGCAGATTGGCGCGCTCGCGCTCGGCATGCACGTTCTCCGCCGCTTCGCTGCCCGGCCCCAGACGGCGCAGCACGGGCTCTGTCGCGTACACGAACTCGCCCGCGCCGGGGATAAGGCACACGCCTTTGACGCGCTCTTCCAGGCGCGGCCCATCGGTCGCAGACGCAGGGCGCACGATCTCGAACGAAAGCTGCGGCATCGCGTTGCCGAAGCGTTCGAGCGGAAGGTCCTCGAACACGACATAAGCCAGCCCGCGATAGGCAGGCGCGTGTTCCGCGCCTTCAATGGTTTCGATCAGCGGATCGGGGGCCTGCGTCTCGCCGCCGTCGTGCAGACGCCAGGCGACTTGCGACATGTCGAGCGGCTCGCCGTTGGCCCACACGCGCCCGATGCGCGCGATGCGCCCCTCACACAGCCCGACTGCAAACGAGAGCGTATAGCGATAGCGCGTGCTGGCGACGCGCGGACCGCCGCCCTTTCCGCCGGCGTCGATCTCCTCGGTCTCGACGCGCTCTTTGAATCGTGCGGCCCAGATCACCTGCCCCGCGATGCGCACACTGCCATAGACGGCGGGGATCGAGGCGCCTTCCGTCGAGGCCTGCAGATGCAGATCGGTCAAACGCGCGCCTTCGCGGCGCCGGCGCGCGCCGAAAACGTGTTGGTCGATGGAGCGGCCGATCAGCGTTCCAGCCACGCGCCCAAGCACGGCGCCGACTGAGCCGAGCGCGCCGGGCAAACGTGCGCCCAGCGCATTGCCGATGGTGGACAGAACTAGCTCGGCCATGGACTCACATCGGGAAAGGCAAAGGCCGCCGCACACCGCGCGCGCCAATACGGCGCAAAACGCGAGCGCACCACAGCGCGGCCCCAATAGGCGTGGATGATGAAAGGCCCGCTCGCGTGCGGCGCAGGACGTTCGGCGTCCAGAATGGCGCAGTGCTTGACCGGCGCTTGGGCGTGCATGCGGAACAGCAGCACGTCGCCAGGCGCGGCCGCGCCAAGATCGATCTCGCGCATGTGCCGGCGCGCCGCATCGAGTAGTGTCTCGGCCTCGGCGCGCTCTGCCCAGTCCGGCGTGTAGGCCGGCGCAGCTTCCGGCTCGGCGCCGTAGAGCGCGCGCCAGATCCCGCGCACGAGCCCGAGGCAATCGCAGCCCGCAAGCTTGGCGCTGGCTTGATGCTGATAGGGCGTGCCGAGCCAATCGTGCGCTTCAGCGAGGATCGCGCTACGCGAGATCATGAGGAACGCGAGCTTCCGTCCAAAGGCTCGCCTGGCGCAGGCCGCGCCTGCACCGCGTCATTGCCGGGCATGTGCGGGAAGCCGCGGAAGTTCAGCGTGTTTGCGAACTTGGCGCGGCACGTCTCGAAGCGTTTGTCGCAGCCGGCGTACACAACGAACGCCGCGCTTGTTTCCAGCACCGAGCCCGGCGCATCGCGCAATTCGAGCACCGCATCGCCGCTGTCCAAACGATGCACGGCGACTTCACTCTCGCCGCCGGCGCTCCAGACGAGCCGCCCGTGCGTGAACCAAGCGTCCGCGTACGCTTCCAGTCCATCCGCGCGGAAGGCGACAGGTCCGAGCACGTCGGTGACCAGGCCTTCGGCGCGGAACGTCGCGTCCTCGATATCCTTGCCACAGCGCGCATCGCCGAGATCGGCGTCGCAGAAGCGCGAGAACACCCGCCCCACCGGTACGTTGAACGCCGCCTGCAATCCGCGCAGCTCGGCTTCGAAGGCGCTGACCCCGCGGCGCACTTCGCCGATGCGGCCCGCGAACAGATGCACGCGCAACGCCGGATCGCTCCAATCGGCGCCGAACAGGTCCACCCGCGCTCCATCCCAAAGCCCGCGCGCCAAATCCTCTTCAGTTATCGCTTCAGAGTTGAGCGCGCCCGATAGGCTCGCGGTGTCGACGCCGAGCCCCAAATTCTTCTCCACGGCGCCCGTGCGGACGCCGGTCATCGGTTCGGCTGTGAGTTCATCGAACGCGAGCGGGCGGTCGTGATCGGTGAACACGAACGCCGCGCCATCGCGGCGCACGATGCGCCAGACATGGCAGAGCGTCGTCACGCCGGAAGCGAGTCGATTAGTGAGTTCGGCGGGGATGTTTCTCATGGTCTCGCAAACACATCCGTCATCCCGGCCGGCCCCGCGAAGCGGCGGAGAGCCGGGACCCAGAACTCGGCGCGCATTGCACTTCCCGCCGGGTCCCGGGCCGCGCTTCGCGCGCCCGGGATGACGTGGCGGTCAAGGGATGATCTCTACGAGCGGAACCGCCAGCGCGCGCCCGGCGCCAAAGCCATCGAGCGAAAGATCGAGCCGCTCGAGATCGAAGCGGACCGGCGTGTCGAATAGGAAGCCGGCGGTGATGACTGCGCCGTCCGCCGGGGCGGCGTCGAAGGTGACAAGACCTGTCGCCGCATCGACGCTGAAGGCGTCCGCTGAGATTTCGTCTGCGTCAACGGCGACGCGCACGCTGTCCGCGAGCGGTTTGTAGATCGCCCGTTGGTAATCGCCATAGGCCTTCACAAGCTGAAACGCCGTCGCAGCCCCGTCGCCTACGCCGAGCGCCTGGTCTGTCGGCGCGACGGCGCTGGACGGCGCGCAGCTCTTGAAATCGAACGGGTCTCGAAAGCGAAAGCCGTGCAGCTGGCCGCGCCGCGCCTCGAAGAAAGCGATCAACGCATGCAGTTCATCCAACGTGCGGACCGCGCCGCCGATGTCATAACGCCGCCGGCCGTGCGCCCACGGCGTGTTGCGCGCCTCGCGTCCGGACCCCAGCGTCACGATATCGACGCGCCGCTCCGGCCCGCCGCTTGCGCCGAGCGCAAACGGCAGCGGCAGCGAGACTTCATGAAATGCGCTCACAGATTGCGCCTCCCGTACGCGACCGCGCGCGCAATGGCGGCGGCGATCTGGCCCTGGTGGCGTTGGATGGCGTTCGCGTCCGCCCCGGGGCCGAGATGGAAATGCACGTTGACCGCGCCGCTTGCAGGCTGCGCAATGGCGCCGGCCTGGCTCGGCACGAACATTTCAGGCCCGCGCTCGCCGACGAGATAGGCGCCTCCGGCGTTCACGCTGCCGCCGGCCCCCTTGGCGCCGAACAACGACGTTTTGCGGCTTGCCGTGAAGACGCGCTCCAGCGCCAGCTTGGCGAGTTCTTCCAGGATCACCTTCGTCATGCGGCGGAATGCAGTCTCGCCGCCGCGCGCCGACGCCCCCATCGCGCGCGCGATACGCTGGCCTGCGCGCTCGAACGATGCGCCGATGTCGTCGGCGGCGCGCCGCGCGGGCCCGTGCGCAAAATCCTGCAACGCTGCCGAAGCGGCGCCGAGCTCGCTCTGGAAAGCGGCCAGGTCGAAACTCGTGTTCTCGTTCATCCTTCTTTATCCGGAAACTCCCGCGACAGCGCCTCGAACGCCGCGCGCGTGAGCGTGTTGTGCGCAGGGGCCGCAAGCGCGCGCCATTCCCGCACGCTGAGACGCCAGAATGTGTGCGGGGCGACGCCAAGGGTCTGCGCCAGCGCGACAAGACGCGCCCATGGCGTGGTTTCAGCCATCGAACGCGAGGCGGAAGGCTTCGGCCACGGCGTGCGCCGCAGCTTTGGGATCGATTTCGGCGCGCGCCAGTTCGGCTGCGCTTGTTCCGCTCAACGCTGCGATGACCAGGATCAGATCGGAGGCCGTGAGCTGGCCCAGACGCTCGCCGAGGTCGCTCAGCGAAGCTGCATCGAACGCCGCCTCCAGCTCCGCCAGCGCGCCGAGCGTGACGCAGAGGCGTTGCGGCCGACCGTCGATCTCCAGCAGCACTTCTCCGCGCGTGGTGTTTGCGAGTTCGCGCATCACAGCGCCTCGAACGTCAGCGCGCCGGCCGAGGCGAGCGTGATCGCGAACGCCGCTTCGCCGTCGTGATCGCCCGAGTAATCGAGCGCCTCGACCAGGAACGGTCCTTCGAGCACGCCGAACTCCGGAATGACCAGTTGAAAGCTTTTCGCCGCCTGCGTGAAGAAGGCTTGCTGGATCAGCGCATCGGACGCCGCGTCCTTGAACACGCCCGCGCCGGACACGCTCGCCGACTTCACGCCCGCGCCGGCGATCAGTTCGCGCCAGGCGTCGGGGCTTTCGCCGCTGGTGCCGTCGACGGTGCGGGCGTTGAGCGAAATGGTCTTCGCGCGGATGCCGGCGACCGTGACAAACGCTTCCGGCGTTTCGCCGTCGCTGATCTTAATAAGGACATCGCGTCCTTTTTGGCCTGACATAACAACTCCCAACAGGTTAGAGGCAATCGTCATCCCGGACGCGCAGTAGGTGCGATCCGGGACCCAGCGGCGCCGCTCCGTCGTTGGCCTCTGGGCTCCGGGTTCGTCGCTGCGCGACGCCCCGGAATGACGAGTTAGATCGGCTCCGTAATCGCTCTGAGCCGCAGCACGCCGTGCGTGGTGACGCCGTCGCCGGAGCGGAAGACATCGGCGAAGGTTGCGCGCAACAGCACCAGCGTTTGGCCTTCGGGCGCGAGCGGCGCGTTGTGCAGCGCGCTGCGCAATGTGGCGACGATATCCAGCGCTTCCGCGCGGCCGCCGTAGCGCGACCAGGCGTGCAGCGTGATCGCGTGTTCCAACGCCTCGTGCGCCGCCGCATCGGCGGGCCGGCTTTCGACGCGGCCGAGCGTCAGATAAGGAAACACGACATCGGCCGGCGGATCGTCGTACACGCGATCGCCCACTAGCCCCTGCAGCGTTGCATCATCCAGCAAAGCGTCCCGGATTGCGGCCAGCAGCGCGCGGTCGGCGCTCATGCCCGCTCCTCCTTGCAGCGCAACAGGATACGCGGCCCGCCTTCGTCGCTGACGCCGGCGACGCGGAGGCGCCGTCCGCCCCAGACAACGCGCCAACCGCCGCGCACGTCGCTGCGCCGATAGATCGTCACATCATACGAAGCCGTCGACGCCGCGGTGTCGAACGCAGCCCCTTCACCCGACCCACGCGCGCGGATCGCCGCCCACGCGTCGCCGCGCGAGGTCCACAGGATAGCCGCGCCGCCGATTTCGTCGGCGACGCGCACCGGCTCTTCGAGCGTCACGCGCGCACGCAGCGCGCCGATCGCCATGCTCATAGCCGCGCCCTCAAAGTCTCATGGGCGCGAACGGACGCATCAGCGCCCGCGCCGTCTCCGGCATGGGGCCCTCGCCCTGGCGCAGCTCGTAGAGCGAAGCGACGATCTGCAACACCGCGAGACGCAACGCGACGGGCAGATCCGCGGCGTCCTCGGCGTAGCCGCAATCGTACTCAATTTCGATGCCGCCGATCTGGCGCAGCGTGGCGGGCAAGCCGCTGGCGAACACCAGGCGCGGACGGTCTCGAGCGCCGTCGAGGCGATAGCGTTCCGGATCGATGACGCTCTGGGAGCCGTTGTCAGCAAGGAGACGCACGGCGGCGACATTAGTCACCGGGCCGAGGCCCAGCACCGCGCCCTGCGCCGCTTCGCGCACCCAGATGTCGAGGCTTTCGCGCACGCGCCGGGTGATCAGCGCGCGCCCGATGGCCGCCTCCACCGCTTCGCGCGCAGCGGCGATGAGCATGGTGATGAGCCCGTCCTCGGCGTCATGATCGGCGCGCAGGAAGAGCTTCGCCTCGGCCAGCGAAACAGGTTCGCTTGCCGGCGGCGTGATTGTGGTGATGGTCATGGGGTCCAGGTTGCTAGAAGGAAAAACTGGTCAGCCCGGACGCGCGTAAGCGCGATCCGGGACCCAGGGGCCGCCACTCAAGCGTTTGCCCCTAGGTTCGGGGTTCGCCGCTCCGCGGCGCCCCGAATGACGAAGTGAGGCGGCGTTCAACCTCGCGTCACGACTGTGCACTAGGCAGTAGGGAAAGGCAGTGAGCGAGGCGTAGACAGCAGGCGCGCTCCGTCGCCCCACTGCCTACTGCCCATTGCCTACTGCCTTGAGCGAAGCGCTGAGCGCTTAGCTTTCGCCGAACTTCAGCGCCTTGATCGCATCGAAGTTCTGCACGCCCCCGCCGACGCGCTTGGTCACGTAAAACAGGACGTACGGCTTGGCCGAGTACGGGTCGCGCAACACGCGCACGCCGGCCCGGTCGACGATGAGATAGCCGCGCGCGAAATCTCCGAAGGCGATGGAGAAGGAATCCGCGGCCATGTCCGGCATCTCTTCGATTTCCGTGATCGGATAACCGAGCAGCGTTGAGCCGCCCGCCTCATCCGGCGCCCAGATGTAATGGCCGTCGGCGTCCTTCAGCTTGCGCACGGCCGAGAGCGTTTTGCGGTTCATGACGAAGCGGGCGTTCTGGCGGTACTGCGTCTTCGGCGTGTAGATGAGGTCGATCAGGTCATCGACCGGATCGTCCTCAGCGAATGCGCCATCGACGCCGGTGGCGATGTAGCCGATCTTGTCCCAGGCGTGGCTGGCTTCGGCGACCATGTCGTAGTCCAGAAAGCCCCGCGGCTTGTTTTCGCCGTCGCCGCCGACGAAGGCGGCGCGCTCCTGGCCGGCGAACGCCTCCTCCACTTCTCCGGCGATCCAGTCTTCGAGGTTGACGAAGCTGTCGTCGAGCAATGTCTGCGTGGCGGCGAGATTGGCGTAGAGTTCGGCGGTGGGAAATTCCATCAGCGCGAGCGTCGGCGTGTCGGTTTGCGTGCGCGCGCCGGTTTCGGCGACCCAACCCGTGCCGGCGGCGGTCAAGCTGATCGGCTTCTTGAACACATTGGCGCTCGTCGTGCGCACTGTGGCGATCGAACGCATTGGCGAGACCTGCTTCAGGCGCGCATCGATCAGGCGATCGAGCTCCGGCGGGGCGACATAGCCGCCGTCGGCGTCGGAGCTCACGCTCAACGCCTTGCCTTCGAACTGCGCCAACGCCGCAACATCGCCCCGCCGCAAATAGGCGTGCCACGCCGACTTGTGCTCGCTGAGCGCCGGATCGGCGCCGAGCGCCGGCCTGCGTCCGGCCAGCGCCGCCTTTTCGATCAGCGCCTTCTGTTCGGCGAGCGCGTGGTCGATGCGCGCGAGCTTTTCTTCAAGCAGGACATCGCGGCCACGTTTTTCCAGCGCTTCAAGGCGCGCATCGTTGGCCGCCTTGAACTCCTCGAATGTGCGCATGAGCGCATCTCCCGCGCCGTCAACCGGCGCGGCTTTGGTCTCTTTCTTCACCTGGTTCTCCTTCTTAAGCGGCCATTGCCGATCGCGGGCCGTTCGTAGAGGCAAGCGACGGGCGAGAGCCGATCGCCGCCTGCCATGAGCGCGCGGTCAGGCGCGCAAAGCGCTGCATCGGATGCGTCACGATCGACACCTCCAGAAGCTCAATTTCTGAAAGCACGCGGCCTTCGCCGCGCGCGTGCGCCACGATCGGCACAAAGCCGATCGACAAGCCGTCGACGCCGCGCGCGATCATGCATTTGGCGCGCGCCGCGCCCGGCAGATCGTCCCGGATCTCGCCGCGCAGATAGAGGCCGCGGCCGTCTTCCTTGACCTCGGTCCAGTAGCCGGCAAGCAGACGGCGCTCGTGCTCGGCGAGCATCGGCAAAGGTTCGGCGCGCCGCGCCAAGCTCGCGGCGAACGCGCCCGCGCGCACGACGTCGCCCATCTGGTCTGCGACGCCAAACAGCGCCGCATAGCCTTCAATGATCATTCGTCGTCCAGCCGCGCTTCGATGCGCGCGAGCGCGCGGCGCGCTTCGCCGACCTGTTCTTCGAGCCTGGCCAGGCGTTCGGCGACCTCAGGCTGCGTGGCGACGGCGCGCTCGACCTCTTCCAGCCGTGCGGCGGCGCGTCCGGCCCAGATCAGCCCGCCCGCCGTTTCCAGAAACAGCGCGAAGATGAGCGCAAAGGTGATGCGCGGATCGACGGCGAGCTTCATCTGCGCTCCGGTGCGTCTACGCCGGCGAGCCGGCGCTTTTCATTCGTGGTGAGAAAATCGGCCGCGCCGATGCGCGTCCACAGCGCCTCGCGTTCGACTGCAAGCGCCGGCACGGCTTCGAGATCGACACTGACCGCAGCCGCGTCGACGTCCGGCCAGCGCGCGCCGATCCATGCTTCTATGCCGCGCGCTGCTTTCATCGCGAGCGGCAATGCTGTCTGGCGCCAGAAGGCGAGATTGGCTTCGCGGTAGTTCGAGTACGTATTGTCGCCCGGGATGCCCAGCAGCATCGGCGGCACGCCGAACGCGAGGGCGATGTCGCGCGCCGCGGCGTGACGGGCGAGAATGAAATCCATGTCGGCCGGCGACAACGACATGGGCTGCCACTCCAATCCCCCATCGAGCACCATAGGGCGGCCTGCGTTCGCGGCCCCGGCGTGGATCTCGAGCAGCTCCTGCTTCAGCCGGCGGAATTGCTCTTCGCTCATTGAGGCGGCGCCGCCCGCGCCGGTGTACACAAGCGCGCCGGACGGGCGCGCGGCATTGTCGATCAGCGCCTTGTTCCAGGCGCCGCCGGCATTGTGGATGTCGACGGAAAAGGCCGCTGCCTCCATCGGCGAGAGCCCGTACCAATCGTCGGCCGGATGGAAGAGCTTGAAGTGCAGGACCGGCGCCCGCCCGCTGACCGGATCGCGATGAAAGCGCCGCACTTGGGCGCCGACGCGATGCTCCCATCCCACCGGCCAGCCGTCCGCGCCGGCGATCACGCTCATCCGATCCGGGCGCAGCACGTAGACTTCGCTCGGCGCATCCTCGTCGACGCCGGCCGCTTCCAGATACGCATTCCCGCTGACCTGCAGGTGGCCGTAGAAGGCTTCGAGCAGTTCGACCCCGGTCTGCTCGGGATTTGGGCGCGCGAGCAGGCGCGCCAAAGGATGCCCGGCCGGCCCGACGATCAGCGGCGCGCTCGCCGCCGCTTCTGCGATCATGCGCACGCAGCGATAGGCGATGGCGTTTCGCGCATAGCCTTCCCGCGCGAACGCGGATGGATCGCGCATCGGCCAGACCGGCCGGCCGGGCCCGTGCCAGGCCAGCAGCTTGCGCTCCGCGCGCGGGGCGCGGAGCTTTTGCATCCACTTGAACAAGAAACACCTCGTCTCAGATGGCGTCGGCGCCGATTTCGGGCCCAGTCGTCCGCAGCTAAAGAAAGCGCACGCGCGGGCCATCGCCGCGCAGCAATAAATCTGTCAACGCCCAGACCAGCGCATCCACGCGGTCGGGGCTTTGCTTGAAGCCTTCCACGCCAAACGCGCACATCTCGTCTTCCAGCGCCGGAAACGCGGCGGCGTGTTTCACCCGCTTCTGCGCATAGAGCAGTGCAATCGGCTCAGCGCGCGCCCGTTTGCCGATGCTGGCGTGCACCAGCTTCACAACGAGGTGCGGGGCGGCGGTGCACAGCACTTCGCGCACCAACTCGCCGCCATTGTTCGACTCCGCCACCACCACCTGTGCGCCGACGCTTTCAGCCAGCTCAGCGGCGCGCGCCGCCCAGACGTGCGGCTGCACGCCTTGCACGGTCGCATCCGCCAGCACGACAGCGCGCTTTGCAGCGCCCTCGCCCCATGACGCCGCCGCAACGATGCCGCAGGCGTCCGCGCCCGCGCCCGACGAAACGGGCGGATCGATCGCAACGACGACCTTCTCAAACTTCTCCTCGACGTAGTCGCGCGCGGCTTCGATATCCGCGCGCGTCCAGAGCGCTCCTTCGAAATCCTCAACCAGCTCACCGAGCAATTCCTGGCGCAGGCGCGCGTTTCCGGCCCAGCGTTCGTTGAGCGCGGTAATGAACGCCGCCGCCACATTATGCGCATTTGCCCAAGTCGATGAGCGCGTCACCACTGTGTCATGCGCCGCCAACAGGCGCTTCAGCGCCGGGATCGGACGCGGCGTCGTCGTCACCAGCAGGCGCGGCTGCTGGCCGAGCCGCAAGCCGTGCTCAAGCGTCGCCAGCGTCTCGTCCGGATGGGCCCAATAGCAGAGTTCATCGCACCACGCGGCGTCGAATTGCGGGCCGCGCAGGCTTTCGGGATCCTCGGCGGAGAAACAAAACCCTTGCGCGCCGTTGGCCCAGACCAGCCGCTTGCGGCTCGCTTCGTATCGAGGCCGCGTGCGTTCAAGCGAACGCAGTCCCGATTGGCCCTCCACCATGACTTCGCGCACGTCGTGAAATGTCGGCCCGATCAGCGCAATCCGCCCGGCGCGGCGTGCGCGCGCCTGCGCCGCGACCCACTCGGCGCCGGCGCGCGTCTTGCCGGCGCCGCGTCCGCCCATAAACAGCCACGCACGCCAGCCGCCTTCAGGCTCCTGTTGCTCTCCGCGTCCCCAGAAGCCCCATTCATTCAGCAGCAGCCCCGCTTGCGATTCGCTCAAGTACCTCATCAGGAGCGCCAGCGCGGTCGGCCTCGATGAGGCGAGTAATCCGGCTAAGGAGTTCGGCGCGCTGAGCTTCTTCATCGTCGTCCGTCTCGGCCGCCTCCGCCGCGAGATATTCCCTGAGCTCGCGTTCGGCTCGCACCAGCGCGCATACCGCCTTCGCGCGGCGCTCCGCTTCTGCAGCTTCGCCGCCGGCCAGCGCCTGGTGCGCCTCGTCCAGCAAACATCTCAAGCCTGTCCTGTCGCCCACGTGCGCCTCGCTCTCCGTTGAACCCATCATCTCGACCGTGCCGGAAGGCTATGCGCGGACCGGGCCGGTCGGATTGATTTTTTCAAAAGCGTGTCAAATCCGGGCGTTGGCCGCCAGAATTCATGGATAGAGCGGGTGTCTATCCCCGCATTTTCGACGGCCAAGGCGTCGTCGCCGCGCAAACGAGGCGTGCGCACGCGCAGATGGGTGAAACGGCGCCGGAATCGGGCCATTGACGCCGCCCGGACATGGATACGAACGGCGGGCGTCCGCGTTTCATTGGCCAGAATTCGGCCATACCTCTATTAGACACACCCCCTGCGGAGACCCTGTTTGCGAGACGACCGGCCAGATTTTGGGCGCAGCATCGATTGGGCGAGGCTGCGGGCCGCAACTGCGCAACAGCAGTTCAACCAGATGCTGGCCGAACGACGCGTAACCTGGCGCTCGGTCGCCAGCGCCATGGCCGGCCTGGTGCTGATCATGGTGCTTGGGCTTTGGCTCTGGATCTATTGGGGCCTGCCGCGCGTGCCCGACGCTGAGGCGCTCTGGTCGCTCAACCGCCAGCAATCGGTGATGTTCGTCGATGCGCAGGGCGAGATCCTCGGCGTGCGCGGGCCATATTACGGCCGTCGCGCGCACCTGGCTGAACTGCCCGACTACGTGCCGCAAGCTTTCCTGGCCATCGAGGACCGGCGCTTCTACCAGCACGAGGGCGTCGACCGCATGGCGGTGCTGCGTGCGCTGATCGCCAATGTCCGCGCCGGCGAGACGGTGCAGGGCGGCTCGACCATCACACAGCAGCTCGCGCGCAACCTCTTCCTCACCCCGTCGCAGACCATCAATCGCAAGCTGCGCGAAATGGTGCTCGCCTCGCGCATCGAGCGCCGGCTGACCAAGGACGAAATCCTCGAACTCTATCTCAACCGCATTTACCTGGGCGATCAGGCCTACGGCATCGACGCCGCTGCGCGCCGCTTCTTCGGCAAGCCGGCCACCGAGCTTACGCTCGCTGAAGCGGCGATGCTCGCCGGCTTGCCGAAAGCGCCCTCGCGCTCGGCGCCGACGGAAAGCTTCGAACGCGCCACGGCGCGCCAGCACGTCGTGCTGGAAGCAATGGTGGAAGCCGGCTTCATTACGCCGGAGCAGCGCGACGAGGCGCGCGCCGAAGAGATCGACGTGATCGAGCGGCCGACCGCGGAGCGCTCGCTGGGCTACGCGTTCGACCTCGCCGTCGAACAGGCGCGCGCGGCCGTCGGCGACCAGACGCCGGATCTCGTGATCCAGATGACCATCGAACGCGACGTGCAGCGCGCCGCAGCGGAGTCCGTGCGCCGCCGGCTCGGTAATCGCGCGTTCGGCCGCCGCCCGCTGCAGGCCGCTGCGCTCATCGTCGACCGCCAGGGCGCCATTCGCGCGCTGGTCGGCGGCACCGATTACACCGCCTCCAAGTTCAACCGCGTGACACAGGCGCGCCGCCAGCCGGGCTCGGCGTTCAAGACCTTCGTCTATGCCGCCGCGCTGGAGGCCGGCGCGGGCACCGAAGACGTCTATTACGACGAGCCGATCGTGATCGATAATTGGCGACCGCGGAATTACGACGAGGGCTATCGCGGCGCCGTGACCTTGCGCACGGCGTTCGCCCTGTCGATCAACACGGTCGCAGCGGCGCTGACGGCCGAGATCGGACCCCGCCGCGTCGCCGATACGGCGCGCCGGCTCGGCATCGCTTCTATGCCCGAGCGCAACGAATTCGTACCGCCCTCCATCGCCCTCGGTTCAATCGAGACGACGCTGTGGGACATGACGTCAGCGTTTGCGGTTTTCATGAATGAGGGCCGCCGCATCGATCCGCATATCATCCAGCGCGTCACCAACTCGGCCGGCGAAGAGCTCTATCTGCGTCCGGCTTATGAAGGCCCGCGTGTGCTGGACCAGGCCATCGTCGAGCAGATGAACAGCATGATGGGCGCAGTCGTCCTGCGCGGCACCGGCACCGCAGCGCGGCTCGGCGAGCGCGACGTGGCGGGTAAAACCGGCACCAGCTCCGATTGGCGCGACGCCTGGTTCGTCGGCTATTCTGCCGATTATGCCGGCGGCGTCTGGGTCGGCCACGATGATTTCACCTCGATGGGACGTACGACGGGCGGCACCATTCCGGCGCAGATTTGGGCCGACACCATGCGTGTGGCGCATGAGGGCGTCGAACCCCACCCGCTGCCGGGCTACGACCAGCCCGTGCACACGCCCCAGCAGGTCGAAATGGCGAGCTTCTTCGACGAGCTGGCCAACGCCTTCGGCGAATCCCCGATCCAGGACATCGGCGACGCCATCGAGCAGATATTCCAGTAGAGCGCGCGCAT
>CAZIOD010000034.1:0-25285 GCA_964540785.1 uncultured Terricaulis sp.
AGAACTTGTAGCCGCGGCGATACTCGAACTTATCGACGGCCTTCATAAGACCGATATTGCCCTCCTGGATCAGATCCAGGAATTGCAGGCCGCGATTGGTGTACTTTTTGGCGATGGAGATGACGAGGCGGAGGTTCGCTTCGACCATTTCCTTCTTGGCTTGGCGCGCTTCGCGTTCGCCCTTCTGCACGGCGTGAACGATGCGGCGATATTCGTCGATCGGCACGCCGGTTTCTTGCGCCAGCACGGCGATCTCGCTGCGGATGTCGGCGATGTCCTCGACTTCCTGTTCGACAAAACGGGCCCAGGCCTTCGACTTGGCGGCGACCTTTTCGGTCCATTTCGGATCGAGTTCGCTGCCGTGATAGGCGTCGAGGAATTGCTGGCGCGGCACCCCGTTGGCTTCGGCGAGGCGCATCAGCTTGCCTTCAAGCTGAATGAGGCGCCGGTTGATGGCGTAGAGCTGCTCGACCAGGCTCTCGATGCGCGCGTTATTGAGCTTCAGCTTCTTCAGCTCTTCGATGATGGTGTTCTGCGCGGCCTCGTAGTGCTCGGCTTGCGCGCCGGGCAGGGACTTGCCCTTGAGGCGCAAGTCGATGCGCTTGTCCTGCAGCTTGCGGAACTGGCCGAAGGCTTCCGCGATGGCGTCGAGCGTCGACATGACGCCCTCTTTCAGCTCGGCCTCCATGGCGGACATGGAGATGGCTTGTTCGTCGTCGAAGTCGCCGTCGGCGTCGGCTTCGGCGGCTGACTCGCCCGGATCCTTTTCCTCGCCGTCTTCGTCGTCGTCGCTGCGCGGCTTGGGCGCGGCCTTGGCGGCGAGCGCTTCGGCCTTTTTACGTTCGGCTTCGGCGATTTCGATCTTGGCCTGCTCCGGATCGACGAGGCCGTCGGCGTTCACGCCGGGCGCGGACGGCGGCACGATGCCCATTTCCGCGCCGTAGGTGGCTTCGAGATCGATGATGTCGCGCAGCAGAATCTTCTGCTCGCGCAGTTCGTCGCGCCACACCATGATGGCTTCGAACGTCAGCGGACTTTCGCACAGGCCGCGGATCATCGCGTCACGACCGGCCTCGATGCGTTTGGCGATGGCGATCTCGCCCTCGCGACTAAGCAGCTCGACCGTGCCCATTTCGCGCAAATACATGCGCACCGGGTCGTCGGTGCGGTCGGCGTCTTCGCGCGTATTGGTGACCGGCGGCTTGGCTTCGTCGCGTTGAGCGACCGCTTTGGAGCTGTCGTCCTCGGCGGCTTCGCCTTCCTCTTCGCTGTCGACGACATTGATGCCCATGCCGTTGAGTTCGGCCATCACGTCTTCGATCTGCTCGGACGTGAACTCTTCCGACGGCAGGACCTTGTTCAGCTCCTCGTGCGTGACGAAGCCCCGCGCCTTGGCGGTCCTGATCATCTTCTTCACGGCGGCGTCGGAAAGATCGAGGATCGGCCCGTCCGGGGCTTCCTTTTCTTCAGTCGCCGTTTCTTCAGCCTTTGCCATCGGTCTCTGTTCTCTTCCAAACCGAAATAGGTATCCACACTCAGGCGACCAGACCGCCTGCGTCATCAGGTTGCGTTTCGTCCAGCTTGGCCTCGCGCGCCCGACGTTCGATGCTCACTGCCTCGCGTCCCAAGGCCTGAAAACGGGCGAAAGCGGCGTCGTCGCCCTCGGCCGCCGCGTGCTTGAGTTCCGCCAGCTCCTCCCTGATCGCCGGCAACACCACCTGGTGCGTCACGAGCGCCAGCCATTCGTCCGGATCGGGGGGCGCACTTGGGCCTGCGCCGCGCTCATCCCGGCCCTTGCGCCCTGGTGGCTTCTCCTCGTTCTTCCAGCCCGATACCCGCGCCGCGGCGCGTTCCTGACCCAATCGGGTCAAATGGAGGCTGAGGGCGTCCCGGTCAATGGCCGTACCGGCATCAGGGCCATCGTGGAGCTCCAGGAGCGCGGCGCGGATTGCCGCAAGCTCCGGATCGGAGATGGCCAGCCGATCGATCCAGTCGGCATATTCGCTCAGCAGGGCCGGATTATCGACGGCAGCCTTGATGAAGCGCTCGGCGGCTGGCCGCGCACGGGTCGCGGCGGCGAAGGCTTTCAGCTCCTGCGTGGGAAGTGCGATTTGGGGGCCACGCTGGTAGGGGCCGCGTTCCGGGCGCTGGGCGCGAAACAGCGCGTTCGCACGGCGCATGAAATCGGAGAAGTACGCGCGCTGGGTGTCGCGGTCGGCGATGCGATTTGCGGCGTCCTTCAGCCCGGCTTGGAGCGCCGCGCGCGCCTCTGGGGTCGTCAACCCGTGGCGCGTCCTTTCACGCTCGAACAGCGCATCCGAAGCAGGCAGTGCCGCGGCGATGAGCGCTGTCAGCGCTTCAGCACCGGCGGCGCGGAAAATGTCATCGGGATCCTGGCCCTGCGGCGCATAGGCGATCTTGAGCGTGCGGCCGGGCGCGAGATGCGGCAAGGCGAGATCGAGCGCCTTGTCGGCGGCGCGTTGGCCTGCGGCGTCTCCATCGAAGCAAAGAATCGGCTCGCCGCCCGCGCGCCAAAGCAGCTGGAGCTGCTCTTCTGTGAGCGCTGTGCCGCACGGCGCCACGGCGGCGATGCCGGCGCGCTCGAAGGCGATCACGTCAAGATAGCCCTCGCCGACAACCAGCCCAGGCGCCTTGGTTTTCGCAAGTAGTTCGCGCGCGTGCTTCAGGCGATAAAGCACGCGGCCCTTGGAATAGAGCGGGCTCTCGGGCGAATTGATGTACTTGGCGCGCGCGTTGCGATCGAGCGCGCGGCCGCCGAACCCGATCACTTTGCCGCTCGTATCGGTGATTTCGAAGGTGATGCGGTTGCGGAAAGTGTCGATGGCGCGCTTGCCGTCCTCGCCTTCGCGTCCAATGCCCGCGGCGACGATGTCCTCCAGCGCGAAGCCTTCGGCTCTCAGCTTGTCGATCGTCCAGGTCCACTCGTCCGGAGCGAGCCCAATGCCGAAGCGTTCACACAGCTCGCCGCCAATCCCGCGCGAGGCCAGATAGCGGCGCGCATCGGCGCCGCCTGAGCTGCGCAGCGCGTCTGCATAGAGTTTCGCGGTGCGCGTGGTAATAGCGAGAAGACGTCTGCGGCGATCGTCTTGGCCGCGGTCTTCGTAATCATCCTTCGGCAGCGGCACGCCGGCGTAGTCGGCGATCTTTTCCACCGCTTCTGGAAAGGAGAGGCCTTCGAGCTTCATCGCCAGCGAAAACACATCGCCTTTCTCGCCACAGCCGAAGCAGTGGAAGATGCCCTTCTGATCCAGCACGTGGAATGAGGCGGTATTTTCCTGATGGAAAGGACAGCACGCCCAGTAGTCGCCGGCCGCTGGCCGGGATTTGCGCTTGTCGAAGGTCAGCCGCTTGCCGGCGTAATCGGCAATGGAAACCCGGTCGCGCACCTGTCGGAGCAAGGTGTCGGAAAAACGCATCGGAGCCTGAGGGATTGGCGATGCGCTATTATACAGCGATTCGCCGAAACGATTCGGCGGCGCTGCTAACGGTCCGACCGCTTGTCGCGTTCGTAGGCCGGCGGATCGCTCGCGGGAAAGCTCTGATCGCTGGCTTCATCGACTTCGTCCCAGGCCTCAGGCGGATCGGCCATGGCCTCGGGGCCGGCGTCGCGGATTACGGGGAGCGGGGCTGGCTCCATGTCTGTCGACATGGGCTGTAGCGCCGCGCCATGCAAGCCGGGCTCAGTAGGTCGCCGGGGGATCGCTGGCCGGAAAGCTTTCATCCGAGCGCTCATCGGTGCGGCCCCATTGCTGCGGGCGGTTCCGCATGGCCTCGGGACCAGCGTCCCGCACCGGCGGCGTCTGCAGCTCCTGGCGCCCGTTCTGCCGCTTCTTCATCGCCCGATAGGCGAGTACGCCGACGCCAGCGAGCGCGGCCATGCCGAGTAGTCTTTTCATCGTCGTTCTCCTCGTGTCCTGCATCCCCAACGCCCTTGAGGCGTTTGGGGTTCGCGGGGTCACGAACGCGCGAGCGGCCCGCGCCTGCACGCCGATGCCGTAAAATTGCCGCGCGCGTATCGGCGTGGATGCAGCGAGTGGTCCAAGGAGTTCGACATGCGCTTTTTCCAAGTCGCCGCGGTGTTTGCGTGCGCCGCCTTCACGACGCCGGCTGCGCTGGCGCAGACACAACAGCCCGCGCCCGTAGCCGCGCCGGTTCAAGGCGCCCTGCTGACGGTCAACGCCGAAGGGCTCAGCGAAGGCCGCCCGGACATGGCCACGGTCAATTTAGGTGTGACGACCGAAGGCCAGACCGCCCAAGCGGCGCTGCAGGAGAACGCACGGCGCATGCAGGCCTTAACGCAAGCGCTGCGACGCGCCGGCGTGGCCGAGCGGGACATCCAGACCTCGAATGTGTCGGTGCACCCGCAACACCAATACCGCGAAGGCCAGGCGCCGCTCATCACCGGATATCAGGCCAACAACACGGTGAGCGCGAAGGTGCGCAATGTCGATAGCCTTGGCCGCGTCATCGACGCAGCCGTGGGCGCCGGCGGCAATACCGTGCATGGCGTCCATTTCGCGTATCAAAACCCGGAGGGACAACTCGACGCCGCGCGCCGTGATGCGATCGCCGAGGCGCGCCGGCGCGCCGAACTTTACGCCGATGCTCTTGGCATGCAGGTGGCGCGTGTTGTTGCGGTGACGGAAGGCGGCGGCTATTCGCCCCCAATTCCAATGCCTGTGGCGCGCATGGAGATGGCGCAGGATGCGTCCACGCCAATCTCTCCCGGACAGATCGAAACGCGCGTGAACGTCAGCGTAACGTTCGAGTTGCGTTGATCGCGGGTTCCGTGAGTACATGAGAAAGGCGGCGGAGCATCCGCCGCCTTTCTGCAGATGGACGTATTATGCTTATGGCGTCGTAGCCGGCGCTGGCTCGGTGGCGGGCGCAGCGTCGGGCGTGACGGCCGGCGGCATTGTTGGCGCCGGGGGCGGCGCCGGCAGATCGATGTCGGGCGTATCGACGTCTATATCGGGCGCTTCGATTTCGAGTTGCGCCGTCTCTTGCGGTTGGTTGAAGCCGCCTGTGTACGCGACGACGCCGATCGCGATCACTGCTAGCAGCGCGATGCCGGCGATGAAGCCCAGCCAGCCGGAACTTCCGCCGCCTTCTCTCTCAGCCATGTGTATCACTCCTCGAATACCCCGGGACTCAACCGTGGCGCGGGAAGGCAGTTCCGTGCCGCGTCGTACGGGAACTCGCGCGGGCGGCGTCCGTTCACCTGCTATGGGATACGAGTTGTTCTATTTTATTGGTGCGCTCGTGCTGCTCGCGGCGATTGGCTATGGCGTCTATCGCGACAAGACCCGCGACAAGCGCAAGGACGCACTGACCGAGGCGGCGACGCGCGAGCAGTATCGTGATCCCGAGCGCTATAAGCGCACACAGAAGCGTTATGAGGACGCAGCAAAGGACTGACGGCAAAACCAGCCGGACGCCAAGCGTGACATAAGGCGCGCGGCTCGCCCCAAAGAAGTCTATAAGTTCGCCGGCCAGAACATGGAGGCGACGCTTGGCACGCTACAATGACATTCTCGAAACCGTCGGCCGCACGCCGATCGTGAAGATCAACCGGTTGGCGCCTGACGGCGTGAACCTTTGGGTCAAAATCGAGGCGTTCAATCCGCTCGGCTCGGTGAAGGACCGCTTGGCGCTTGGCGTCATCGAGGCGGCCGAGCGCTCGGGCGAGTTAAAGCCGGGGCAGACGGTGGTCGAGGCCACAAGCGGCAACACCGGAATTGGCTTGGCCATGGTCTGCGCGGCCAAGGGCTATCCGCTTGTGGTGACGATGGCGGAGAGCTTCAGCGTCGAGCGGCGCAAGCTGATGCGTTTTCTGGGGGCCAAAGTGGTGCTGACGCCCGCCGCGCTGCGCGGCACCGGCATGGTGCAGAAGGCGATCGAGCTTGCCGAGAAGCATGGCTGGTACTGGACGCGCCAGTTCGAAAACGAAGCCAACGCGGCGATGCACGAACGCACGACCGGACGCGAAATCGTCGAGGACTTCCGCGGAGAGAAGCTGGACTATTGGGTCACGGGCTATGGCACGGGCGGCACGCTCAATGGCGTCATGCGCGTGTTGGGCCGCGAGATGCCGGACACCAAAGTCGTACTGTGCGAGCCCGCCGATGCGCCGCTCATCTCGAGCGGGCAGGAGCAGAAACGCAATGCCGACGGCACGCCCGCCGAGGGCCACCCCGCATTCAAGCCGCATCCGCTGCAAGGCTGGACGCCGGACTTCATTCCGAAGATCACCGGCGATGTCGATCTCAAGCGCGTGCACAAGGTGATGACTATCCAGAACGGCGAGGCGATGAAGGCGAGCCAGGAGCTGGCCGCCAAGGAGGGCATTTTCGTCGGCATCACGTCTGGCGCGACATTCGCCGGCGCGCTGGCGATTGCGAAGGAGGCGCCGAAGGGCGCAAACATCCTAGCGATGCTGCCGGATACGGGCGAACGCTACCTCTCAACCCCGCTCTTCGCGGATGTACCCGCGGAGATGACGGAAGAGGAGACGGCGATCATGCGCTCCACGCCGTATGGGGTGAATTAGCGCAGCCGCCGTGAGCGGTGTGCAATCGCTGTGTCGCTGTGGTGAAAAAGAAACTCACGGCGACACAGCGAAAACACGGCGGTTGCAGCTGGCTATTCGAGCGGCGTCAGGAGGTCTTCGCTAGCATAAAAGCGGCGGAGGTTTTCAAGCACGTTTTGCGAACCCTCCCACAGCGCTTCGCGCGTGGCGCCGCCGAGATGGGGCATGAGGGTGGTGTTGGGGACGTCTCGCCAGCGGTCGGGCGGGGTGGGTTCTTCGGCGAACACATCGAGCCCCGCCCCGCCGAGTTCGCCGGACTTGAGCGCGGCGATCATGGCGTCCTCATCGATCACGGCGCCGCGGGAAATGTTGACAATGATCCCATCGGCGCCCACGGCCTTGATGACTTCGGCCGAGATCAGTCCGGTCTGATCGCCACGCGCGGCGACAGCGAGGACATCGCACCATTCGGCGAGCTTCAAGAGGTCGGGCTCGTAAGCGTAGGGAACCTCGGGCTTGGCGCGCGGGCCGGTCCACCTGATCTCCATGCCGAACGCCTGCGCGCGATGCGCGATGGCCGCGCCGATCGCGCCCAGACCGACAATGCCGAGCTTGCGTCCGCGCAGGCGTTTTTGCGGCGGCACCGCGAGCGGGGGCGTCCATGCGCCCTCGCGCAGCACGCGCTCGCCTTCGGTGAAGAGGCGCAGGCGCGCAATGATGAGGCCGATGGCGACGTCGGCGACGTCCTCGTGATTAATCTGACGTCCATGCGTGACAGCGATGCCGCGCTTTCTTGCGTAGTTCAGATCAATGCCGTCGACGCCGACGCCGAAACAAACGATGCAGCCGAGTTCGGGCAGCGCGTCGATCATGGTGTTGGAAATGCCGACCGAGCCGATGGTGACGGCGGCGCGGATGTCGGTGCGGTCCGTCGGCCAATGCACGACGTCGTAATCCGGCGCGAGCCGCGCTTCGAACAGGCCGAGCGGGGGATGGACGAGAAGCGTGGGTTTGCTCATGCGCGGCATCCTATGGCACCGCCGCGCAAATCGCACGTTCAGCCTAAATGGGAAACACCTCTGAGCCTCTAGAGGAGCAAGAGCCGCCTTCAGCGCCTTCCGTGAAGCCGAAGTTTCGCATGCGCAGAATAGAGCTCCTCGGCATGGCGCCCATCGCGCTCTTGCCGGTGCTCGCTCTATTCGGCGTCTTTGGGCCGCAGACAAACTCTGCGCGCGCCGAAACGGGCGGCGTGGAGATGACGGTCGAGTATCCGTCGCGGCTTCGGTACGACAACCGGGATCGCTTGTACGTCACCGTGACGAACAGAAGCGCTGTGGCGAACGATGTCAGCGTGCATATCGATCCCAGCTGGCTTGAAGCCTATGCCGACGTCTTGATCACACCGGCGCCGGACGCGCCCTACACAATCGAATTCGAAGATGTCGGCCCGGGCGAAAGCCGCGAAGTGGCTGTCGAGGTGCGCGCGAAAGAGTACGGACAGCACACAGGAAGCATCGCATTCGTCGTTGATGGGCGGCGGGGGGAAATCGACCTCGAGACTTTCATCTTCCCCTGAGCAAGAAAGCAGGAGCCGCGCCGTATGGACATCGTTATTCGCATTGCCTGCGTCTTCATTCTGCTCACCCTGGCCATGCGCGTCATGGGCAAGCGCGAACTCAGTCAGTTGTCGCCGTTCGAGCTTGTCATGTTGCTGCTGGTCGCCGAGATCGTGGCGCCCGCTCTGACGCCGGGGGATGCGTCGCTGACGGCGGCGCTGTTCGGCGCGGCAACGCTGCTGACACTGACGCTGCTGCATTCCATCCTGACTTACAGGTTCAAAGCCGTCCGGATGGCCTCGGAGTCCGAGCCGGCGCTTGTCGTGCGGCGCGGCCGCCTCGTTGAAGAGGTGATGCACAAGGACCGCGTGCGGGCCGATGAAATCTTCTCGGAGATGCACAAGGCGGGCATCGAGCGGCTCGCCGACGTCAAATGGGCGTGGCTTGAGCCGGATGGAAAGATGTCATTCGTACGCGCCGATGGTGGAGACACCAACGAGCCGCCGGAGCATGCGCCGGTGTGAGCGGCCACGTCCCGCGGCGCCGTCGCAAACAAGAGGCGGAAAACCCATCTTCGCCAGGTTTGCGTGCGCGCGAGCTTTGCAGCGTAATCACTGACGACGCAGGCGAATGATGTCGATATCTGACTGTTGTTCCGTCGCTATGGCGTAGACGAGGTCGCCGGTTGTTGGATCGGCTGCGAGACTGCCGGCGAACTCGTCTTCTATCGCCATGACCTCTCTAGCGGCGCCTCCTTCTATGGGGGTGGCCATTATCCGCCGAATACCGCTCTCAAGAGCCTCGACCCAATAGAAAACCCCGTTCGCGGTCACCCAGTCTCGATCTGCCATGGGAAGATGAGGCCGATAGAGGCTGTTGAGGGCTTCCGGATCTCTCCCTCTTCGCAGGCGCCAGAGACCCGGCTCGAAAACGCGGGTCGCGATCAGCCCGTTCGGCGTATCGGCGATGGCGCGCCAAGCTGCATCGGAGATCGTTTCTGACGTTCCTCCGCCGACGGGGATGCGACGTATCCGGGAGCCCGCCGCCTTGTCTATGTAGAAAAGCGATTGTCCATCCATGCTCCAGGCGAGCGCACCGGGCTCATGCGAGGGCGGTGTTGCAACCGAGTGAATGACGCCGCTGGCGGCATCGACTGTGTGAAGTCTCGCGCGGCCATCCTGCACGGATGTATAAGCGAGTTGTCGCCCGTCGGGCGACCACTGCAAACCGCTCGCCGCGACGCCGGTCAACCGCGCGAGCCGGCGTGGCTCAGTGTCGGCATGCTGCAAATAAAGCCAGTCGTGCGTATCTACCCGAATGAACGCGAGAATGCCCTCGCTCGAGAAAGTGGCTGAGTGGTCGAGCTGTGCGCCCGCAGCGACGGATGCGCCGCTGTGGGCGCCGCGGCGCACAAGGTTCTGGCTCCGTCGGGCAATTTCAACGGCTAGGACGCCAGCAGCGTAATCGAAACTCGGAAAGTGGGCGATGGCAGGCAGCAGGCGTCTCGCTCGACCGCTCGCGCGCGCGTCACGCAGCCACAGCTCGGTGCCGGTATCTTCCCCCGCCAATACGAAAAGTCGTCGGTCGTCGAGCCAATCAACAACGGCCCAATTCACCTCTGGGGTAATTCGCACGAGCCGATCCGTGCGCAAATCGTAGACGTGAACCGCCCCGACGCCGTCGCGTAGGTAACGAACGAAGGCGATACGTCGCCCGTTCGGTGAAACTACGGCGCGGAAGTCGCCTAGCCCGTCTTCCAGGGACGGCACCAGCTGTCGCGTTTCCCCGGTCGACAAATCCAGCCGGAGCACCTGGGCGGCGCTGCCCCCGGTAACCAGGGGATGGTTGCCCGAATAGATCAATCCTTGTCCGTCATGCGTCCACGCAAGGCGATAGGTCGCCACAACGCCTTCGCAGATCCCCACTTGTCGGTCGAGACCGTCCGGAAATGATCGCACCATGATCTGGCACGGTTCGTAGCCCTGGCGAATGTGGAGGCCGCTTGCGCGCACGTAGGCGATGCGGTCGCCGTTTGGCGAAACCGCCGGCGCATATTCGAGTAGATCCGGCGTGTTGGTCAGCTGTCTCGATTCACTACCTGCGACCGGCCGCACGAACAGCTCGATATTATTCCAGCGATCCTCGCCGATGTCGGCAGCATAAACTACGAAGCGTCCGTCAGGCGTGAGAGTGGGATGATATTCTTCGCGTTCGCTGTAGACTAGAGGTTCGAGTTTATCGACAACGACATCGCGACGGTCTCTGTTCAGAACAATACCGGTAAGCACAAGTGCGACAACGATAACCGTCGCAGCAGTAGAAACTATCGCATTGCGCTTGATCAGATTTCGCACGCGACGAAACCGAGCCCGCCACGGGTTCTTGGACGGCGTATACGCGTAAGCCTCCACGGTCTCGCGCATTTTGCTCAGACGCACCTCGCCCATGGCGGCGAACGATGAGGCCAGGTCGTTTTGCAGCTGCGTCTTGACAGTCCCCGATATGATGAGTCCGTTCGGCTCCGCTAAGGCGCAAAGCCGCGCGGCGACATTGACGCCGTGACCCAGCAAGTCCTCGCCGGAGATCAGTACTTCGCCGAGGTGCGCCCCGGCACGGATGGGGGGCGGCCCGCGTACCGGATCGATAGTTTCGTTCAGCAGTGCGATAGCCGCGTCAGCCGCTGCGCTCGCCAGCGGAAACTCAAGCATGAAGCCGTCGCCTGCGGTCGAGAAGATGCGTCCGCCATGCGCATTGGCCACTCGATCGAGGCTAGCGCGCACTTTGGCCACTCCGCGTGCGGCGGCGGTTTGATCGCGTTCCGCGGCAGCGGAATAGCCGACGCAGTCTACAGCAAGTATTGCAGCCAGCTTTCGGTGTTCTTCAGTCAAGCGCGCTCCTGCTCTAGCAGCTAAGCTGAACCGGAGATGGCACGTCAACGATCGGGTGCTTCGGCGAGCAACAACGCCGGAATGATGCTGCGTGCGCGCAGCGCTATGTCAAGCCGCGTTCTTCTTCGCCTTGGTCATGGCTTCGGCGAAGCGCTCGAAGAGGTAGTGGCTGTCCTGCGGGCCGGGGGAAGCTTCGGGGTGATACTGCACCGAGAACACCGGCTTGCCTTCGACTTCGAGGCCGCAATTGGAGCCGTCGAACAACGACACGTGCGTTTCCTTGACGCCCTTCGGCAGCGTCTTGGCGTCGATGGCGAAGCCGTGGTTCATCGAGACGATCTCAACCTTGCCGGTGGCTTTGTCCTGCACGGGATGATTCGCGCCGTGATGGCCTTGGCCCATCTTCATCGTCCTCGCGCCGAGCGCCAGGCCGAGCATCTGGTGCCCGAGACACACGCCCATCACTGGCGTGCCTGACTCCACCATCTTCTTGATCTGCGGCGCGGCGTATTTGCCGGTGGCGGCCGGATCGCCGGGGCCGTTCGACAACAGGATGCCGTCCGGCTTGTGCGCCATTACGTCATCGAGCGTCGCGGTCGCCGGCAACACAATGCAGCGCGCGCCGATGTCGCCGAGCGCGCGCAGGATGTTGCGCTTCACGCCATAGTCGATGACGACGACGGTGAAGTGCGGCTTCTTCACGTGGGTGAATCCGTCCGGCCAACGCCAGCGGCCTTCGCTGACGACATAAGACTGTGCCGTCGTCACCTCTTTCGCGAGATCGAGGCCCTCAAGGCCCGGCCAAGCTTTCGCCCGCGCGTGCAACGCGTCGAGATCGAGCCTGCCGTCGGGCGCGTGCGCGATGACGCCGTTCGGCACGCCGCGTTCGCGGATGCGCCTGGTCAGGGCGCGCGTGTCGAGGCCGGCAAGCGCGATAACGCCGCGCTTCTTTAGCCAGCTGTCAAAATCGTCATTGGCGCGCCAGTTGGAGGAGGGTGTTGGCCGCGCGCGGAATACCGCGCCGCGAACAGCCGCTGCAGCAGCGGGCGAAGACGCTTCAACATCCTCGCTGTTCGCGCCGACATTGCCGATGTGGGGAAAGGTAAACGCGACGATCTGGCCGGCGTAGGAGGGGTCTGTCATGACCTCCTGATAGCCGGTCATGGCCGTATTGAAGCAGACCTCGCCCTCGGCCGCGCCAACCGCCCCCAGCCCTTCGCCCAGGAAAACAGTCCCATCGGCGAGGACAAGTGCGCCGGTGGCGGAAGAGCGAGTCGTGCGGGCCAAAACGGCCGTGAAATAGGGTGCGCGGCCGGGGGTGTCAAAACGTCCGGGGAGGGCCGGCAGCCGGCGCCCCACCCCTGCCGTAAAGGTGAACTCCATGTCAGCCTTGTGCGTTGGCCGAGGGATGACGGCCCTGTAAGGTTTGGTTCGTGGGAGCACGATGGAAGAGGTTCTGGGCCGGGGCGTTAGCCGCCCTCTGGCTCGCGGGAGCTGTCGCAGCTTGCGAGCGCCCTGGCGCGCGCGCGCCTGTCCCGGAAGTCGGCCTTCCGCCGCAAATCGCCCGGGCTGACCTGTTCGGCGAACCCGCCCGCCAAGGCGCGCAACTCGCCCCGCGCGGAGATCGGATCGCCTTCCTCGCGCCCCGCGATGGGGTGACCAATCTCTGGGTTGTGTCGATCGGGGCGATGGACGATGCGCGCCCGATGACGGACGACCGGGCACTCGGCGTGCGTTCGTTCGCCTGGGCTTACGACAACGCGACCCTGATCTATGCATTGGATGAGGGCCCGAGCGGGGCGGCGCGCCTCTATGCCGTGGACACGTCGGGCGTCGCCGTCCCGCGTGCATTGACGCCCGCGGGCGCCAATGCGGAAATTGTCGGGCTGAGCGCAGCTGATCCCGGCGGCGTCGTCGTTTCCCTCAATCAACGCGATCCGAACTGGCCGGACCTTGTGCGCATCGATCTGGCGAGCGGTCGGAGCACGTTGCTGCACCGCAATGCGAATTCGGCTGCCGTGCGCGGCTTCTCGCACTTTGTATTGGACAAGGAGAACCGCATTCGGCTGGGCGTGAAGTCGTTGGCCGACGGCAGTGAAGAAGTTTTCGTGCGCTCGCTGGAGGGTCGCTGGACCAGCCTCTTCACGGCGCCGTTCGAGGATGCGCTGTTGTCTCAACCGCTGGCGATCGAAGCCGGCGGCGCTTCATTCCTAATGCTCGATTCCACCGGGCGCGATCGCGCGGCGCTCGTGCGCGTGGACATGACTACGGGCGCGAAAACAGTTCTTGGCGAAAGCGCGCGCGCCGACGTCGTCAATGTCTGGCTGGATCCCGCGACGAATGCGCCCGAGGCTTACGCCGCCGAGTATCTGCGCCGTGAGTGGCGGGCGATCGATCCGGGTGCACAGGCCGATCTCGACTTTCTCGATCGTCAGCTCACCGGCGATTTCACCGTTACGTCGCGCAGCGCAGACGATGCGCGTTGGATCGTGGTGGAAGAAGGGCCGCAAACTGCAGCGCGCTCTTATCTTTACGAGCGCGGGGACGCGGCAAACCGGCGGCTCACGCAACTATTCCGTCACCGTCCCGCTCTGGATCAAGCCGCTTTGCAGCCGATGACGGCTGTCGAAATCGAAGCGCGCGATGGCTTGACGTTGGTCTCGTATCTGACCTTGCCAATCGGATCGGACGCAAATGCCGACGCGCGGCCGGAAGCTCCCGTGCCTCTGGTGCTGACGCCCCATGCCGGCCCGTGGTCCCGTGATTCCTATGGCTTCGATGCGCTGCACCAATGGCTCGCAAATCGCGGCTATGCCGCGCTGAGCGTGAATTTCCGCGGCTCGACCGGTCTCGGCAAAGCCTTCCTCAACGCCGGCAATGGGCAGTGGGGCGCGCGTATGCAGGACGATCTCCTCGATGCGGCGCAATGGGCGGTGGACAACGGGATCGCCCAGCCGGACCGCATCGCCATCGTGGGCTCGGGCTTTGGCGGCTACGCCGCTTTGGCGGGCTTGGCTTTCACCCCGGAGCAATTCCGCTGCGCCGCCGCCTACGGCGCGCCGGCCAATCTCACCGCACTGGTCGATGCCGCACCCGCGCAGCAGCGCGAGAACATGCTGCTTCGCGTCGGCGATCTGCGCACCGCGGAAGGGCGATCGGCGCTACGCGAGCGCTCGCCCCTCATGCGCGTAAGTCAAATGCGGCGGCCCCTGTTGCTGGCGTTGGGCGGACGCGATGCGCACGCCTCGCGGGCTGAGTTCGATCAGATCGCGCAATCGTTGCGCGGCCGCCGGATTCAGCTTTCCTCGATTATCTTCCCCGAAGAGGGCCGTACCCTGGTGCGGCCGCAAAACCGGCTGGCGTACCACGCCGTGCTCGAGCACTTTCTCGGCAATTGCCTGGGCGGCCGCATCGAACCGGTGGGCGGCGCATTCGAAGGCGCGAGCATGACAGTCTATGACGGTGCGACGATCGCACCGGGATTGTCGGCCTTTGCGCGTCGCGCTGCGCCGCCGCCGCAACCGACGGCGCTTCGTGTTGAACAGGAAGGCGAAGGTGGGCCGGACACCGTAACACCGCCGCCGCCCGTGCCGGCAAGCGCCGACGAGCTCAAGGAATAGTCAGAAGATCGCTACAGATCGCGCGCAGCCCTTCCTCATCGATTGAGTCGAATGCCCCGAATTCTGTCGAGTCGATATCGAGCACCGCGACCAGCTCGCCGCTTGCATCGAATACCGGCGTGACGATTTCTGAATTGGAGCGGCTGTCGCAGGCGATGTGGCCGGGGAAGGCGTTCACGTCCGGCACTACGATGCTCTCGCCCCGGCTAGCGCAGGCGCCGCAAACGCCTTTGTCGAACGGAATGCGTAGACACCCCAGCGTGCCCTGATAAGGCCCGATCACCAGCTCGCGCGGTTTGTCAGGATCGACGAGATAGAAGCCGGTCCAGAAGAAACGATCCGGGAAGGCCTCGGCGAGCAGCGACGTGGCGCTCGCATAGCGCGCAATGCGGTTCGGCTCGCCTTTTATGACTGCGGCGATCTGTGCGCGAAGCGCAACATAGCGCTCACGCTTGTCAGTTGGGAGTTCGGCGCGTGCGGCTTCAGCCATGCGTTAGGGCCGATTCGACTTCCGATGCCGCAAGGCGCCCGACGCCTTCAACCCCATCATCTGCTGATGGCGGCTGCTGCGCGCTTCGGGATTGCGCGGACGCGACAGCATTTTGCCGACGACTACCGTCAGGCCAATGACGATCGCGAATGTGACGAGGATGCCGACCCAGAACATGTACCCTCCGATGCGCCAGGCGCAACATAGCCGCCGGTCACGCCAAGGAATAGCGAGTGGAGCGTGTGGCGGCAAATCGTCGTCGCAATGCCGCGTCAGGAGCGCCCGGGCAGAAATCCGTGGCGCGCAAGAATTTCCTGCGCTTCGGCAGAGCCCAGGAAGTCGAGGAATGTGTCGGTCCGCTCGTTGCTGCGCCCGTGAACGATGGCCACGGAGTATGAAATGGGAGGGTGGGCGGTGCTAGGAAACTCACCCACGATCTGAATGCGGTCTCCAGAAGCCCGCGCGTCAGTGAGATAGACGACCCCCGCCGCGGCTTCGCCCGTCTCCACCAGGCGCAACGCTGCGCGCACGTCCTCCGCACTGGCGACCGAAGAAGCGAGCCCGTCCCAAACACCGAGGGATTGCAGGGCCGCCCGGCCGTACCGGCCGGCAGGCACGCTGTCGGGATCGGCCATGGCGAGTCGGCGGCCATCCAGCGCCTCGCGCAAGCCAAAGCCGGGACCGATCGTCAGACGTATCGGGTGGTCGACGGGCGCAATCAGCACGAGGCGGTTGGAGGCGAGCGTCGATCGGCTCTCCGCTTCGATGAGATTGCGGTTTGCCAGATAATCCATCCAGGCTTCGTCGGCCGAGATGAACAGGTCGGCCTCCGCGCCGTATTCGATCTGGCGCGCGAGCGTCGAACTGGCGGCGAAGTTGACGACTGGCGCCGCATGACCTTGCGCGACATAAGCCCCGCCGACTTCGTGCAGCGCATCGATAAGGCTGGCGGCGGCAAATACGCGAACCGGCGCCTCCGACGCCTCTGTGGGCCGCGAACACGCTGCTGCACCGATCAGCGTGACAAGCGCGCCGGCGAGCACCATGCGCTTCGTCGTCGGCCATGGATTGTACGCGTCACAAGGCATGTGTCTTGAGGATCGCCCATACGTGCGACCCCACTGCCAGATCAAGCTCCGTTGCAGCGTCGACCGTAATGCGCGCGAGAATCGGTCCAAGTGCGGTGCCGATGCGAAGCAATCGAGCTGTCGGCTCGGCCTCTAGCGCCTCAATGCGTCCCGGCCACACATTGCGGGCGGAGAGTCCCTCTGGCGCGCGGGTTGCCACCATTACGGCGTCCGCGCGCACCCACGCAGCGCCCCGTACGCCCTCGCCGCCGTGTAGTGCATGCAGCGGAAGCGCAACGCCGCTGTCGCGCCCGGAAAGCAACGATTGGAACGGCGCAGACGCGGTCGTCGGCCCAATCGGTCCCGCAGCGATGACGTGACCGTCTTTCAGCGCAACCACGTGCTTGGCGATGCGGGCGACGTCATCGACCTGATGCGTCACCACCAGCATTGGCAGCGCAAACCGGTCATGAATATCGCGCACGATATCGAGAAAAGCGTGACGGCGCACGCCATCGAGAGCGGCGAACGGCTCATCCAGCAACAGCAAATCCGGCGCAGAGAGCAATGCGCGCGCCAGCGCCACGCGGCTGCGCTCGCCGCCTGAGAGATTGCGGACGGCTCGGTCCAGCAAGGGTGTTAAATCGAATTGGTTGGCCGCCTCATCGGCCGTCAGCAAGCTTCGCGGCGCGCGGCGCACCGCGTACGCGAGATTGCCGCGCACCGTCAGGTGCGGAAACAGCCGTGCGTCCTGAAAGACCAGCCCGACGCCGCGTTCGTGCGCTGGGACGTGCAAGTCCGCACCGGCGAGCCTGCGCGCGCGCAATGCGATGTCGCCGCGGTCGATCCGTTCGAGGCCCGCGACGGCCGAGAGCAGCAGCGACTTGCCGGCGCCCGATGGACCGAAGACCGCCGTGACGCCGTCGAGCGGGGCTTCAAAAAAGGCGTCCAAAACGAACGCGCCGCGACGCAGCGCTGCGCGTACCGAAAGCATACTCATGCGTAGAGTCTTTGCCGCGCCCAGCGATGCAGCGCTTCGGCGGCGCCGAGACCCGCAAGGGCAAGCACCAAGGAATAGCCAGCCAGTCTCAGCGCGCGCTCCTCGCCGCCCGGCATCTGCATGGCGCTGTAAATGGCGAGAGGCAAAGTCTGCGTCTCTCCAGGGACGTTCGATGCAAAGGCGATGACGGCGCCGAACTGGCCGAGCCCGGCAGCAAATGCGGTCGCTGCGCCGGCGAGGATGCCGGGCGCCGCAAGCGGCAGCGCAATCGAGCAGAACCGGTCGAGCCAGCCCGCCCGCAACATCGCCGCTGCATCGAGCAAGCGTGCGTCGGTCGCTTCGAACGAAAGCCGCATGGCCCGCACCATCAGTGGGAACGTCATGATGGCGGTGGCCAAGGCAGCGCCCTCGGTGGTGAACGCCAATTGCACGCCGAAGCTCTGATCGAGCCACGCGCCGATGGGGCTCCGGCGTCCGAGCGCGATCAACAACAAAAAGCCGACAAGCACTGGGGGTAACACCAGCGGCATGTGCGCCAGAACTTCGATCACGGTCCGCCCCGGAAAGCGCCGCCGTGACAGCGCGTAGGCGCACGCTATCGCGAACGGGAGCGCAAATGCGACGGCGCGGATAGCGACGGCGAAGCTGGTGCCCAGGACCTGCAGTTCGAGCGCTGTCGGCATTTCCCTCACCCTACATGCCGACCGGTCATCAAGAGAACCGGAGTGGTGGGCGCGGCAGGACTCGAACCTGCAACCAGACCGTTATGAGCGGCCGGCTCTAACCATTGAGCTACGCGCCCCGGGAGGGGGCCTATCATTCCGGCGCGGGCGCCGAAAGGGTGGGACGCGCGTTAGGTAGGCGCGATGGGCACGCTTTACGACGTCGTGGTGATTGGCGCAGGCGCCGCAGGGATCGGCGCGGGCAGGCGCTTGGCGGACGCCGGCGTTACCTTCACGCTGCTCGAGGCGCGCGAGCGCGTAGGCGGGCGCGCGCTGACGCTGGCCCATGCACTGGGCGCGCTCGATCTCGGGTGCGGTTGGCTGCATTCGGCCGATCGCAACATACTCGCAGGCATGGCCGAAGCGCTGGGGTTCGAACTGGACCGAACACCGGCGCCCTGGCAACGCCAAACCGGCGACCACGGCATATCTGCTGAGGAACAGCAGGCATTTCGCAAAGACTTTGCCGCGTTCGAAAAGCGAATCGAACAAGAAGCCGAGGCCAACTCTCCGGTCGCCGCCAGCGCCTACTTGCAGACGGGTGGGCGTTGGAATGCCCTGATCGAGGCGGTGTTCGCCTATATCAGCGGCGCTTCTCTCGCCTGCATAGATGCGCGCGATTACGCCCGCTACGAGGATACTGGCGTGAATTGGCGGGTGCGGCAGGGTTATGGAACGCTCATCGCGGTGCTCGGCCAGGGCTTGCCCGTGGCGTTCGGCGCTGAAGCGCAGGCCATCGATCACAGCAGTGCGTTGGTGCGGATCGACACCGCCCGCGGGCAGGTCGAAGCGCGCGCCGCAATCATCGCCGTATCCACGTCGCAAATCGCGAAGCTCGCCATGAAACCGGACTTGCCGGAAAAACACGAGGCAGCGGCAGCGCTTCCCCTTGGCGCCGCCGAAAAACTCTACTTCCGGCTCGATCAAGCGGAAGCCTTTCCGGTGGACGGACATCTCTTCCCGCGCTCCGATACAGCGGAAATGGGGACGTATCACTTGCGTCCGCTCGGACAGCCGCTGATCGAAGCCTATCTTGGCGGGGCGCTGGCGCGGGGGCTGGCGGAAGCCGGCGTAGACGCGATGGCCAGTTACGCCAAGGAAGAACTGGCAGGATTGTTAGGCTCTGCGTTTCCACAACGGCTTACGCTGCTTGCGGCGTCGAGTTGGTCGACCGACCCGTTCGCGCTAGGCGCTTATTCATATGCGCGGCCTGGCTGCGCTGACATGCGCTCAGTGCTGGCTGCGCCCGTTGCCGAGCGTTTGTTCTTTGCCGGCGAGGCCTGTTCGCGCGCACGCTACTCCACGGCGCACGGCGCTTACGAAACCGGGTGGGACGCGGCTGAGCGCGCACTGGCGGCGCTGGCTCAGCGCTCGATGCCGACCGGATAGAGCAGATAGCGCTGATCGTAATAGGGCGTGCGCTCGTAGAACCAGGCCAGGCGCCCATCGGGGTCGGCGGCGAAAGCGGGATCGGCGGCAAGGCGCGCTTCGAATTCCGCGCGCAACGCCGCGTCGTTCGCCAGCATAGCGTCGGCCAGGGGCGCCAACGCGTAGGCTTCGAGATATTCCACGCGCGAGAGGATTTCGTTGAAGAAGCCCCAGGCGAAGAGCGAGTCTTCACTTTGCGGCTCCAGCAGGATCATCGCAAGATCGCCGAGCGGCTGGTCGGTCGGCACGCGGACCGAGCCGGGCGGCATCCACTCCTCCCGCGTGATGCGTTGCGGGTCGCCGGCTACGACGCGGGTGCGGCCTTCGAATGGCGAACTGCTTGCACGCGCCTGCGGCAGACGCAGCATTTCGACCTCCACCGTGCGCGCCTCGGCGATGGTTTCGAACTCGACGCCGTGCAGACGCAAGATATCGATGACTTCCGGTTTGGTCGCCGGCGCCCAATAGGCGCGCGGCCGGCGCAGCGAGACAGTTGATTGCTGCCCGAATTGCGGGACGCGTATTTCTGCTCCGGGTCGGCCCAACCAGCGTGTTTCCTCCGCGCCGGAAGCGGGCGAACGATAACTTTCGCGTTCGATCGGCAGGAACGTGCGCTGCGTCACCGGCGCATCGGTTTGGCGCCAGCCCACCGGCAACGTGCCCGGGCGCGCAGCTGCGTCGGCCTGCGCGGCGCGCCGCAATTCGGCCCCGTGCGTAGCGAGCAGACGCAGGCTTGCTTCGATCGCCACATAGGCGCCCAGAACGCGTTGGCGATAGGGTTTTAGCGAATGGTTCTCGAACAGCACGGCGGCAAGCCCGATCATGTCGCCATAGGCTTGCGAAAAGCGGGGCGTAAACGTGAAGGCCGCTAATCCCTCATCGAGCGCGCGGTCATTGTTTGCGAAGACGAGACCGCCGGGGATGTGTCCGGCACGGCTGAGGGCTTCGTCGACCGCAGGCCGGTAGCGCGAGTCGAGCCAGCGGCCGATACTCGGCGAAGCGGCGTAAGAGCCGTCGCGGCCCATGAAGCCGTACGTGATGTCGTATTGATAATCCATCCCGTCCGTAACGTGGATGTCGAGATAGAGATCGGGCTCGACGCTCTGGATCAGCGCGATCATCGCCCTCATCTCTGGCGCGTCGAGCTTGGTGTAATCGCGGTTAAGGTTCAGGTTCTGCGCCGTATTGCGCCAGCCCTGATTGTCCGGGCCGCGCTGATTGGGCCGATTGAACGGCGAGGGCGCGCGCTCGTGACCGTCGACGTTGAAGATCGGCACAAACACCAGGTTCACCCCATCCAGCAGGCTGCGCCTGTCGCCGAAAGCGATGTCGCGCAGCAGCATCAATCCGGCGTCCTTGCCGTCGATCTCGCCGGGATGAATGCCAGCCTGTACGAGCAGCGTCGGCTTGTCCGGATCGAATTCGCCGCCGTCAGCGGATGCGAACACGGCGATCAGCTCGCGCCCTTGTGCAGAACGGCCGAAGGTCTCGACGCGCACGAGGGGTGTGGCGGCATCGAGCCGCTCGAGCCAAGCGCGCGTTTCGACATAGCTCGGCGTCGCTGTGAAGCCGTTCGCTTCTGCCGGCGTGATCCAGGCATGCTCGCCGCCGACGATCAGGCTTTCGCTGGCGCCGCGCCATTCCGGCGCCGGCGGCAGGGGGGCAGTGGTGAGTTGCGCCGCCATGAGGACAGCTCCTAACAGGCTCATTATGTTTTCACTTAATCAGCTGCCGTCGCCGCGCGCATAGCCAACGATGGCCGCGCGCACGAAATCGTCGAAATTGATCGCATCGAGCGATGGCGGATGGGGCGCCCAGGGCGGGCCGTCGAGCATCTGCACCGTGATCTCTGGCCGCCCGCTATGTTTGCGCCGGCGCGTCAGCGCGTGCTCGGCTTCCTTGTGCACCCATTCGGACGCGGCGGCCGCCTTCGACCAACACAGATGGAACAGATCGGCGCGGTCGATCTCGCGGCGAAGCCTCGGATGCCATTCCTCGCCGGATCTGAGCGAAGAGCGGTCCCAGAAGTGCTCGACCCCCGCTGACCGATACGCGGTGGCGATGGCCGCGACCGTCTCGCGGTCATTGCTGGAATAGGAAAGAAACACGCGCTTATGGCGCCGCAATCGCGCGCGATCGCCGTGGCCATGCGGCTTGTTCCCCGGGCCTGAGACTTTGCGAGTGAACGCCAGAACGCCGATCTGCGCGTCATCGATAAAGACGCGCGCCAGCATGACGACTTGCTTGACGCTTGCGTCCGCTTCGACGGCGAAGTTGAAGTCGATCGGTTCGCCCGCCCAGGTGCGGCGCTGCACGGCGCCGTCGCAGCTCCCTCCCCGCACTTCGAGCGCAACCCCGATGCGCGCGCCCAGCGCAACGTCGCCAATAGGCATGGCTTGCGGCGCAGGCTGCGTTCTCGGGTCGAGCTTCTTGGCTGCTTTGATGACAGCGTTCAGGTCTTTCGGCTGATGCACGACGATGCGCACCAGCTCTGGGGAGCCACGGCGCAATTTGCTCGGTGCAAACGCCGTGGCGTCTGCCGGCGCCGTCGGCGCAGGTACGCTTGCTTGGGCAGCGCCGCGCGCCGCCGCATACTCTTCGTCGATTGGCGGCACAGCGTGCGAAGCCTGCGGCGCGCTCACGGGCGGCGGCGCCGGCGCTGGTTCGACTTCAGGTTCGGGCGGCGCCTCGGCGGCTGCAGGGGAAATTTCCGCCGCTGCCGCGGGCTGCGGCTCCGTTGCGAGCGACGGCCGCTCAGCAGATGGCTGTGACGGCGCAGCGGGCGCGGCCGCGCTCTCGTCCGGCGCGATCTCCTCCTGGGCGCTGTAGCCTTCGTCTTCGGCCTGCGGTTCGGATGGAATGAAGTCGTCGTCTTCGCCCGCAAGCTCGGCGTGCGCCGCGGCGGACTCTTCCTGCGGCGCGGCCGCCGCATCCGGCGACGCAGGTTCAGGTTCGCCGGACGGCGGCAGCGGCTGAGCGCGCGCGGCGTCGTCCTGCGGTGGCGCGTCCGCCTGACGGCGGCGCAGCAATTCGCTCGATCGCGAGCGCGCCTCCTCAAGCGACATGGTGGGCCAGGCTGCAGGCAGGAAGGCGAACGCGCCGCGCGCATCTGGCGTCACCAGAATGAGCTGCGCGCTTTCGCGCTGCGTCGCGAGGCTTGCGATCAAGGCGACGAAGGCTTCATCGCGTGCTGCTTCTGCGCTGAGAAGGACGCCTACGTTTGCGGCGCCTGCGAGCGCGGCGCTGGTCGTCTGCTGATCATGCACCGAACTCGCGTCGATGACGTCGAGCCCGAAGCCTTCGGCGATGTCGTGGGCCGCGCTCAAATCCGCGGCTGCAGCCACCAGATAGCCATTTGACATATCCGTCCCCCTTGCGAGGGGCCGTTTCTAGGACTTTCACGGCGCTCGGCAAGCCGGACAGCCTGAAGCCGCTTCACGCCGCGGCCAAATCGCCTAAGCTGGCGCCAGGAGACCTCGATGCGGACACTCGCAGCATTCGCCGGCGCCCTGCTGCTTGCAGCGTGCCAGACGCCGTGCCCGTCCGTGAGCACCCAGCCGGTGGTTTCCACTTTCGAGTGCGAGGACGGTTCATCGCTGCGTGTCACCATGACGTCGGCTCAGGCTGTGGTTGAGCAAGAAGGTTACGTCACCTTGACCTTGCCCTCGCGCGGCGCTGGCGGGGGTTACCGTTATTCCGCAAATGGCGCAGATTTGCGCGGCCGCGCGGTCGAGGCGCAGTGGACACGGCCAGGCGCCGCGCCGACGCTGTGTTCAATTATTAGCGAATAGAAGCCTAGTCCCGGATTTGTTAGACGTCGGCTGAGCCATCGAGTGCGCCCGCAGCGTGGGACGGGGGCAGCCACATGTACGGAGTGTAAGGATGCGTCTGAAACTGATGTGCGCCGCGTTCGCGAGCGCGCTCGCCCTGAGCGCATGTGAAACCAGCGGCGGCTACGGCGGCGCCGGCTATGGCGCGCCGCGCACGCAGCTCTCGCAGTGCACGCGCAATGCGCTGATCGGCGCCGGTGTCGGCGCGGTGATCGGCGCCACGCAGGGTCCGCGCGAAAACCGCGCCGAGAACGCTGCGATCGGCGCTGCGGTGGGCGGTCTCGGCACCTACGGCGTCTGCCGTTGGCTCAGCGCCCGCGAGCAGCAGCGCGTGGAGAACGCCTATTATCAATCCCTGAATTCGGGCGCCCCCGTGAACGACAGCTGGCAAAGCGATCAGGGCGGCACGCGATCTCTGTCGGTGTCGCGTCCGGCGCCCGCGCCAGGCTATGGCGGCGAGTGTCGCCGCGTCAGCGCAACTATTTCCGATCCGCACTACGGCAACGAACAATTGCCGCCGGAAACGTTCTGCCGCACGCCGTCCGGCGCTTGGGTGCCTGCCTGAATAAAAACGCCGCGGCTCGCCGAAGCCGCGGCGTTTTCCAGTTCGTGGTTGGATTCCCTAGCTCGCTGCGCGCAGGAGGCGGCGCAACTCGTCATTCTCGCCCGTATTGGTGCGGCGCTTCTTGGCCTGGCTCGGCTGATAGGCGAGGCGCGCATGATCTTGACAATAGGGGCCGCACGTCGCGCTGCGGCCGCAAAAGGCGAAGGTCGCCTCGGTCGGATCGCCGATCGGATATTTGCACATCGTGTCGTTCAAGGTGAGCACGCTCGCAGCCTTGCCGTCTTCGAACTTCAATGGTTCGAGATCCGGAATGACGACGCTTGGCACGCTCGAAATCTGCCGCAGGCGCGGCGCCGACGGACCAATGGTGCGCGGACGCGCCGTTCGCACTGGACGCTTTGCGGGACGCGACGGCGTGGCGCGGCCGGCGAGACCCAGCCGGTGCACCTTGCCGATCACCGCATTGCGGGTCACCGAGCCAAGTTGTTTTGCGATCTGGCTGGCGGACAATCCTTCAGCCCAAAGCTTACGCAGCAGCGCTACGCGCTCCTCAGTCCATCCCATTGCAAGCCCCTTTTGCCCTGGCCCCGCCGCTTTTGGACGGGGTATCCGGTCCGCCGAGTTTTGCGACGGAGCCGCGACAATCACTCGCCTTTCTGGGGAGGGTGTCAACTAATGCGCATGTCATAATTGGGGAATACAGCATCTAGTGGTTATCCCCCGGTTACTCACCGCTTGCCCTAGGGCTGCTCTCGACGCGCCGAACGCATTATCTTCGCCGAGTCGAGGAGTTAGCCCCGATATTCGTTAACGAGGCGCTCAAACCCGTTAACAAAGGATAAAAGGTGATGTTCACGCTATGGACGCACGGGTGAGCACGCAGCCGATCGCCTCACGGCGCTACGGAGCTGTGAATTGGTTGGGCCTTCAGACGCTGATCGCGCGCGAAATCCAGCGTTTCCTCAAGGTCGGCCTGCAGACCGTGTTCGCACCCTTAGTGCAGACGCTGCTCTTCATGCTGGTGTTCAGTCTGGTGCGCGGCGGCGATTGGCCAGGCACTACGCGCGCCTACGCCGATGGTTTGGCCGCCGGCCTCGTCATGATGTCGATCCTGTCGAACTCGTTTCAGAATTCGTCCTCCTCCATCGTGATTGCGAAAGTGCAGGGCAACGCTGTCGATTTCCTGATGCCGCCGCTCTCGGCGCTAGAACTCGCCATCGCGTTCATCGTCGGCGCGGCAACGCGCGGCTTGATCGTCGGCTTTGCTTCGCTCATCGCGGTCTCGTGGCTCGCCAACATCGTGCCTGCTCATCCCTTAATCGCGCTCTACTACGCCATCGTCGCTTCGGTGATCTTCGGCGCCATCGGCTTGATGGGAGGCATCTGGGCCGACAAGTTTGATCACATCGCCGCGGTGACGAACTTCATCATCGTGCCGCTCACGTTTCTTTCCGGCACGTTCTATTCGACCGCGATTTTACCGGAGCCGGTGCGCACGCTCTCGCACTACAATCCTGTGTTTGCGCTGATCGACGGCTTTCGGTTCGGCTTCATCGGCCACGCCGACGC
>CAZIOD010000035.1:0-24928 GCA_964540785.1 uncultured Terricaulis sp.
CGAGCATCCACTGCGCAGCCGCATCCAATATTTCCGCCAGCACCTCCGCGTCCTTGCGGCCGCTCTTGGCCGGCGCGTGAAAGCTATGGTCGGCATGCGCGACGAGGTGGAGCGTGGCGCGTTCGCCGAGGCGTGAGATCACCGGGCGCAGCACGCCGAGGTCCGCCAACGCATCGTTTTCACCTTGCAGGAACAGCATGGGCAACGAGACGTCGGCGAGATGCGCGGCGCGCTCGTCGCCAAGCTTGCCCGCGGGGTGCAGAGGAAACGCAAAGAAGACAAGCCCACGCACGCCCGGCAGCGCTTCCTTCGCTTGCGCCTGCGAAGTCATGCGCCCGCCGAAGGAGCGGCCTCCGGCGAAAAGCGGGAGAGATGGTGCAAGTTCATGCGCTTTGGCAATTGCCGCGCGGACGGCCGCGTGGGCGAGCGGCGGCGAGTCTGGACGCTTCGAGCCGCGCTCCATGTAGAGGAAGTTGTAGCGGAGCGTTGCAACGCCGCGCTCGGCGAGACCCATCGCTGTCGCGCTCATCGCCTTATGCGCCATGCCGGCGCCTGCGCCGTGGGCCAGCACAAGACACGCGCGCGCATGCTCGGGCGCGAGCCACAGACCGGACGTCCGCTCGGCGCCGACATCGAACGTAAGCGGTGTCGTCTTCACGGTCACGCCGGCGGCGACGGGACCGGCATGATCTCCATGACCTCCACGCAATCGCCGGGGAAGATCGAGAAATGCGGGTGGCCTTCGAACATCCTGGCCGCCGCTTCGTGCGAATTCGCTTTCACGACAATGTAGCCCGCCAATGCGTTCCTGGTGTCGCTGACGCCGTCGGGGCCAGTGCGTTTGGTCTTGCCGAGCGGGCCGCCGTTTTCGACGATCGCATCCTTGTGCGTCTCGCCCCACGCCATCCAGGCGTCGAAGCCGCGCTTGATGCGCTGGTTGCGCTCGTCCTCGCTGAGCTGATCCCAGCCCGAGCGGCGCTGCGCATCCTCGGTTCCGATATAGACGGCCATGAACGTCTTCATTAGACGGCTCCTCTGGAGAGATACTGATCTAGTTTGTCCAGCAGTTCGCGCCAGCCGCCCTCGCGCATCCTGACGCCATCGGCGCCGTCGAAGTGCGCGCCGTGTTCGGTGAACACCATGCGCGTGCCGCTGCCGGCCGCCGTGAACTCAACGCTGGCAAGCGAGACGGAGAAGCGCGCGCCGTTGCGGTCCATCGAATAGGTGAAGACGATGCGCTCATTCGGCACGATCTCATTGAACACGGTTTCATTGCCGAACCAGGTCTCTTCGCCGAACGTCTCGACGCCCTGCAAATGGCGGAAGGCGCTGCGCTCCGTGCCGCCTTCGCGGAAATCGAGCTCGTAGCTCCTGATTTCCCAGCCTTCGCCTTCAACGAACCAGGCGCGCTTGGCGGCGGGATCGGCCCAGGCGGCGAACACCTTCTGCGGCGCTGCGTTGTAGCGGCGTTCGATGACGAAAGAGCCATGTGTCATGGTCATAGCGGCCTCACCGATTCAGATAGGCGTCGAGTTGGTCGAGCAGCTCTCTGGTCCCACGCTCCCGTTCGCCGGCGTCGTCATAACCATCGAGATAAATGCCTTGCTCGGTGAGCACGAATTTCGTGCCCGCGCCGTTCGGCTTGAAGCACATGCTCGCCAGCGAAACTGAGATGCGCAGGTCGTCGATGTGCATCTCGTAAGACGAGACGATCCGCTCGTTCGGGACGATGTCCCAATATTCCGCATTGTAATGGTGCACCGGGCCGCCGACCGGGCCGCCGCTGACGCTCTCCTTGCCGCCGACGCGGAAGTCGAATGCCTCGTTGGACTTTTCCCACTCTTCGGGCCCGCCGAACCATTCCGCTTTCTGCTTGCCGTCGGCGAAGGCGGCGAACACTTTCGCGGGCGGATGAGGGAAATCGCGTTCGATGACGAAGGTCGCGTGTGTGGTGTTGCGTTTGGTCATTGGTCGAATTCCTTAGCGAGATTGTCGAGCGCAGCGGACCAGCCGAACTGATAGCCTTGCTCCATGTTCGCGCCGTCGAAGCTGGCGATCTGCATGGTGAGGGAAAGATGCGTACCAGCTTTCCTCGGTGAGAGCTCGACGCTGATCAGTGCAGCGGAGACGCGCCGCTTCCCGTGCGCGATGTCTTCGACAAAGAAGATGCGCTGATCGCGCTTTATGTCGATGTAGTGGACGGTCGCCACGTAGTCCTCATTGCCGGGCTCGATGCAGCGGGAGACATCGCGCCCGCCTTCGCGGAAATCCGACGCTTCGTATTCGATCCGGATGTTGTCCGCGGGCGCAGACCAGCGTTTGCGCGCCTCGACATCAGCCCACGCCTTGAAAACGCGCGCGGGCGAAGCGTTGTAGGTGCGCTCCATGACGATGGTGGCGTGGGCGATCGTAGTCATGGGCTTCAGGCTCCCGGATACAGGTGGAAAAGCGGCTCGGAGTCTTTGACCGCGCGGGCGAATGAGGGGCGCGCCTTCAATCGATCGAGGTAGGCGGCGATGCGTGGATGTTGACCGTCGAGCGGCGCGTTGCGCGTTGCGTACCAGAGCGCGGGCGCGGCTGAGCAATCGGCCAGTGTAAAGCTCTCGCCAACGATGTACTCGCGGGCGCCGAGTTGGGATTCGATCACCGTGTAGATGCCGGCGACAATGCGCCTGGCTTCATCGACCCCGTAAGGATCGCGCTGACCTTCGGGGCGGATGTTGTCCACCACGATCTTGCTCATCGTCGTGTTCAGATGATCGCACACGCGGTCCCAGCGGCGCACCTCAAGCGCTGTGTCGATATCTCTTGGAATAAAGCGCGCGGCGCCGGGATAATAGGCGTCGAGATATTCGATGATGACGGACGTCTCGGTCACCATGCGATCGCGGTCGCTGTCGAGCAGGATGGGAAATTTGCCCATCGGCCACTTGGCGATGAAATCAGCGTAAGTGCTCTGATCGACCGTGATGAAATCAAGCGGCGTCGCGTTCTCGTAGAACGCGGTCAGCACCTTCCAGGTGTAGGAAGAAATCGGGTGGCCATAGAGCGTCAGCATTAATCGTCCTTGGTCTCATCGAGAAACTGGCCGAGCCGGTCGAGCCGGCGCTCCCAAAGCGCCCGGCGTTCGCTGATCCAACGCTCAGCCTGGGTGAGGGCGGCGGGGTCGATGCGGCAGGTGCGGACGCGGCCGATCTTTTCCGAAACCACCAGCCCGGACGCTTCCAGCACCGCCAGGTGCTGCATCACGCCGGGCAGCGACATCGCCAGCGGCTTGGCCAGCTCCGATACCGTCGCCGGGCCGTGGACCAGCCGGTCGACCATGGCGCGGCGGCTGGGGTCGGCCAGGGCCTGATAGGTCAAGTCGAGCGCGTCCTGCCTGAACATAGATACTTAAGTAGACGCTTAAGTATGAGTTGGCAAGCGAGATCGCATCGCCAGGGCGCCGCCTTAGGACTGGCGGCGCGCGCCCGGTTCGTGACAGAACAAGCTTGCCGCCGCCGGGCTGGGCGAGGGCGGTGCATCCAAGCGCCGCCCGAAGTGCATCTAGATTGGCAAAGGGGCAACAGACCCCGGGCTATGGAGACTTCGGATGGATGGTGAAATCATTGTTCCGTTTGTGTTTTTCGCCTTCCTGGCGGCCGTCATTCTGGTGCCGATCTATCTGCGCGAGCGCACCAAACAATCGGCTCATGCGCTGATTTCGCAGGCCCTGGAGAAGGGTCAGAGCCTCGATCCTCAAATACTGAAGCAACTGACCGAAGGCGGGCGGCCGCCCCAGGACAAGGCTCGGCGCAGCCTCGGCAGCGGCATCGTGCTGCTGGCCTTGGCGGGCGGTTTCGTGGGCGGGGCCTACGTGATGGACGGCTTCGACCCCTCCGGTATGGCGCATAACGGCATGCTGGTGCCCGCCGTCATTCTCGGGGCCCTGGGCATCGCCTTTATCCTGCTCGCAGTCGTCGATTATGCCACTAAGAGAAAGGATCAATGAGAGCGGACATAAGTGGCGGCGCGGGGGCTCCTCAATCTGGCTCAGGCCACAGAAGCTGCGCTCATCGTCGCAGCCCAGGCCAGGGACCAGGCGGCTTTCGGGGAGCTGGTAAAGCGCCGCCAAGGCTGGGCCCGGGGCCTGTTGCGCCGGATGTGCCGCAGCCACGCCGAGGCTGACGATCTCGCTCAAGAGGCGTTCATCAAGGCCTGGGAAAGATTGAAGGACTTGGAAACCCCGGCAGCTTTTCCGGGATGGTTCAGGAGGATCGCGGTAACCACTTTCCTGATGGCGAAACGTCGCCAGAAGGCGGTGTTCGAGGAGATCGACGAGGCGGCAAATCCGATGGCCTCGGAGGACTCCACGCCGGAAGACCAGGCCGGCGCCAAGATCGACCTGGAGAAGGCCCTTGCCAGGCTTTCAGATGCTGAGAGATTGTGTGTGACGCTGAACCACGGAGAAGGGTTAAGTCATTCAGAGATTGTCGAGATGACGGGACTTCCCCTGGGTACGGTGAAATCCCACGTCTTAAGAGGAACTGAAAAACTTAGGCGCATGTTGGAGCCCCAGAGCGACTAGACAGATGAGCGATTTCGACGCCCTCCTGAAGCGCAGCTTCGCGGAAGCTCACGAACCCCAAGACGACGGGTTCTCTGCGAGCGTCGCCCATGCCGTCGCGCGCTCGGAGCAGGCGCTGCAGGTTCGCAATGTGATCCAATCGCTGGGCATGGCGGTCGGCGGCGCTGCGGCGCTTTACGGCGTTTATTCCTTCGTCGGCGTGTTCGGACCGGACTTCCTCGCCAGCGCCGGGTTAGAATTGTCTCGCCTCCAGAATTCGCTGAGCGCGGCCCCTTCGCTGAACCAGGCGGCCGGCGACGCCGCGGGCGCCACGCAAGGCATGCTGCAGTCGCTGGGCGCGGGCCTCACGCAAGTGCTGCTGTTGACGGGCGTGCTCGCCGGCGGCGCGGTGGCGTATCGCGCCGCCCAGCAGGACTAGGTCTTCCTCTAAGGCGACTGCGCTGGCTTCTTCCGGCCTGAGCGGCTAAGGCCACGCCAAGCGAGGTGCTCCCCCATGTCGCGTCATACCGAAGCCGTTCGCCGCATCACGGCGCCTGACATCCGCGCGCGCAAGGGCGGCGAACCGATCGTTTGCCTGACCGCCTACACCGCGCCGGTGGCGCAGATCCTCGACGCGCATTGCGATCTGCTGCTGGTCGGCGATTCCGTGGGCATGGTCGTGCACGGGCTGCCGAACACGGTCGGCGTCACGCTCGAGATGATGATCATGCACGGCCAGGCCGTGATGCGGGGCGCAGAGCGCGCGATGGTCGTGGTCGACATGCCGTTCGGCTCCTACGAGGCCGGTCCGGACATCGCCTTCGCCAATGCGACGCGCGTGCTCAAGGAAACCGGCGCGCAAGCGATCAAGGTGGAGGCCGGACCGTCCATCGGCGCAACCATCGCCTACCTGGTCGAGCGCGGTATTCCGGTGATGGGGCACGTGGGCCTCCGTCCGCAGGCCGTGAATGTTGACGGAAAATTCCGCGCCAAGGGCCGCACGCGCGAAGAACGCGCCAAAGTGCTGGCCGAAGCGCGCGCCGCCGACGAGGCGGGCGCTTTCGCCATCGTCGTGGAGGGTGTGGACGAAACGCTCGCCCCCGAAATCACCGCCGCAGTCAAAGCGCCGACCATCGGCATCGGCGCCTCGGCCCGGTGCGACGGCCAGATTCTGGTCACCGACGACCTGCTCGGCCTGTTCGACTGGACCCCGAAATTCGTGCGCCGCTATGCCGACCTCAAAGGGGTGATCGACAAGGCCGCAGCCGGATATGCCGCCGATGTCCGCGCCCGCCGTTTTCCTGCCGCAGCCGAGACCTATGCCCTGGGCGGAAAGCCACAGCGCCGGCGCGTTGCCGGGGGAGACAAGCGCGGCTAGCTTGCCGGCGCTTTAAAGGGGGCCGGGCGGCAGTCAGCCGTGCCAGACAAGGCAGGAATACGGGCGCGTGACCAACGAAACCGACAGTTTTGTCCTAGAGGTCGACGAGAGCCTGCGGCAGGACCGCATGCTCGGCTTGGCCAAGAAGTACGGCCCGTGGCTGATCGGCGCCTTCGTCGTCATCTTGATCGGCGTCGCCGCCTGGCTGTGGTGGCGCGATTACAGTGTCGACCAGTCGCGCGCGCACTCGGAAGAATTCATCGCCGCGCAGCAACTGGCGGCGGAGGGCAACCTCGATCAGGCCAAGGCGGAATTCGAGCGCCTGTCCGGCGAGGGACCGCACGTTTATCGGATGATGGCGCGCCTCGAACATGCCGCCATTCTCGAAGCTCAAGGCGATCTTGAAGCGGCGCTCGCCCAGTTCGACCGCGCCGCCGACGACGCAAGGGATCCGATCATGCGCGATACGGCGCGTCTGCGCGCCGCCTATCTCGTCGCTGAAACGCAGGACTTCCCCGCGCTGCAGACACGGCTCGAGCCGCTGCTGCAATCCGACAGCCGCCTCTCGTATCTGGCGCGCGAATTGCTCGGCATCGAGGCCTGGGAAGCGGGCAATATCGATCTCGCCCGCGATACGCTGCAGAATCTCACGCTCGCCTTCGACGCGCCCGAAGCGGTGCAGCAACGCGCGCAAATCGCCCTTTCCGTCATCGGCCCCGCGCCGGCAACCTCAGCGGACGGCGCAAGCAACGCGCCTGCGCCTTCCGAAGGAGAAACCCAATGAAGCCGTTGCGACCGATTGCTCTGGTGGTTGCCGCCGCCGCTTTGTCGGCGTGCTCCACCGTCAGCCGCATCGGCGACGCCATCAACATCTTCGATGGCGACGACACCGCCAGCCAGACGGCGCCGGAAGATGGGCGCATCTCGATCCTCGCCTTCGAACAGCAATTGGCGCCCGATCCGGCGCTGGCCGGACGCACCATCGTCCCGCCGCCCGCGGTGTCGATGACCGAGTGGAGCCAGCCGGGCGGCACGGCGGACAATTCGCCCACCAATGTCGGCGGCGCGGCTGTGCTGCAGCGGAAATGGCGTGCAAATCTCGGCCAGGGCACGAACGACCGAGTGCAGATTGCGGCGCCGCCCGTGATTGCGGAAGGGCGCCTTTATTTCCTCGACGCCGATCACCGGATCAGCGCCTTCGACGCCGCCGACGGAGATCGCCTCTGGTCTGAGTCGCTGCGTCCGCGCGGCACGCGCGATCGCGTCGCGCGCGGCGGCGGCGTCGCCGCGTCTGGCGGCCGCGTCTTTGTGACCACGGGATTCGGATTCCTTGTCGCGCTCGACGCGGCGAGCGGCGAGGAGATCTGGCGCACCGAAGGCGCAACGCCATTCCATTCCGCGCCGACGGTGTCGGGCGGTCGCGTCTACGCCATCACCAACGATAGCGAACTCATCGCCTTCGATGCAGGCACCGGCGCCGTCGCCTGGACGCACCAGGCGATTGCGGAGCCGGCGCGCATTCTTTCCGCGCCCAGCGTGGCGATCGACGCCGACACGGTCGTGGCCCCGTTCGCATCGGGGGAAGTGACGGCGCTGGTGAGCGCCAACGGCCGGCGTCTTTGGAGCGACTCGCTGTCGCGCACCGGACGCCTCACGTCGCTCTCTGCGATCAACGACATCGCCGGCCGCCCGGCAATCGACGGCGGGGTTGTGTTCGCGGCCAGCCATTCGGGCGTGCTCGCGGCTATCGATCTGCGCACCGGTCAGCGCATCTGGGCGCGCGCCTTCGCTTCGACGCAGACCCCCTGGATCGCCGGCGATGTGCTTTACGCGGTAAGCGTTGACGGCGAGCTTGCCGCGTTCGATCGCGCAACGGGCAATGTGTACTGGGTCCAGCAGTTGCGCCGCTATCGCAAGGAAAGCGAGCGGACCGGGCGCATCGCCTGGACAGGGCCGATCATGGTGGGCAGCCGCCTCGTGCTGGCCAATTCGCTGGGCGAGGTGATCGCGGTGTCGCCGGAGAACGGCCGGACGGTCGCGACCGCGGAGGTGGACCAGCCGGTGTTCATTCCTCCGATCGCCGCGAACGGCCAGATCTACATCGTCACCAACAGCGCCCGGTTGGTCGTGTTCGAGTGACGGAGCGCGGGTGTTCGCGCCCGCGCTGCCGCACGTTGTCGTTGCTCGGTCGGCGCAGGTAAGAGCTGAGCCATGACCTCCCGCGCTCCTCTAAAGCTCGCGATCGTCGGGCGGCCGAATGTCGGCAAATCCACCCTGTTCAACCGGCTGGCCGGCAAGAAGCTCGCCATCGTGGACGATACGCCGGGCGTTACGCGCGATCGCCGCGAAGCGCCTGGCCGGCTGGGCGATCTCGACTTCACCCTGATCGACACCGCAGGCTTCGAGGACGCCACCGACGCGTCGCTGGAAGCGCGCATGCGCGCGCAAACCGAAACAGCGATCGCCGATGCCGACATCATTCTACTCATGATCGACGCCCGCGTCGGCGTGACCCCGCTCGACGAAAGCTTCGCCGTCCTGTTGCGGCGCGCAAACAAGCCCGTTGTGCTGGCGGCGAACAAGGCCGAAGGCCGCGCCGGCGACGCCGGCGTCAACGAAGCCTATGCGCTGGGCTTGGGCGAGCCCATCGCGCTCTCGGCCGAGCACGGTGAAGGCATGGCCGAACTTTATGCGGCGATCGTGGACCACCCCCGTCTCGCCGGCCAAGGCCCCGCAGACGGCGAGACGCTTGCCGGCGAGGACGCCGACGCTCAGAGCGCGCGCCCGATCCGCCTCGCGATCATCGGCCGCCCGAACGCGGGCAAGTCGACGCTCGTCAACGCCTTGATCGGGGAGGATCGTCTGCTGGTCGGCCCGGAAGCGGGCATCACGCGCGATTCCATCGCCATCGACTGGCGCTGGAAGGACAAGCCGTATCGCCTGATCGACACCGCGGGCATGCGCCGCAAAGCGAAAGTGCAGGGCAAGCTGGAAAAGCTTTCGGTTGCCGACACTTTGCGCGCCATCCGCTTTGCCGATGTGTGCGTGCTGGTGATGGATGCGGGCGAGGCGTTCGAAAACCAGGACCTCACCATTGCCGATCTCGTTATCCGCGAAGGGCGCGCGTTGGTGTTCGTGCTTGCCAAGTGGGACAAGATCGCCGAGCCGCGCGCGCATTTCGAGGAGATGAAGCTGGTTGCGAAGGAGAGCCTGCCGCAGGCGCGCGGGGCGCCGCTGGTGACCCTGGCGGCTCTTTCCGGAATTGGCCTCGATCGGCTGATGAAGGCGGTGGAAGTGGCGCACGCCGATTGGACTGCGCGCATCAAGACCAAGGATTTGAACGATTGGCTCTACGCCGCCATCGCCCGCCATCCCCCGCCCGCCGTGCGCGGCAAGCGCATCAAGCCGCGCTACATCGCCCAGATCAAGGCGCGGCCGCCGACCTTCGTGCTGATCGCTTCGCGCGCCGAGGAAATGCCGGAGAGCTACAAGCGCTATCTGACCAACGAGCTGCGCGAGGCGTTCGATCTGCACGCCGCCCCCGTGCGCCTCATCGTGAAAGCGGGGAAAAATCCCTACGCCGCCGGCGATGATTAGGCCAGGAGCACATTAAGCAGCGCCCAGAGCAGAATGCAGGCGATCGCCGTTATGGCGTGCGTGCCGAGCACAACACGCATATCGCAATAATATTCCGACCCGCGCGGAAGCGCGTCCGGCGAGCCGCGCGGTGCGAAGGAGCGGGACTTCTTGTACCGAATGAGATGCGGCTGCGAGAGCAGCATCCAGGACACATAGGGCCAACCGACAAAGCCGACCAAGATAAACAAGGGCAACGCCGATGGGCTTTGCATGAGGTGGCTCCAGAATCTTGAGGGGCCGCCCATGCGCACATTACTTGTGATGGTCGCCGCCCGGATCGCCCAGGCGCTGCGCAGCACAATTCCCGCGACCAGCAGCCACAATACGCCAATGTCGATCGCCCATTCGGGGGGCGGCTCGATGCGCAAAAGAGCCGCGAGGCCGAATACCAAAGGGTGCACAGCCGCCTTGTAAGCGTCGACGATAGCCGACAGCGCCGCGGACAGTCCGATCGAGAGAACCTTGTGGAGTAGATTGAAGCCGCTGATCGAGGCGGCCAGCAAGCCGAGAAGCGTCCACCAACCGGCATAGGCAGTGCGCACGGATTGCCAGAAATTGCCCATCGGCTGGCTCCCCCAACGGGAGACTACCGCCGGGCGGCGGCTTTCGCCAAGGGCTTGCGTTACGCGGTTCGATAAAAGCGCAATTCCATGCGGGCGCGATAATTCTCTCCGGGCCGCAGCACCGTTGAAGGAAAGGCCGGCTCGTTCGGTGAATTGGGGAAGTGTTGCGGCTCCAGGCAGAGGCCGCTGCGGCGCGTGAAAGGCCCGTGTGCGCCGATCAGCGACCCGTCGAGATAATTTCCGCTATAAACCTGCAAGCCGGGCGCGCTGGTCCAGAGCGCCATCGCGCGGCCGCTCTCCGGATCGCACAGCGTCGCCGTATGCCTCAGCACATCGGTGCGCGGCGCGTCGAGGATGAAGTTATGGTCGTAGCCGCCGGCGATGCGCAGTTGATCGTCGTCCGCATCGATATGCGCGCCGATCGGCCGCGCGGTGCGAAAGTCGAAGGGCGTATCGGCCACGCCGCGCAGCTCGCCTGTCGGGATGAGTTCGGAATTGACCGGCGTGAACCGCTCGGCGCCGATCCACAAGCTGTGACCGGTAATGTCGCGCAGCGCCGCGCCGCTTAGATTGAAATAGCTATGATGCGTGAGATTGACGTGCGTCGGCGCCGTCGTCGAGGCGCGAAACTCGATGCTGAGGCGGTCGTCATCGGAAAGCAGATACTCCGTTTCCACGTTCAGCTCTCCGGGATAACCCTCCTCGCCGTCCGCGCTGACATAAGAAAACACCACGCCTGCCGCGTTGCGCGCCTCCACGGCGCGCGCCCTCCAGACAACCTTGTCAAATCCAGTCCGCCCGCCGTGCAAATGGTGACGCCCTTCATTGGCCGCGAGCTTGTATGTGCGGCCGTCCAGATCGAAACGCGCGCCGGCGATGCGGTTCGCGCAACGCCCGACCGTGGCGCCGAAATAGGGCGTCCCGGCGAGATAGGGCGCGAGCGTATCGAAACCCAGCACGACATTTGCAACGCGCCCGGCGCGATCGGGCGTGTGCAGCGCCATCAGCGCGGCGCCGTAGCTCATGAGCTCTGCGCGGAGGCCATGGGCGTTGCATAGCACATAGCGTTCGACGCGGCGTCCGTCCGGCGTTGCGCCCAATGAGTTGTTCGCAATGCGCGTCATCGATCACGCGCCCGTGTAAGGGCGTCCGTCGCAATCCGGCTGCGGACCGCAGCGGAATGCGGTTGATGAACGCGGCGGGAGGGATGCGAGATGAAGATCGTCTGGGCCATTTTGTCGGGCGGCCTCACGGCCGCGGTGCTGGATATCATCTACGCCTTTCTGGTCTATGGTCCGCTGAGCTATGGCCTCTCGCCTGAACAAGTGCTGCAATCGGTCGCCGCCGGCTGGATCGGACGCGAAGCGGCGGGCGCCGGCGGCGTCGAAACGGCCTTGCTCGGCGCCGGCACACATGTCCTGATCGCAACCGCAATGGCCGGCGTCTACGTGCTGCTGTCGACCCGCCTCAAGAGCTTGACGCAGCACGCGGTGCAGTCCGGCCTCGCGTACGGCCTCGTGCTCTACGGCGTCATGCACTATGTGGTCGTGCCCTTGTCCGCGTCCGCGACGGGCGAGTTCGCGAGCGGGGCGGACGCAGTCGCGCGGCTGAGCGAGGCGTTCGGTGCGGTGCGCGGCGGGGGCGGTGAAGATTATCCGTGGATGATCTGGGGCGCCATCTTTACGCACACGGTGCTGGTCGGTCTGCCGATTTCGCTGATGGCCAGGCGTTTCTTGCATCAGCAGACCTGACCTGCGGCCCAGCCGCTCGACCAGGCCCATTGGAAATTGTAGCCGCCGAGCCAGCCGGTGACGTCGACGGCTTCGCCGATGACGAAGAGGCCGGGAACGGCGAGCGTCTCCAGTGTTCGTTGACTGAGCGCGTTGGTATCGACCCCGCCGACCGTGACTTCCGCCTTGGCGTAGCCTTCCGTGCCGTGCGGGGTGAGCGGAAACGCCTTCAGCTTGCGCACGATCTCGAGAAGCGCCGTGTCCTTCGTGTCGCCGATTTCTTGGACCGCCGGCGTCTCGCCGGCGGCCGGTGATGCAGCGTCGCCCGTATCGCCGGCGGCCCAAGAGAGCGCTTGGGCGAGTCGTTCGGGAACAAGCCCGGATAACACGGACTTCAGCTGCGCCTTGGGCCGTTCGCGCTTCTTGCGCACCAGCACGTCATCGCCGGCGTCCGGCAGCCAGTCGACAATGATGCTTTCGCCCGGCGTCCAGTACGAGGAAATCTGCAGAATGGACGGCCCGGAGAGGCCCTTGTGCGTGAACAGGGCGGCTTCGCGGAACGCGGTCTTGCCGATCGACACGCGCACAACTGCAGACACCCCGCTGAGCGGGCGCATCCAGGCAAGATCGGCTTCGTTAAAGGTGAGCGGGACGAGGCCGGCGCGCGGGGCGACGATTGGGACGGAGAATTGCTCCGCGAGGCGATAGGCGAACGGCGTGGCGCCAAGTTTTGGGATGGAAAGCCCGCCGGTGGCGACCACCAGCGTTTCGCTTTCAAAGGCGCCCTGGCTTGTCTCGACGATGAAGCGTTCGTTACGGCGCACGGATTGGATGGCGCAGTTCAGGCGCAACTCGGCGCCGCCGGCGCGGCATTCGTCGAGCAGCATGCGCACGATCTTCTGCGACGAGCGCGCGCCTTCGCAGAAGAGTTGGCCCAGCGTCTTTTCGTAATAGGCGATGTCGTGCTTTTGAACGAGCGCGATAAAGTCGCTCTGCGTGTGACGGGCGAGCGCGGAACGGGCGAAGTGCGGATTGGCGCTGAGATAGCGCGCCGCATCGTTGGCGCTCAAATTGGTGAAGTTGCAGCGTCCGCCGCCGGAGATCAGAATCTTCGCGCCCGGCTCATCGTTGTGCTCAAGCACCAGCGTGCGCCGCCCGCGCCGGCCGGCATGCATGGCGCAATAGAGACCAGCTGCGCCGGCGCCGAGGATGATGGTGTCGAAGGGCATTAAGAGGGCAGTACGACAAGAATCGCATGGCGAGTACCGAATAGCGGAAACGCGCAGTGTTCTTGTTTCGCGACTCCTCGCCTCCTTGCGGGCGGGGGTGGGCGCAGGGAGGTGTCCTTTCGTGAGCCGGTTTGTTTTCAGCCGCTTAGCAGGATAACAGCATGGATAAGAGCAGGGTCTGTCCGCTCATGTACGGCCCAAGCTTGAAAGTCGACGCGTTTGGTGGAACCTGGCGGCGGCCGTGCGCGTCACGCCAATTGTCGAGAATCAGGTGACACTAGAGGAACTCTATCGCCTGCTTCGCAGCAGCCATGTGCAAGCACAGGGCATCGTTGATACGCTGCAGGAACCGCTCGTCGTGCTGGACCGGGCCTGCACGGTGGTCAACGCGAACCCGGCGTTCTTCAGGACATTCCAGACCGAGCGTGACAGCACACTGGGGAAATACCTGTTCGAGCTGGGGAACGGACAGTGGGACATCGCAGAACTGCGTGAACTCCTGGCGGACGTCGTGCCTAAGGCCGCCGCCATCATCGGTTATGAGGTCACGCACGATTTTCCGGCGATCGGCCGGCGCACCATGCTGGTGACGGCGCGCCGCATCTTTCATCCCGACGAGACGAGCAGCCAGATGCTGGTTGTGTTCGAGGATGTGACCGAGCGGCGGAAGGCGGACGCCGAGAAGGACGTGTTGCTCGCGGAAACGCAACACCGCATGAAAAACCTGATGGCCATTCTGCGGGCCGTCGCCAATCACACCGAAGCCGAAGGACGAACCGCCGAGGAATACCGTGAAATTTTCCTGGGCCGTTTAGAGGCGGTCATCAATGCACAGACCTTCATAGCCGAAGGGGCAGCCGATCTCAGCGTCCTGATCGAACAGATGTTGGCGCCTGTCGCCGGTTCGCGCGCGGAGGTGGCCGCCGGCCCTAGCGTGCTGCTCGCGCAGCACCAGGTCCTGCCGGTATCCATGATGATGCACGAACTGACGACCAACGCCGTCAAATACGGCGCGTTATCCAATAGGACCGGCGCGATCCGCGTCAGCTGGGAGCTCGGAACTAAAGACGGCAGAAAATGTCTTTCCGTCAGGTGGCGCGAGGAGGGCGGCCCTCGCATTGCGCCGCCGAGCCGCCAGGGTTTTGGAACGCGTATGATCGAGCAGAGCGTCCGGGCCGAGGGCGGCGAAGCAAAGTTCGATTATTCGCCAACCGGCCTCAGTGCGCAGATCATGCTGCCCTTGGATTAGGGGCTTGGGTGGGCCGAGCACGAACCTGTTCGAAGTCTTGCAAGGTGCTCATTGTCGAAGATGAGTTCTTGATCGCGCTGGAGCTGGCCGGCGTGCTGGAGAAGGCGGGCTACGAGGTCGTTGGCCCTGTCGCCACCGTGCAATCCGCGTTGGCGGCGCTCGATCGCGATCGGCCCCACTTATGTGTGCTGGACGTCAACTTGCGCGGAGAACACAGTGCGCCGGTAGCGGTCGCGCTGAAGACGCAGAATGTCCCGTTTGTGCTGTCCAGCGCGTACGAACGGGCAAACCTCGACCAAATCCCCGCTTTCGCAGGCGTGACTAACGTTGGCAAACCGGCCCCGCGAAAGCAGCTGATTGCCGCGCTCGCATCGCTTTTGAACGACTAGCTCGCGGGCGAACCAATTCATTTGCGCTGAAGGGCCTTCTGCACCGCCTCGGGATTGCGGGCGATGACCTTGAGATAGGCGCGTGTTGGAAGATCGGGTGTTGCGCGGCCTTGCTCCCAGTCGCGGAGCGTACCCAGGGGGATTTGATACCGGGTTGAAAATTCTTGCTGCGTCAGTCCAAGGGCGCGGCGCAGCACTCTAACATGCGGCGTCCGCGCCATCGACGTCATGCGCTTGTGTGTGAGAGGCGGATTGTCGGGATCAACAGCGCTGTCATCCAGGGCGCGCCCCCGAGGCGCTTTCACGACCGCCCCGTTGCGACGCAACGTCCCGCGCTTATCCATTTCACGATGGTCGACGCCGCTCGAACTGCACCCAGGCGCCGTTCTGCGCGTAGTCCGGCTGCAGCATGGCCACGATGGACGGGGCGATCTCTTCCGGCGTCGGCAGCGTCATCGGGTCTTCGCCGGGGAAGGCCTTGGCGCGCATCGACGTGCGGGCAGGGCCGGGATTGAAAAGGTTCGCCTTGATCGGCGTCACCTCGAGTTCGCGCGCATAGCACGTCACCAGCGCATCGAGCGCGGCTTTGGAAGCCGAATAGGGCGACCAATAGGCGCGCAGATTGCGCGACGCGCCGGAGGTGACGAAGACGGCGCGGCCCGCATCGGAGGCGCGCAGCAGCGGATGGAGCGCGCGGATGAGCCGATAATTCGCGCTATAGTTCACGGCCATCGTGTCATCCATGACCGCAGGCGTGACCTGGTGCGCGGGCGTGAGCGAGCCCAAGACGCCGGCGCAGGCGGCAAGCGCGTCGAGCTTGCCGAAGCGTTCGTAGAGCGCAGCGCCGAGTTGATCGATGCCGGCGCCGTCCTTCAAATCGAGCGGCACGAGCGTGGCTTCGCCGCCGAGTTCGCGGATGTGGTCGTCGAGCTGCTCCAGCGCTTTTTGCGCGCGCGCGGTCGCGATCACGCGCCAGCCCTGCCGCGCAAGCTCAAGCGCGACGGCCTTGCCGATGCCGCGCGACGCGCCGGTGACGAGGGCGATGCGTTTTTCCGTAGATGACATGAGGCTTCTATATCGTCATTCCGGGGCTCGGCGCAGCCGAGAACCCGGAACCCAGGGGCTAACGATGCGACTTGTTGCCCCTGGGTTCCCGGACCGCGCCTCGGGCGCGTCCGGAATGACGAAGCAATTGACCGAAATTACTCCGCCGCTTCTTCGGCCAATAGCGAGAGCTGGAAGTCGCGGCCGGCGCGGTGCGTGGACTGATCCAATAGCGGCGTTGGATAATCGCCGGTGAAGGCGTGGTCGGTGAATTGGGGATTGGCCGCGTCGCGCTTCTTTTCGCCCATGGCCCAATAGAGACCGTCGATGGAAAGGAAGCCGAGCGAGTCGACATTGAGCTGCTTCTGCATTTCTTCGAGCGACATTTGCGCCGCCATCAGCTGGTCCAGCGTAGGCATGTCGATGCCGTAGAAATCGGGGTGCTTGATCGGCGGGGAGGCGCTGCGGAAGTGCACTTCCTTGGCGCCGGCTTCGCGCACCATCTGCACGATCTTCTGCGACGTCGTTCCGCGCACGATGGAATCGTCCACGAGGATCACGCGCTTGCCCTTGATCACTTCGCGATTGGCCGCGTGCTTGAGGCGTACGCCCAGCGCGCGGATTTCCTGTTTGGGCTGGATGAAAGTGCGTCCAGCATAATGGCTGCGGATGATGCCGAGCTCATAGGGCAATCCGCTTTCCTGCGCGAAGCCGAGCGCGGCCGGCACGCCGGAATCCGGCACCGGCACCACGACATCGGCCTTCACGCCTGTTTCTTGCGCCAGGCGCATGCCCATGCGTTTGCGGATCTCATAGACCGAGCGTCCGTCCACCATCGAATCCGGCCGCGCGAAATAGACGAACTCGAAAATGCAGGGCCGCGCCTTGCGCTTGCCGAACGGGAAGTGGCTGTCGATCTGGATCGCGCCGTTGCGCGCGCGCGTAGCCACGATGACTTCGCCGGGCTCGATCGTGCGCACGAACTTGGCGCCGATAATGTCGAGCGCGCAGGTTTCGGAGGCGAGGATCGGCGCGCCGTCGCGGTCGCCCAGCACCAGCGGGCGAATGCCCAGCGGATCGCGCGCGCCCAGCAGCATGTTGTTGGTCAGGCACACCACCGCATAGGCGCCTTCGATGTCGTGCAGCGCTTCCACGAAGCGGTCGACCACCTTGCTGCGCCGCGAGCGGGCGATCAGCTGCAGAATGCATTCAGTGTCGGAAGTGGATTGGAAAATCGCGCCTTCCTCGACCAGGCGTTCGCGCAGGTGGTGCGAATTGGTGAGATTGCCGTTATGGCAGACGGCAAAGCCGCCCAGCGCCAAGTCTGCGAACAGCGGCTGCACATTGCGCAACAGCGTACCGCCCTGGGTGGCGTAGCGGGTGTGGCCGATAGCGCTGGCGCCGGGCAGGCGCTTGGGCACGTCCGGCCCGGAGAAATGCTCGCCGACGAGGCCGAGGTGGCGTTCGTGATAGAAGCGCTCGCCGTCGAAAGCGACGATGCCGCACCCTTCCTGACCGCGATGCTGCAGGCCGTGCAGGCCGAGCGCGGTGAGCACGGCGGCGTCTTCGGAGCCGAACACCCCCACGACACCGCATTCCTCGCGGGGCTTGTCGTCGAGCGCCCATCGGTCCGGCTGGTCCGCCGGCGCCGGGTGGAAACGAAGAGAGGGGCGCTCGGCGGTCATCAAGCTCCTTACTGGCTTTCGGCCTGGGTCTCGGGCTCAGCCGGCGGGATCGGGGCCGACTCGCCCTTCTGTCCATTGATCATATCACGCGTGCGCTGACGGGCCTGGGGAAGCACGGTTTCCAGGCCTTTCGCCACACTGTCATAGATAGGGTAGGTTCTCGCCCCGCGTATGGCGTCCTGCATGGGATCGGCGGGGGCGGTGGGCTCCTGGGGTCCGCTCTGGCGCATGAGCAACACGAACAGCGACACCACCAGCACCCCGCGCAGGATGCCGAAGGCGAGGCCCGCGGCGCGGTCGAAGCTGCCGATTTCGGTCGATTGGTGGGCCTGCTTGGCCACGGTCGAGGTGATCACCGTGATGACGATGAACACCGCCAGAAAAATTAGAAGACCTGCCGCCACTGTGGCCAGGGGGCCCGAGAGGGGCGTTACGCTCGCGACCAGCGGCGCCAGCATGCCCGCGAAAAACACCGCCGCGATGGCCCCGCCAATGAAGGCGATCACGGAAAAGACCTCGCGAATCAGGCCGCGGGCGAAAGCCATGACCCCGGACAGGCCAAGGACGACGATGGCGGCGAAGTCAAACCAGGTCAGCCCGAGATCCATCCATCGCTCCCCAATTTCACGGCCGTCCGCTCGCCCTGGCCGCCCGCCCCGGGCTTGTTCTTAAGCCAGGAGCAGGAGGCGTCACCGATAGACGTCCGATTGGGCGAAAGGAAGCCCGTGCGGCGCCGCTGCGGGTCGCCCGAAAAAGCGGCTGGTCGAATGGCGTGGGCCGTGCGCGCCCAGGCCGATTAAACTGGCGGCGAAATGATCGGCGCTGATGCTCGCATTGCACAGGCCTAGTCGCGCCCGCCGCCGCCCACACGGGGCCTGACGGCAACACCGCGCGCGCACGAGTTGAGCGCCTTAATCTGCGTAAATGTCGCGACAGGCGCGAAACGTCCGGCGCGCAGCGGGGTTATGCCTCACACGACAAGGAGGACGCTATGGAACGCAATCGCATGGGCGATATCGCGATCTCTGCCGGTTTGGGCTTCGCCGCTGGCGCTTTGCTCGCCAATCCGGCGCGCAAGCTCGCCATGCAGGGCGCAGAAGCTCTCGGCACGCGCGACTGGGCCGAAGCGCTGGCGCTGGAACACCAGGCGGTGCTCAAGATTTTCGACGGCCTGCAGGAAACCACCGAGAAGGACGCTGGCAAGCGCAAGTCGGGATTGGCCGCGATCGACCACGCGCTCACCAAGCACGCAATGCAGGAAGAGATGGTGATCTATCCCGCACTGCGGCGCGTGAACGAAGAGCAGGCGCGCCATCTCTTCAGCGACCATTTCGAAGTGAAGACGTTTCTTTCGGAACTCACCTTTGACATCAAGCCGGGCGAGCCCGCTTGGCTGGCGCGTCTGCGCGAGTTTCGCGAAACGCTCGAACAGCATATGCGCGAGGAGGAAGACGACATCTTCCCGCAATTCCGTGCGCGCATGTCGGAGGAAGAGAACGCCCAGCTGACCCGGCGCATGCATATGCAAGGTGTAAAGGTCGCCTAATCCGCCGCGGCGCCGAGCGCGGCGGCAAGCTCGGCGATGTGTGCGATCTCAACTACGTTGACGCCGGCGGCGGTCTTCTTTTTCTGCGGCGGCGCCAGGGCCTGCTCGAACCCGAGTTTTGCGGCTTCCTTGAGCCTTAGATCGCTGCGTCCGGCGGGGCGCACCTCGCCGGACAGCGCCACTTCGCCGAACACCACGCAGTGCTTCGGCAAGGACGTGTCGGCGAGCGCCGAAATCAGCGCAGCAGCCACGGCGAGGTCGGCCGCAGGCTCGCTGATCCTTAACCCGCCCGCGACCGAGAGATACACATCACGCCCCGAGAAAGAGAGCCCGCAGCGCGTCTCGAGCACGGCCAAAATCATCGCCAGGCGCGCGGAATCCCAACCCACCACAGCGCGACGCGGCGTGCCGTAGGCCGTGGGCGCAGCCAGCGCCTGAATTTCCACCAGCACCGGACGCGAGCCTTCGACGCCGGCGAACACGGCCGCGCCTGAAGGGCGTTCGCCGGCGCCGCCAAGGAAAAGCGCTGAAGGATTCGGGGTTTCGACCAGGCCTTGTTCGAGCATCTCGAACACGCCGATCTCGTCGGTCGGCCCAAAGCGGTTTTTTACCGCGCGCAGGATGCGGAACGGCAGGCCGCGCTCGCCTTCGAAATAGATCACCGCGTCGACGAGATGCTCGACCACGCGCGGACCGGCGATCTGGCCGTCCTTGGTCACGTGTCCCACCAGCAGCAGCACTGCCCCGCTCTTCTTGGCGAAGCGCACCAGTTCGTGTGCGCAGGCGCGCACTTGCGCCACCGTACCCGGCGCCGCTTCGACGCCGTCCGCCCATAATGTTTGAATCGAGTCGGCGATGACGACGTCCGGCTTCAGCGCCTTCAGGCCTTCGAGAATTTTCCGCAGGTCGGTCTCCGCCGCGAGACTGACCGGCGCGTCTGCCGCGTTGAGGCGCCGCGCGCGCTCCTGCACCTGCGCTTCAGCCTCTTCGCCGGTGACATAAGCGACGTTGGCGCCGCGCCGCGCGAGCGAGGCCGCCGCCTGCAGCAGCAGCGTGGACTTGCCGACGCCTGGATCGCCCCCGATCAGCAGCGCCGACGCCGGCGTCAGCCCCCCGCCGCACACACGGTCCAGTTCTGAAATCCCCGTGGCCAAGCGCGCCGGCGGCTCGTTCTCTCCTGTCAATTGTACGAAGGCGGCCGCCTTGCTGCGCTTGCCGGTTGGCGCGGCCATCGATCCGGGAACGACCGGGCGCGCGGCTTCTTCAACAAGCGTGTTCCATTCCCCGCACGCGTCGCACTTGCCTTGCCAGCGCGGCCATATGGCGCCGCAGGCCTGGCAGGTGAAGATGTGGTCAGGCTTAGCCATGGCTCCCCGCGAATCCGCAGCATAGCTTAGCGCGCCATCGTGTTTTCCGCAGCGGGGCAGGAACGGCGCTCTCGCGCATCCGTTCGCCTCCCAAGGAGGAAAAACGATGAGCGCGCAAGGCTTGGATGTCTTCGACAAGACATTGCAGACAACTCACATCTGGCTGAATGAAATCGGCGACCAGCTAATTCCGGACAAGCAATTGAGCTGGAGAGTATTGGGCGTGGTATTGCGCACGCTGCGCGACGAATTGCCCGTCGAACTTGCCGCCCATCTCGGCGCCGAATTGCCCTTGCTCGTGCGCGGCGTCTATTACGACCAGTTTCGCCCCGCGGCGCAGCCCTTGCGTGACCGTGACCTCGAACTCTTCATCGAACGCATCGCCGCCGAATTGCAGGACAACCGTCCGGTCGATCCCCGCGAGGCGGCGCGTGCGGTGTTCGCCACCCTGTCCCGGCACATCCCACGCGGTCAGATTGACAAAGTGCAGTCCGCATTGCCGCAAAGACTGAGAGATTTCTGGCGTAACGCCGAAGAGGCCGTGACCACGCCCCCCCGCGCGCGCGCAGGCCAGGACGCCGGAGAAGCGCGGCCAAGCTGACAGTTGCACAAACCGCGCGCGCGTGGTGGGAGGGGCGCATGAAACTGCGTTCTCTCCTCTGCGCGCTCGCCTTGCTTGGCGCGTGCGGTCAGGCCGCTGACAAACAGGACGCCGCGCCGGAAGCGGCGCCCGCAGCCGCGCCGACAGCGCGCCCTGACCCCGGGCCGATGCGTCTGGATCATGAAACGATCATCGGCACCTGGTCGTTCGACGGCTCGTGCGCCTCGGGCGACGGCATGGGCCTCAGCGCCGACGGCAGCGCCTTCTATGACGAATGGGGCTCGGGCACATGGCGCCTCAACCGGCAGGACCAGATCGTAATCGATCTCGTGCGCCGTGAAATGGGTCTTGAGAACGATCCGGGCGAACCGGTGACGCTGACGATCGACGTGCGCGCCTCAAGCGATGAAGCGCTCGAAATCGTGATCACCGGCGCCAGCGAGCGCCCGCGCGAAGCCACCGCGCTGCGGTGTTCGTAAAGCCGGCGCGCCGCCTCAATTCGGCGCCTTGCCCGGCTTCCATTTGATGGAGCAGCCGATGCTGGGTTTTTGCGCGCCGCTCGGCGTTTTGCCGGCGAGCAAGGCGTCCGCGGCCGCGCGAATGTCGGCGCCCGTCGCGGCGCCGCGCCCCGGACGGGTGTCGTCGAACTGGCCGCGATAGACCAGCTTCTTGCTCTTATCGAACAGGAAAAAGTCGGGCGTGCAGACCGCCCCGTACGCCTTCGCCGTCTCCTGCGTCTCGTCGTAGAGATAGGGAAACGTGAAATGATGCGCGCGCGCGAACTCGGCCATTTTGGCGGGCGCGTCCTCCGGATACGCATGCACGTCGTTGGCGCTGATGGCGACGGTGGCGAGTCCCTTGTCCTTGTACGCGCTGGCGAATGCAGCCAGCGCATCGGCAATGTGTATGACGTACGGACAATGATTGCAGATGAACGCCACCAGCACGGGCCCGTCGCCGGCCACCTTGCCCATAGCCCATACCCCGCCCGACGGGTCCGTCAGTACGAAGTCCGGCGCGGTCGAGCCCAAATCGACCATTTTCGATTGTGCGGCCATGGTCGGTCTCCTCGTGCGTTATGTAGCGCGAGCGCGCGCGCGAGCAACTAATCGCGCGCTTCGACCGTCCAATAGCCCTCGCTTTTATCAGGCACGCCGGGAAAATCGGCGCATCTGAGTTGCAGCCACGCGCCGCGCTTGGAGATGCGGCCAGGCGGATCGTCGCTCGCGGACACGATGGCCTCTGAATCGTCCGGCCAAAACTCCTTCTCTTCGTAGGGATCTTCAAGCCAGACGCGGAGAACCAGGTCATCGCCGACCAGCACGTCGGCGCGCACCCAATTGCTGGCGTCGATGCTGAGCTCGATGACGCCGTCGCCTTTGTCTGATGTAAAGATTAGCAGAGCGCGATCTGGATCGTCGCCGATAGAATGCCAGATGCGCCCGTTCGCATCGCCGCAAAATTCAAGCGGGGGAGTGCAGCGGTCCGCGAGCCAGCGGACGAGATTGCGCGCGCAGTCGCGCACGGCCCAGCCGTACGTCTCATTGCCGGCGTAGTGCGGCTCGCGGCGCGGCGGCTTGGCGCTCATGCGCTAGACCACCGCTTGAATGGGCCCGTCGGCGCGGCCCGCCACGAACTGGTCGACCATAGCGTTGCCGGAATTGTCTATGGCGCTCGCCGGCCCGCGCCAGACGATCCGGCCGCCATGCAGCATGGCTATTTCGTCGGCGATCTTGCGCGCGCTCGCCATGTCGTGGGTGATCGAGACGGCGGCGCAGCCAAGCTCCTTCACCATCTCGACAATGAGATCGTTGATCGCGTCGGCGGTGATGGGATCGAGGCCGGTGGTCGGCTCGTCGAAGAAGAGAATGTCCGGTTTGGCAATGATGGCGCGCGCGAGCCCCGCGCGCTTTTGCATGCCGCCGGAGAGTTCGATCGGGCGCACGTCGGCGAATTCGGGCGCCAAGCGCACCTTGCGCATGGTTTCGATGGCGCGCTCACGCGCTTCGCTGCGCTGAACGCCGTCGGCGTAGATCAGCCGAAAGGCGATGTTCTCCCAGACGGTGAGCGAGTCGAACAGCGCCCCGCCTTGGAACAGCATGCCGAATTTGCGCATCGCATGCTGGCGGATCTTCGCCGGCAGGCGCGTGATGTCGGCGCCGTCCACCAGCACCTGGCCGGCGTCAGGCTTCATGAGTCCAAGCGCGCATTTCAGCGTCACGGATTTGCCTTGGCCCGAACCGCCGATGATGACGAGCGAGCGCCCCTTGGCGACGTCGAGATCGACGCCGTCGAGCACTTGGCGGCCGCGGAGCTTTTTCTTGATGCCGACGAGTTGGAGCTTTGCGGTCATGTCTCAAACGCCGTCGGATTTGCGAGGAAGTGCGTGAAGCTGTCGGCGCAAACGAGCAGCTGCGCTCTTTCCATACCAATCATCGGCCCTTCGACGATCGCTCCGTCATGAGCCCAATCGAAACCGAATGCTTCACCACCGCCATTGCCGCCGAACCAGACAACGTCGCCCACGTCATCGATATCCGCGAATTGGCGATTGGAGGCCGCGAGCTGCTCCAGCGGCCAAAGCACCAAATAGGCCTCGCCGACAAAGCCTTCGCCGCCATTGGCGTCGCGCATGAAGGCGAGATAGTCCGCCGGCAGTGGCCGGTTAAGTTCGCGCAGCGCGCGCGCAACGAGATCCGGGTTAGGCGCTGGGGCGCGTTGGAAGGTTTCGGGGAGCACCGGCTCACTCCACGAAGAATGCGGTGATGAGGTAGTTCACCGCCAGGATCAGCACGATGGCGCCGACCACCGCGTTCGTAGCCGCGCGGCCGACGCCAAGCGCGCCGCCGCTCGAACGATAGCCCTGGTATGAGCCGACGGCGGCGATGATGAAGCCGAACACGGCGGCTTTGACGAGGCCCAGCGTCACGTCCTGCGGTTCGACGAAGTCGAAGGTGTTGCGCAGGTAGGTCGCGCCGTTGAAGCCGAGGCTGTTCACCGCGACCAGATAACCGCCCATGACGCCGATAATGTCGGCGACGACGACGAGGATGGGCAAGGTGAGCGTTGCGGCCATCACCCGCGGCGCGATCAGAAAACGGAACGGATCGGTCGAAAGCGTGGTCATCGCGTCGATCTGTTCGGTGACGCGCATGGTGCCGATCTCGGCGGCGATGCCGGCGGACACGCGCCCCGCCAGCATCAGGCCGGCCAGCACGGGGCCAAGCTCGCGCGTGATGCCGAGCACGACGATGTTGGGCACGAATTGTTCAGCGTTGAAGCGTGCGCCGCCGACATAGATGTTGAGCGCCAGCGCGGCGCCGATGAACACGGCGGTGATGCCCACCACCGGCAGCGAAAAATAGCCGATCTGCGCGCACTGGCGCGCAAACTGCCCGGCGAAAATCGGCGGCGAAAAGCACGCAGCCGCAGCGCGCCCCGCGAAGGCGGCGAAGCGTCCGGTTTCCGCGAGCATGGAGAGAACGGCCCGGCCAATTGCGGCGAAGGGATTCACGCACGTACACCAGTCTTGCGCACCGTGCCGGCGAAGGTCGTCAGCACTTCGTAGGGCGCGGTGCCGGCGAGCGCGGCGATTTCGTCCAGCGGCGCGTGCGGGCCGAGGAATTCCACCATCGCGCCAGGTTGCGCGTCAGCGCATCCCGTCACGTCGAGGATGACCAGATCCATCGAAACCCGCCCCAGCATCGGGCGCCTGGCGCCCGCAAACACCCCATAACCGCGCCCCGAAAGCGAGCGCAAATAGCCGTCGGCGTAGCCGAGCGCAACGGTGGCCGTGCGCATCTTGTGCGGCGCGGTGAAGGTTGCGCCATAGCCAAACGTTTCGCCCGCTTCGACGTCGCGCACTTGCAGGATCGGCGCTTCGATGGTTGCGGCGACGGCGAGGTGCGGATTGTTCGCGTCGAGCCCGCCGTGGCCGTAAAGGCCGACGCCAGGGCGGACGA
>CAZIOD010000036.1:0-24654 GCA_964540785.1 uncultured Terricaulis sp.
AAGCAGCCCGAAACCGCTGAGGCCGCGTAATGGGTCAGAAAGTCAATCCGATCGGGCTTCGGCTCGGCGTCAACCGCACTTGGGACTCGCGTTGGTATGCGAACACCAAGGATTATGCGCGGTTGCTGCACGAAGACATTAAGATCCGCAAGTTCGTGCGCGAGAAGCTGAAAGCAGCCGGCATTTCCAAGATCATCATCGAACGTCCGCTGAAAAAATGCCGCGTGACGATCTTCACCGCAAAGCCAGGCGTCGTCATCGGCAAGAAGGGCACCGACATCGAGAAGCTCCGCAAGGATCTGGCCAAGATGGCGCCGGACGCGGAGGTGCACCTCAACCTGGTGGAAGTGCGCAAACCCGAGACCGATGCGAACCTCGTCGCCGAAGGCGTCGCGCAGCAACTTGAGCGGCGCGTAGCGTTCCGCCGCGCCATGAAGCGCGCCATGCAATCGGCGATGCGCCTGGGTGCGCAAGGTATTCGCATCAATGTTTCCGGACGCCTCGGGGGCGCGGAAATCGCACGCATGGAATGGTATCGCGAAGGGCGCGTGCCGTTGCACACGCTGCGCGCCGATGTCGATTATGGTTTTGCCGAAGCCGATACAGCGTACGGCAAGATCGGCGTGAAGGTGTGGATTTTCAAAGGCGAGATCCTCGAGCACGACCCGATGGCGCAGGACAAGCGCTCGCTAGAAACCGGCGAGAGCCGTGAGCGCCGCGATCGCGACAGGCCCGAAGGTCGTCGCGACGAGCGACCCGCCGTCGCCGCTACGGAGCGTCCACGCCGCGGGCGCCGGCCGCCGCGCGGCCAGGAAGAAGCCGGCACGGACTCGGAAGGCTAACCCGCCATGATGCAGCCGAAAAAAACCAAGTTCCGGCGCGCCCATAAGGGCCGCATCAAAGGGAACACCAAGGGCGGGGCCGCGCTCAACTTTGGGGAATATGGCCTCAAGGCGCTTGAGCCGAACCGCGTCAACGCTCGCGAGATCGAAGCGGCGCGCCGCGCCATCACCCGTGAAATGAAGCGCCAAGGTCGCGTCTGGATCCGCATCTTCCCGGACATTCCGGTCTCCAAGAAGCCGACCGAAGTACGCATGGGCTCGGGCAAGGGGGCGCCCGAATTTTGGGCCGTGCGCGTGGCGCCTGGCCGGATCATGTTCGAGATCGATGGCGTCACCGAAGCAGTAGCGCGTGAATCGCTGCGCCTAGGCGCGGCGAAGCTCTCGGTCCGCACAAAGATCGTTTCCCGGATGGAGGGCCTGTGATGAAAGCCGGCCAGAACAACCTCAAGGCCATCCGTGAGAAGGACGCCGCCAGCCTCAAAGCCGACCTGGTGGAGCTGAAGAAGGAGCAGTTCAACCTGCGCTTCCAGCAAGCCACCGGCCAGCTCGAGAAGTCGTCGCGCATGCGCGAAGTCCGCCGCGCTATCGCGCGCGTGCAGACCGTACTGCGTGAAAAGTCACCGAAAGCGAAAGTGTGAAGCCATGCCGCGCCGCGTGATGCAAGGAACAGTGGTCGCCGACAAAGCCGCTCAGGGCGGCAAGACGATCGTCGTGCAGGTGGAGCGTACCTACCTCCACCCGCTCTTGAAGAAGACGGTTCGTCGTTCGGCGAAGGTTCACGCCCATGACGAACAGAACGCCTACAAGACCGGCGAAAAGGTCGAAATCCAGGAATGCCCGCCCAAGTCCAAGCTGAAACGCTGGGAAGTGGTCGGCCGCGTCGGAGCATGACGTCATGATCCAGATGCAGACAAATCTCGACGTCGCCGACAATTCCGGCGCCAAGCGCGTGATGTGCATTAAGGTGCTGGGCGGCTCGAAGCGCCGATACGCCACCGTCGGCGACATCATCGTCGTCTCGGTGAAAGAAGCAATGCCGCGCGGGCGGGTAAAGAAGGGTGATGTGCGCAAAGCCATCGTCGTGCGCATCGCCAAGGACATCAAGCGTAAGGATGGCTCGACCATCCGCTTCGATTCCAATGCAGCGGTGCTGATCAACAACCAGGGCGAGCCGATCGGAACGCGCATCTTCGGACCGGTGCCGCGCGAATTGCGCGCCCGCAACCAGATGAAGATCGTCTCGCTCGCGCCGGAGGTGCTCTAATGGCCGCGCGTATCCGTAAAGACGACATGGTCATTGTCATCGCCGGGAAGGACAAGGGTTCGTCGGGGCGCGTGCTCAAGGTGCTGCCGAAGGAAGAGCGCGTGGTCGTGGAAGGCGTAAATTTGGTGAAACGCCACACCAAGCCGGACATCGCTCATCCCCAAGGAGGCGTGGTGTCGAGGGAGGCGCCGCTGCACCTTTCGAACGTGCAATTGCGCGACCCGAAGACAGGCAAGCCCACGCGCGTCGGTTTCAAAGTGAACGACAAAGGGCGGAAGGTCCGGATCGCTAAAGGCTCTGGAGTGGAAATCGATGTCTGAGACGCCTGCCGATAAGGGCGCGAAGGCCAAGGCCGCTGCAGCGGAGAAGAAGGCGAAGGCGCAAGCCGGCGCCCCGAAGCCGCGTGCGCCAAAGCCGGCCGACTATGTGCCGCGGATGAAACAGCGCTATGCCAGCGAAATCCGCCAGCGCCTGAAAGAGGAATTCAAATACACCAACGACATGCAGATCCCGCGTCTGGAAAAGATCGTGATCAATATGGGGGTTGGCGAAGCCACGCAGGATTCCAAAAAGCTGACCTCCGCCATCGAGGCGCTGACCGCTATCTCCGGACAGAAGCCGGTGGCGACCAAAGCCCGCAAATCCATCGCGGCGTTCAAGCTGCGCGAAGGGATGAGCGTCGGCGCCAAGGTCACTCTGCGCAAAGATCAGATGTATGAGTTCCTGGATCGTCTGGTCACTATCGCGCTGCCGCGCGTGAAGGATTTCCGTGGCCTTAACGGCCGCTCCTTCGACGGACGCGGCAATTATGCAATGGGCATCAAGGAACACATCGTGTTCCCGGAGATCAATTACGACCAGATCGATCAGATTTGGGGCATGGACATTGTCGTGTGCACCACCGCTCGCACCGACAACGAGGCCAAGGCCCTGTTGAAGGAGTTCGATTTCCCGTTCCGGAACTGACGTTTCGCCAAGCTTAGGACGCCGTGTCCTCAAGCCTGCGATGGGTCCACCCCAGAACGCATCGGGAGAGAAGAGAAGTATGGCGAAGACAAGTGCTATCGAACGCAACAAGAAGCGCGAACGCCTGGCGAAGAAGTTTGCCGCGCGCCGCGCGAAGCTGCGCGCCGCCGCGCTGAACGAAGATCTTCCGCTGGAAGAGCGCTTCGCGGCGCGTCTCAAGCTGGCGCAGCTGCCGCGCAACTCGTCGGCGACCCGCATCCGCAATCGGTGCGAGCTAACAGGCCGCCCGCGTGCATTCTACCGCAAGCTGAAACTCAGCCGTATCGCGCTGCGGGATCTCGCCTCGAAGGGCCAGGTTCCTGGCATGGTCAAGTCGAGCTGGTGAGGGGACGCGCATGAACTTGAACGATCCCATCGGCGATCTGATCACCCGCATCCGCAACGCCCAGCTGCGCGGTCGCTCCACGCTGACGTCGCCGGCGTCGACGCTGCGCGTGCGCGTCCTGCAAGTGCTGAAGGACGAAGGCTATATCCGCGACTTTCGCGAAAAGGCCAACGGCGCGCACAAGGAGATCGAGATCGAGCTGAAATATTTCGAAGGGTCGCCCGCGATCCACGAAATCCAGCGTGTCTCGAAGCCAGGCCGCCGCGTCTATTCTTCGATCAAGGACCTTCGCCTGGTGCGCAATGGCCTTGGCATCTCGATCATCTCCACGCCGAAGGGCGTGATGAGCGACAATGCCGCGCGCGAGCAGAACGTCGGCGGCGAAATCCTCTGCGAGGTCTACTGATGTCCCGCGTTGGCAAGAAACCTATCCCGGCGCCCGCCGGCGTCACCGTGGCGGTGAAGGGCCAAGAGGTCAGCGTCAAAGGTCCCAAGGGCGCGCTCGCCTTTCGTGTCCACGATGACGTCGAAGTGGCCTTTGGCGACGCTGCGATCACCGTGAAACCCCGGCACGAGACGCCGCGCGCCCGCGCGCTCTGGGGCACGACGCGCGCTGTGCTCGCCAACAACGTCAAAGGCGTCACTGAAGGCTTCGAGAAAAGCCTCGAAATGACGGGCGTTGGCTATCGCGCCGCCATGCAGGGCAAGAACCTGCAGATGCAGCTGGGGTACAGCCACGAGATCGTGTACCAGCCGCCGGAAGGCGTCACTTTGGCGACACCGAAGCCAACCGAAGTGAAGGTCAGCGGCATCGATCCGCAAATCGTCGGCCAGGTCGCTGCTGAAATCCGCTCCTACCGTCCGCCCGAGCCGTACAAGGGCAAGGGCGTGCGTTACGCCGGCGAACGCATTCGCCGCAAGGAAGGTAAGAAGAAGTAAGCCATGGCCCGCAAGTTAGATCCTGTCGCTCGGCGCACGCAGCGCAACCGCAGCCGGCTGAAGAAAACAGCCCGCGAAGGCCGGCTGCGCCTCTCCGTGTTTCGCTCGTCGAAAAATATTGCGGCGCAGCTGATCGATGACGCAAAGGGCGTGACGCTCGCTTCTGCCTCTTCGTTGGAAGAAGCGTTCAAGAAGTCGGGCAAGAAGGGTTCGGACAAGTCCGGCGCCGCCGAAATTGGCAAGCTCATAGCCGAGCGCGCAATCAAGGCCGGCCAGAAGCGTGTCGTGTTCGACCGTGGCCGCTACATGTTTCATGGCCGGGTGAAAGCACTGGCCGACGCCGCCCGCGAGGGCGGTCTCGAGTTCTGAGGACAACGAGATGACGGACGAAACCGCAGGCGGCCCGCCCACAGAGGCCACCGAGTCGACGGAACAGCCGCGTGGCCGTGGCCGCGGCCCGCGCCGTGGCGGCCCGGGCGGCGGACGGGGCCCCGGCGGCCGCGGGCCCGGCGATCGCGCACGTCGCGGACCGCGCGATGGGCAAGCGACAGAAGAGCGCGCAGAAGGCGAACTGGTCGACAAGCTTGTCGCCATCAATCGCGTCGCCAAGGTCGTGAAGGGCGGCAAGAATTTCGGTTTTGCGGCCCTGGTGGTCGTCGGCGACAAGAAGGGCCGCGTGGGCTTCGGTCACGGCAAGGCGCGTGAAGTGCCGGAGGCTATTCGCAAAGCGACCGAAGAAGCCAAGAAGACGATGATCCGCGTCCCGCTTCGCGAAGGTCGCACGCTGCATCATGATGGCCGCGGCCGCTGGGGCGCGGGCAAGGTGATGCTGCGGGCCGCGCCTGCCGGTACTGGACTTATCGCCGGCGGCCCGATGCGCGCGGTGCTTGAAGTGCTGGGCGTTAGTGATGTTGTTGCTAAGTCGGCCGGGTCCTCGAACCCCTACAACATGGTGCGCGCCACGTTCGACGCGTTGAAAGAACAAAGCTCGCCGCGCCAGGTCGCGAGCCGGCGCGGTCTCAAAGTGTCCGATCTCGTTGCGCGCCGCAAAGACGGCGCGAGCCTCGGCGAAGTGCCGGCGGAGGGCTAAGTGATGGCGACGACCAAAAAAGCGACGGGCGGCAAGATCAAGATACGGCGCGTCGGCAGCCCGATCCGCCGCGAAGGCGCGCAACGCGCCACGCTCCTGGGCCTTGGCCTGAAGCGTGCGCAGCAAGTGGTGGAGCTTGAGAACACGCCTGCAGTGCAAGGCATGGTGCGCAAGGTGCGCCACCTCATCGAAGTGGTTGAATAAAGGAGCAGGGAATTGGGAATAGGGATGGGTAGCCTGAGCGCTCCTGTTCACTAACGACTACTTCCCGCTTCTCGGAGCGAGGCTATGAAACTCAACGAACTGGCCGACAATCCCGGCAGCACCAAGAAGCTGATGCGCGTTGGACGCGGCGTCGGCTCGGGCAAAGGCAAAACCGGCGGACGTGGCGTGAAAGGCCAGAAGTCGCGCCGTGGCGTCGCCATCCACGGCTTCGAAGGCGGGCAAATGCCTGTCCACATGCGTATGCCAAAGCGCGGCTTCAATCCGCCTGCGCAGAAGCGCACGACCTGGATCAATTTGGCGACGCTGCAAAACGCCATCGATAACAAGAAGCTGGACGTCAAGGCGGACATCACCGAGGACTCACTGGTGGAAGCTGGCGTGGTGCGGCGGAAGAAAGACGGCATCCGTCTCCTTGCGCGCGGGGAGTTGAAAGCCAAAGTGAACATCACCCTGTCCGGCGCGTCAGCGGCGGCCATCGAGGCCGTCGAAAAGGCGGGCGGAAAGGTGACGCTGTTGAATCCGCCTGCGGCGGAAGAGGCAGCAGCGTAGGAATGCCCCCGCGAGGGGGAATCTGTCGAGCGGCGCAGCCGCGAGACTGAGGGGAACTCCCCTTCTGCCTCGCTTCGCTCGCCGCCTCCTCGCAAGGCGGGGAGGATTAATCGGGAGCGTAGCGCGTCCATATGGCTTCAGCCGCAGAACAACTTGCCGCCAACATCAATTTCGCGGCGTTCGCGAAGGCCACGGACCTTCAGAAGCGCATCTGGTTCACCCTGATCGCGCTGGTCGTCTATCGCGTCGGCACCTTCATCCCGATACCTGGCGTTGACCCGGCTGCGTTCGCCAATGCGTTCCAGCAGCAGGCGGGCGGCATCCTGGGGATGTTCAACACCTTCGCGGGCGGCGCCGTGGAGCGCATGGCCGTCTTTGCGCTCAACGTGATGCCGTACATTTCAGCTTCGATCATCATGCAGATGATGGCGACGACTGTGCCTACGCTTGAGCGTTTGAAGAAAGAAGGCGAAGTCGGCCGCAAACAGATCAACCAGTACACGCGCTACCTCACGCTGGCGCTTGCCATCCTGCAGTCCTACGGCATCGCGATCGGCCTTCAATCCAGCGCCGGCGTCGTGACGAATCCGGGCGTGTTCTTCGTCGCCTCGACCGTGATCACGCTGACCGGCGGCACGATGTTCCTGATGTGGCTGGGCGAGCAGGTGACGGCGCGCGGCGTCGGCAACGGCATCTCGCTCATCATCATGGCCGGCATCATCGCGGAGATGCCGCGCGTAATCATGTCGACGCTGGCGCTGGCGCGCACCGGCGACATCAATTTTTTTGCGATCCTCGCGCTTTCGGCTCTGCTGTTTGTGACGATCGTCTTCATCGTGTTTATGGAACGCTCGCAGCGACGCCTGGTGGTGCAGTATCCCAAGCGCCAGCAGGGCAATCGCATGTTCATGGGCGAAAGCTCGTTTCTGCCGCTGAAGATCAACACGTCAGGGGTTATCCCGCCGATCTTCGCGTCCTCGCTGCTGCTGCTGCCCACAACGGTGATCAGTTTCGCGGGCATGCAGAACAATCCGCCCGACTGGATGTCGACGTTCGAAACATATTTCGGCTACGGCCAGCCAGGGCACATCGCGCTTTACGGCGTCGGCATCATCTTCTTCACGTTTTTCTACACGTCCATCGTGTTCAATCCGGAAGAGACTGCCGACAATCTGCGCAAGTATGGCGGGTTCCTGCCGGGCATCCGTCCAGGCAAGAAGACGGCGGAGTATCTCGATTATGTGCTGACGCGGCTCACCGTGATCGGCGCCGCCTACATCACCGCCGTTTGCCTTGTGCCTGAAGTGCTGATCAGCGCTTACAGTGTGCCGTTTTATCTCGGCGGCACTTCGATCCTGATCGTGATTTCGGTTACGCTTGACACGGTCGCGCAGATTCAGTCGCACCTGGTCGCGCATCAGTATGAAGGCCTAATCAAGCGTTCGAAGTTGCGCGGCAGTACGGGGCCCGGGGTCACTAAGCGATGAACCTCATCCTGTTCGGCCCCCCCGCGGCCGGCAAGGGCACGCAAGCCAAGCGGCTCACCGCTGAACGTGGCTACGTGCAGCTCTCCACCGGGGACATGTTGCGGGCCGCGCGCGCATCGGGCTCGGAACTGGGCCGGCGTGTCGCGTCGATCATGGATGCCGGTTCGCTCGTGTCCGACGACATCGTGATCGCCCTTATAGAAGAGGCGCTTGCCAAACACGATGGCGCGCCAGGCTTCATCTTCGACGGCTTCCCGCGCACCGTCGCCCAGGCCCAGGCGCTCGACGCCATGCTCGCCAAGCATGGACGCCAGGTCGATCTGGTCATTCGCCTGGAGCTCGATCCGGAGAAATTGATCGACCGCGTCTCCAAGCGCTACGCGGAAGAGGGCAGAGCCGACGATAATCCAGACAGTTTCAAGGTGCGGCTGAACGCGTATCTCGCACAAACGGCGCCCCTCGTTCCTTACTACGAGCGGCAGGGCAAGCTTGTGGGCGTGCCCGGCATGGGCGACATCGAGTCTGTGGCGCAGTCGATTTCCCGTGCGATTGACGCCCGCGCCTGAGGCTTCCAGCATGCCGGCCTGAGGCATTGCATGCAGGCGCCCCGCACACGTTACGCAAAAAGCGGCGATGTCAGCATCGCCTATCAGATCGTCGGCGAGGGCCCGCACACACTCGTCTACGCCCCGGGTTGGATCAGCCACGTCGAAGTGATGTGGGAAGACCCCCACTTCGCGCAGTTCATGACGCGCCTCGCGGCGTTCGCGCGGGTTGTCATGTTTGACAAGCGCGGCACCGGGGCTTCCGATCGCGACGGCGGCTATCCCACGCTTGATGACCGTATGGACGACATCCGCGCCGTGATGGATGCGGTCGGCATACAACGCGCCGCCCTATTTGGCGTCTCGGAAGGCGGCAACATGTCGACCATGTTTGCGGCAGCCTGTCCGGAGCGCGTGAGCCACCTCATCCTGTTCGGCTGCTTTGCCAAGCGCTCATGGTCGCCCGACTATCCCTGGGCGCCCCGTCCCGACGAGCGGCAAGCCTGGATCGATCTGATCGTGCGTGATTGGGATAAGACGCCCGATCTTAGCGAAATCGCCCCCAGTCGCGCCAGCGATCCGGCGTTCGCGGAATGGTTTGGCCGCATGGCGCGTATGGCGGCAAGCCCCGGGTCAGCCAAGCGACTCGCCGAACTCAACACGCAGATCGATGTGCGCGGCGTATTGCCGGCGATTAGGGTGCCCACGCTTGTTCTTCACAACATCGATGACCAGGATGCGCGAGTGGAGGAGGGGCGCTACCTCGCCGAGAACATTCCAGGGGCGCGCTTCATAGGCCTCAACGGCGCCGATCATCTCCCCTGGACCAGCAACGCCGAGCAGTTGGCCAGCGAAATTCAGGAGTTCATCACCGGTGTCCGCGGCGGGCCCGTAGGCGACACCACGCTCTCCACGATTCTCTGCACCGACATCGTTGGCTCGACAGCGCGCCGGGCCGCGCTCGGCGACGCTGACTGGAGCAAACTGATTGCTGCCCACGACGCAGGCCTGCGCGCCGTGATACGCCGTCGGCAAGGCGTAGAAATCAACACCACAGGAGACGGCGTATTGGCGGCGTTCAACAGCCCTGGGCGCGCGCTCTACGCAGCGTTCGACATTCAGGATATGGCGCGCACGCTCGATCTGCCGGTGCGCGCCGGCGTTCACACCGGCGAGTGCCAGCGCGCCGGCGCGGCATTCTCCGGCATTGCGATTGACATCGCCGTCCGCATCGCAAACCACGCGGGCGCTGCCGAAGTGTTCGCCTCTCGCACCGTTCGCGATCTCACCATCGGCGCCGGCTTCGCCTTCGAAGACGCCGGCATGCACGCCTTGAAAGGCGCCCCCGGCGAATGGCAGCTTCTGCGCGTTAGACGGTGAGCCCGGGCGCTTTGAGGCGATGAATCCAGGCCTCGAACTTTTCGATCCAGTCTTTCAGGACGCTCACGAACTCTTCATTCGTGACATCGCCGTCGACAATCAGACCTTCGCGGAAGTTGAGATAGATCTCGGGCTGCGCCGTTAGCGCCGTTCCGATCGCGCTGACGACGGAGCGAAGCTGCGATTGTGCGGCGGCCGTACCAACTGCGCCGAGGGTTGCGCCCACCACCGCCGAAGGCTTGCCGGCGAATGAATTGCGGCCCCAGGGACGCGTGCCCCATTCGATCGCGTTTTTGAGAGCTGCGGAGAAGGTACGATTAAACTCCGGCGTGACAAACAGAACCGCGTCCGCGCTCTCGATCTGATGTTTGAAGCGCTGGACCGCGGCTGGCAATTCGGTTTCCAGGTCCTGGTCGTAAAGCGGCAGGTCGCCGATCTCGACGATGTGCAGGTCGAGTTTCGGTCGCGCCAGCTTCGCAAGCGCCTGCGCGAATTGGCGGTTCACGGAGGCCCGGCGCAGGCTGCCGACGAGAACGGCGACTTTGGCGGTCATTTTTTATCCCCTGGTACTGGTTGGTGACCAGGGCTATATGAGTGCCTATGAAACCTCCTCAAGAACGCACACGGACGGCACCAGGGCACACCCGTGTCTCTGACCCGACGTCCCACGATTGCCGCGCCGTCAGCGCCATCCTCCAGCGCATTGGCGACAAATGGAGCGTGCTGATCATCAACCGGCTGGGTGATGGGCCAAGAAGGTTTAATGAAATCAAGCGGATGATCGGGGGCATTTCGCAGCGTATGTTGACGTTGACGTTGCGCAACCTTGAGCGCGATGGGCTCGTGAAGCGCACCGTCACGCCCAGCGTGCCGCCCCGCGTGGATTACGAACTCACCGATCTCGGTCGCGATTTACTTGGGCCTATTAGCGCGCTGAGCGCATGGGCTATCCAGCACACCTCTTGTATCGAGGCTGCCCGCGCCCGATTTGATGGAGCCGAGGCGGCGCAAAGGCCGCAACAGGCGCGTATTTCGGCTGGTTGACGCGGCATTTCGCCCCGCTATAACCGCCGCTTCGCGAACACCCGACCGCGATGTCCCCGGGCCCACGAGGGTCCGGCGGCGTCGCGTCAATTGCGTTTGGAGCACCGGTCCCCATGGCTCGTATCGCCGGCGTAAATATTCCGACCCAGAAGCGCGTTGAAGTCGCGCTGCAGTACATCCACGGCATCGGCAAAACCCACGCCAAGGAAATTATGGAGAAAGTCGGCCTCACGCCCGAGCGGCGCGTGAACGAACTGACGGACGCTGAAGTTCTCCAGCTGCGGGAAACCATCGACAAGGACTACACGGTGGAAGGCGATCTCCGCCGCGAAACCGCAACCAACATCAAGCGGCTCATGGATCTTGGCTGCTATCGCGGCTTGCGCCATCGCCGCGGGCTCCCGGTTCGCGGTCAACGCACGCACACCAACGCGCGCACTCGCAAAGGACCCGCCAAGCCGATCGCCGGCAAGAAGCAAGCAACGAAGAAATAAGGACACGCCGCGATGGCTAAGGAATCCACCCGCGTTAAGAGGCGCGAGCGCAAGAACATCGTGACGGGCGTCGCGCATGTGAACGCCTCGTTCAACAACACAATGGTCACCATCACCGACGCCCAAGGGAACACGATTTCCTGGTCGAGTGCGGGCACGATGGGTTTCAAAGGCTCGCGCAAGTCGACCCCATATGCTGCGCAGGTCGCCGCCGAAGACGCTGGCCGCAAGGCGATGGAGCACGGCATGCGTACGGTGGAAGTGAATGTCTCCGGCCCGGGTTCGGGGCGCGAAAGCGCGCTTCGCGCTCTGCAGGCTGTGGGTTTCACCGTGACTTCGATCCGCGACGTGACGCCGATTCCGCACAATGGCTGCCGTCCGCCGAAGCGGCGGAGAGTTTAGTGGAGAAGTCAGTCGTCAATGGTCGGTTGTGAAGCGGCGGTCGCTTCGCCTCGCTGACTGAAGCAGACGGACTGCTGATCTTGAGTTTGAACGCATACCTGAAGAGGGTCGTCCCTTGATGTCGATTGAAAAGAACTGGCTTGAACTCATTCGGCCGAAAAAGCCGGTGATCGAACATGCCTATGATGCCTCAAAGCGCGCAACGCTGATCGCCGAGCCGCTTGAGCGCGGTTTCGGCCTCACGCTCGGCAATGCGCTGCGCCGCGTATTGCTCTCCTCGCTGCAGGGCGCGGCAATCACGTCGGTGCAGATCGACGGCGTCGTGCACGAGTTCAGCTCGATCCCGGGCGTTCGGGAGGACGTCACCGACATCGTGTTGAACCTGAAGCAGGTCGCCATCCGCATGCGCGGCGAGGGCCCAAAACGCGTCATGTTGACGAAGTCCGGACCGGGCGAAGTGAAAGCGTCCGACATCCAGACCGTCTCCGACATGGAGATTCTCAATCCGGACCTGGTCATCTGCACGTTGGACGATGGCTCCTCGATCCGTATGGAGCTGACCATCAACAATGGCAAAGGCTACGTGCCAGCCGAGCAGAACCGTCCCGACGACGCACCGATCGGCCTCATCGCCATCGACTCGATCTACTCGCCGGTCCGCCGCGTCGCCTACCGTGTCGAGAATACGCGCGAAGGCCAGGTGCTCGACTACGACAAGTTGATCATCGAAGTCGAAACCAACGGCGCCGTGCGCCCCGAAGACGCGATCGCCTACGCTGCACGCATTCTGCAGGACCAGCTGCAGGTCTTCATCACGTTCGAAGAGCCCAAGCAGAAGAAGGAAGGCGCGGAGAAGCCCGACTTGCCGTTCAACCCGGCGCTGCTCAAGAAGGTCGACGAACTCGAACTGTCGGTGCGTTCGGCCAATTGTCTGAAGAACGACAACATCGTCTATATCGGCGATCTCATTCAGAAGTCGGAAGGCGAGATGCTGCGCACTCCGAATTTCGGCCGCAAGTCGCTGAATGAGATCAAGGAAGTGCTTGCGTCGATGGGACTCCATCTCGGCATGGCGGTTGAGAACTGGCCGCCGGACAACATCGAAGATCTCGCCAAGAAGTACGAAGACCAAATCTAGGGACTAGGCTTTGGGGATTAGGAATTGGGTCCGCTCAATTCCAATCCCCAATCCCGAGTCCCCAATCCCGGGAAAAAACAATGCGCCACGGCGTCGGACACAGGAAACTCAATCGGACGGCCAGCCACCGTCAGGCGATGTTCGCCAACATGGCCGCCTCGTTGATCAAGCACGAACAGATCGTCACGACGTTGCCGAAGGCCAAGGCGCTTCGCCCGGTGGTTGAGCGCCTCGTGACGCTCGCGAAGAAAGGCGATCTCGCTTCGCGGCGCCTGGTGATCTCCCGCATGCGCGACGAGACTCAGGCCAAGAAGCTCTTTGACACGCTCGCGCCGCGCTACAAGGCGCGGGCGGGGGGCTACACCCGTGTGCTCAAGGCGGGCTATCGCCACGGTGACAACGCGCCGCTCGCGGTCATCGAATTTGTGGATCGTGATGAAGACGCGCGTGGGCAAGACAGCGGTCCACGCCCTGAGGCGATCTATACGGACGAAGGGTGAGCTTTTAGCGTGATGCTTTGAGCAAGAAAAAAAGGGCCGCCCGATGGGGCGGCCCTTTGCTTTGTCCATCTTCCTACTGTGGCGTGGCCGATGGCGCCGCTGCCGGGCTGGGGCTGCCGCCGGATTGAGGCGCCGTGCTTGCCGTCTCCTCAGGCGAAGCATCCTCTTCCACCACGACTTCTTCCCAATGACAGCGCCGCCGCTGCAAGCGACCGCCGGTAGCGGCCGGATCTTGTTCGCATACGCGCCGCCGCTCCGTGCGCGGAGCCGGGGCCGGCGCTGGCGCCGTTGTTTCGACCGCGGGAGCTTCAACGGCGGGAGCGGGATCGCCGCTAACCGCCTGCAACAAGGCTATAAAAAGTGAGGATAGCATTCGTTCGACGCTCCGCTGGCTTAATCCGGCAAAGCCCTAGGCGGTCTCATCGAAAGGCGCAACGGGTTCCCGCAGAGCTCCCCTGGCGGGATTGACTCCAATATTTGACGAAATATAGAAATATTATCCGGAGAGGAAAAGATGACCGACCTTTATCGCCCCAAAGGATTGTCGAGTGCAGTGAGCTATCTCGATCCGAAGGCGGCTTACCATTGGCTGGAGGCCGCCTTCGGCTTTGAGCCGCTGATGGTGTTGCTCGACGCTGATGAAAATCTCGCGCACTCGGAAATGAGATACGGCGAGTCTGTCGTCATGGTTGGGAGTGAGTGGAGCGAGCATCACCGGAGCCCAAAATCCGTCGGCGGCAAGAACACGCAAACGGTGCATGTGCAGCTGGCGCGCGGCGATGACATCGACGCGCACTGCGAACGCGCGCGCAAGGCGGGCGCGGAAATCGTGCAGGCGCCCGAGACCCAATTCTACGGCGATCGCACATATCGGGCGCGCGACCCAGAGGGACATATCTGGACGTTCGCCGTTACAGTCGAGGAAGTCAGTCCGGAGGAATGGGACGCCGCCAGCGGCTTGAAGACCCGCACACGCCTGTGACTGCCGGCCGCTCAATTGACCGCACCCTCGCGGCGCTCGCCGACCCACACCGGCGGCGCGCGATAGAGCTGTTGGGCCAGCGGCCACGGCGCGCCGGCGAATTGGCGCAGGCTCTGAAAATTCCCGCGCCTGCCATGAGCCGGCATTTGCGCGCGCTTCGGCAAAGCGGGCTGGTGGAGGAAACCCATCCCGAGTTCGACGCACGCGTGCGTATTTATGCTTTGAGAGACGGGGCGATGGCGGACCTCAAGCAATGGCTCGTCGACACAGAAGAGATGTGGACCGATCAGCTTGCGGCGTTCAAGTCGCATGTGGAAAAGAAGCCCAAGTGAGCGCGGCTGTGATCGTCTCGTTGCGTGTGGCGGCGTCGACACACCGCGCCTTCGAGGTGTTTACAGAGGAGATCGGCGCATGGTGGCGGCCGAACCGGCTCTTCCAGCTGGCGCCGCTCGGCGATGGCGTGCTGCGCTTCGAGGGGGGTGAGGGCGGCCGGCTGGTGACGACGCTCCCGAACGGCCGCGAATTTGAGATCGGCCGAGTTACGATCTGGCGTCCGGGCGAGCGCCTCGCTTTCAGCTGGCGTCAAAGTACGTTCTCACCGGAGCTCAGCACCCACGTCGAGGTGCGCTTCGAAGCCGTGGAGGAGCAAACGCGGGTGACGGTGGAGCATCGCGGGTGGGATTCGATCCCGCAGGACCATGCGGCGCGGCATGGCTTTCCGCTTAACGTGTTCCAGATGCGACACGCCGAGCACTGGCGCGCGCTGCTCGCTGCCATGGCCGCACGCCTCTGAGACGCCTCGCCATGTTTCTGCCCCCTCGCGGCGCATGATCCGGGCGCACCGAAGGCGGATGGATTCATGAAACTGACGCGTGCAACCCTGCTCAAGGCATCTCCCTTTGCCGCCCTTATCGCCGGCATGGCCGGCGGTGCGCTGGCCGTAGCGCCGTTGGCGAGCCCGAACGCATCGGCGCCGGTCGAACAAAGCGATGCGCAACTGCAGCTGGCGCAGGCGACGCCAGCCCGAGCGGCGCCATCGAGCCGCGCCGAGATGCAGCTTTCGTTTGCGCCTGTCGTCGCGCGCGCATCCCCGGCCGTCGTCAACGTTTACGCACAGCGCGTCGTGCGCAGCATGTCGCGCGACCCCTTTTTCGGGCGCTTCAGCGCGCCACGCATCCAGCAATCGCTGGGATCCGGCGTCATCGTTCGCAACGACGGCGTCATCGTCACCAACAACCATGTAATCGAAGGCGCCCAAGCTTTGAAAGTCGTGCTCGCCGACCGCCGCGAGTTCGACGCCGAGCTTCTGCTCGCTGACCCACGTGTCGATCTTGCCGTGTTGCGCATCAATGCCGGCGGCGAGCGGCTGCCGACACTCTCGTTCGCCAACACTGCCGACGCGCAGGTCGGAGACCTCGTGCTCGCGATCGGAAATCCCTACGGCCTCGAACAAACGGTCACCAGCGGCATCATCTCGGCGCTGGCCCGCACCGACGTGGGCATTTCCGACTACGCCTTTTTCATTCAGACGGACGCCGCCATCAATCGCGGCAATTCGGGCGGCGCGCTCGTGGACATGAGCGGCGCCCTTGTCGGCATCAATAGCGCCATCTTCTCCGAGACCGGGGGCTCGAGCGGAATCGGCTTTGCCATCCCCGCGGAAATGGTGCGTCGCGTTGTCGAATCCGCTGCGTCGGGCGGGCGCACGGTCGTGCGCCCGTGGCTGGGCGCGCAAGTTGAATCAGTTACCCAGGAGCGCGCGAGGGAGCTCGGGCTCGATCGCCCGGAGGGCGTGCTCGTGACAGATCTCTATCCGCGCTCGGCGGGTGAGCGCGCCGGCCTGCAAAATGGCGATGTCATTCTCGAAGTCGCCGGCGTCGCCGTGCGCGACAGCGGCGGCGTGCGCTATCAGTTCGCGACGCAGCGCCCTGGCGCGCGCGTGCCGCTCACAGTGCTGCGCAATGGACGGCAGGTCACGCTGAGCGCGAATGCGGAGGCGCCCCCCGGCGGATCGCCAGAGGCGCGCACACTCTCGGGCCGCCATCCGCTCTCTGGCGCGCGCGTCGTCACGCTGACCCCAGCCACCGCCGAAGCATCCGGTCTCGACCCGTTCAAGATCGGCGTGTTCATCCAGGAGCTGGATCGCCGCGGGGTTGCTGCGCGGATTGGTTTCCGTCCGGGCGATATCATCGATTCCGTGAACGGCGCCGCAATTCGCAACGCCACTCAGCTCGACCGTGCGATGGCGCAAGGCCAGTCCTGGGTGATCGGTGTCGAACGCAACGGGCAACGCGCGGAGATCCGTTTCTAGCGTCGCGCTTTCGCGCCCAGTCCGTCGGCCCCGACCGTCGCGCTTCGACTTCATCACGCCGGCGTCGACTCTACTTCTTAATCGGCGCGCCGATTGACCAGGTGTGACCAAAGGGATCTTTGACCTGGCCATAACGGTCGCCCCAGAACTGATCTGCGAGCGGCATGATAATCGTGGCGCCCGCGGACACCGCGCGCTCCCACCAGCGGTCCGCATCATCCACCTCCAGATGGATGGTGACGCCATCCGGCGGCGGCGATGGCGCGCCGCCGCGAAACTCGGGGAAATCGTCCGAAAGCAGGATCGCGCCGCCATTCACGCGGAAGCGCGCGTGCATGATGCGCTCGCCGTCTTCGCCGTAGGTCCGAAACTCCTCCGTCGCGCCGAACGCGCGGGTGTAGAAGTCCAGGGCCGCTTTGCCGCCAGTCACCTTCAAGTACGGATAGACGCCTACAGGGACCGCAGATGTCGCTTCAGCCATGTTTCTCTCCTTGGGAGGAGCTATCTATAGGCCATGTCGGACCTCTTTGAAGCCGCCGGTTTGGAGCAGGGCGCGCCAACGCCGCTGGCCGAACGATTGCGCCCCAAGAAACTGGATGAGGTGGTCGGTCAGGACCATTTGCTGAAGCCGGACGGCCCCATCGGGCGCATGGTCGCCCAGAAGCGTCTTTCCTCAATGATCCTCTGGGGTCCGCCCGGCGTGGGCAAAACGACAATCGCACGCTTGTTGGCGGAAGAAACCGGCCTCGAGTTCCAGCAGATCAGCGCCGTGTTCTCAGGCGTCGCCGATCTCAAGAAAGCGTTCGAGACTGCCCGTGGCCGGCGCGCCTCCGGCAAGGGCACGCTTCTGTTCGTCGACGAGATCCATCGCTTCAACCGGGCTCAGCAGGACGGCTTTCTCCCGTATGTCGAGCAGGGCGTCGTGACTCTTGTCGGCGCCACCACAGAAAATCCGAGCTTTGAGATCAACGCAGCGCTCCTCTCGCGCGCGCAGGTCTTCGTGCTGAAGCGCCTGGACGACGCCGCGCTTGAACAGCTCTTGCTGCGCGCAGAAGCTTTGATCGGCCGCCAGCTCCCGCTCACCGCCGACGCGCGCATCGCGTTGGCGAATCTCGCTGACGGCGATGGGCGCTACCTGTTGACGCTGGCGGACGAATTGTTCGCACTGCGCCCGGCTGCGCCGCTCGATGCCAAAGCGCTCGGCGAACTGCTGCAAAAGCGCGCGCCCGCATACGACAAGGATCGCGAAGAGCACTACAATCTCATCTCCGCATTGCACAAAAGCATTCGCGGCTCCGATCCCGATGCGGCGCTCTATTGGCTCGCGCGCATGATCGCTGGCGGCGAGGATTTGCTGTTCATTGCGCGCCGTCTCGTGCGCGCCGCCGCCGAAGACGTGGGCCTCGCCGATCCCACAGCGCTTCTGATCGCCAACGCGGCCAAGGACGCGGTGCATTTCATCGGCCCGCCGGAGGCTGAGCTGCACCTTGCACAAGCGGTGATCCATCTCGCCACGGCGCCGAAATCGAACGCCGCCTACATCGCCTGGAAGCGGGCGCAAGCGGCAGCCCGTGAGACGGGGACGCTTGGGCCGCCGCTGCACATCCGTAACGCGCCGACCAAGCTGATGAAGGATCTCGGGTACGGATCAGGCTACACCTACGACCACGACGCCGAAGAAGGCTTCTCTGGCCAGAACTACTTTCCGGATGGGATGGAGCGCCAGAACTTCTACCAGCCCGAAGGCCGCGGACGCGAAGCGCAGATCAAGGAGCGGCTGGAGCATTGGGCGCGCCTGCGCAGTCAGCGCGAAGGTTGATCGATGGCAAAGCAGGTTCTCATCCTCTACGGCACGCACGAAGGCCAGACCCGGAAGATCGCCAGGTTCGTCGCTGACAGATTGAAAGAACACGGCCTGACCGCCGTACTGCTCGACGCCGCCGATCTCGACGCGTCCTTGCCGGCGTTTGACGCCGCCCTGGTCGCCGCTTCGCTGCACATTGGCGGCTTCCAGAAGTCAGTCTTGCGCGCCGTTGCGGCGAATGCCCAGGCGCTGGCCGCGAAGCCCAACGCCTTCCTCAGCGTCTCGCTTTCTGCCGCGGGGGATGACGAAGACGACTGGCGCGGATTGCACAAATGCCTTGAGGAATTTTTCGCACAAACAGGCTGGCGTCCCCAGCGCATCGAGCATGTGGCCGGCGCCTTCCGCTATACCCAATACGATTTCTTCAAGCGCATGGCGATGAAGCGGATCGCCAAAGAGCGCGGCGCGCCGGTCGACACCAGCCGGGATTGGGAAATGACAGATTGGAGCAAGCTCGCCAGCTTCGCTGACGCCTTCGCCGCCGAAGCGATAAAAGCATGAAGTCGGCTGAAGCGCTTGCAGGGTATCTCAAGGCCGCTAGCCGCGCCGTAGTCTTTACGGGCGCCGGCATCTCAACTGAGAGCGGCATTCCGGACTTCCGCAGCCCGGGCGGTGTATGGAGCAAGATGAAGCCCATCATGTTCCAGGATTTCGTCGCCTCGCGCGACGTGCGGCGTGAAGCGTGGACGCGCGTATTCAACAAGACAGCCGGCTGGACGGGCGCCTCGCCGAATGCCGGTCACCGCGCTGTTGCAACGCTGGTAGAGCAGGGCAAAGTCAGCGCCATCATAACCCAGAATGTCGATAATCTGCACCAAGACTCCGGCGCGCCGGCTGACAAGATTATCGAACTGCACGGCAACGCCTCGTACGCTAAATGTCTCGATTGCGGGAAACGCCATGAACTCGACGACCTCGCAATGCTCTATGAGCGCGGCGAGGAAATCGTCTGCTTTTTTTGCGCGGGGCTGCTCAAGACGGCGACGATTTCCTTCGGCCAACCCATGCCGGAACTGGAAATGATGCGCGCGACCGAGGAAGCGCGCGCCTGCGATCTCTTCCTCGTGCTGGGCTCGTCGCTTGTGGTCTTTCCTGCCGCCGGCCTGCCGATCGAAGCCAAGCGCCACGGCGCAAAGCTTGTCATCGTCAATCGCGAACCGACAGAGCTGGATGATTACGCGGACCTCGTCCTCAACACCGAGATCGGTCTCTTGATGACGGAGACGCTGGCGCTGCTGGCATGACTCGTCCGGCACGGCGTAACCTCCTGCTGCGTCTTTCTGCTGTCCGACCGTCTCATCAGCGTCCTCGCTCTTTGCGGCTCGCACCTGCGAGCGTAGTCTTTGCCTCCAAGCCAATGGATGGAAGCTCATGAGCGACGCTGTCGGCCCTGGCGATCTGGTTCTATGCGTCAACGCCGCGCCGAACCATGTGACCGGAGAGGCGGTGCCGCTGGTCGTGGGCGAGACCTACATCGTCGCGGCCGTCATGGAATTCGCCTGCCCCTGCGGACGTTCCGACGCGCTCTTGGATATCGGCATCGATTTCGCCTGGTGTCAGTCACGCTTCAGGCTGCTGCCCAAACCCAAAGCCGTCAGCACAACCCGCCGCGCGTCAGCGCCGAAAGAGAATGAAACGGTCGAATGAAGCGCCCGACCGAGAAGTAAAGTGCCCTGGAAGCGACATTTGGGAACGGCGCCGCTAATGTCGTCCCGCGATGCCTCGAGCGACAAACTATCTTCCGCCAGACCAGCAGGCCTACGCCCGCGCGCTCGTGCTCTACGAAGACGCGCACGTCATTGTCTTCAATAAGCCCTCGGGCCTTGCCGTGCAGGGTGGGTCCGGCGTGACGCTCAGCCTCGAAGACCTGCTCGCCGCCTTCGCCAAGTCCAACGGCAAGCGTCCGCGTCTCGTTCACCGGCTCGACCGCGACACTTCCGGGCTCATCGTCGCGGCGCGCACCAAGCCCGCCGCGGCGCAGCTCTCGCAGGCTTTCGCTACTCGTGACGTCGAGAAAGCTTATCTCGCAATTGTCTGCGGCGGCGCGCCGGCGCCGCCCGAGGGGGAAATCGCTCTCGCGCTGCGCAAGTCCAGCCGCCGCGGTCTCGACATCATGGAGATCGATCCGGGCGGGCTGCCGTCGCTGACGCGTTATCGCACGCTCGCCGCAACATCCCAATCGGCACTCCTGGAACTGCGTCCCGAAACCGGCCGCATGCACCAATTGCGCGCACACCTCGCCGCCATCGGCCGCCCCATCGCCGGCGATGGCAAATATGGCGGGCTCTTCCAGCTGGTCGGGGTGACGGTCTCGCGCCTTATGCTCCACGCCGCGGCCCTCAAACTCCCCCATCCAGCAGGCGGCCGCCCCCGTTTCGAAGCACCGCTTCCGCCAGACATGGCGGAACTGCTGCGATCACTCGGGCTTGAACCCCCGCGCGGCGTGTAATCCTGATAGGATGCCTCCGCGAGGATACACACAGGGACCGAGCGCCATGATCCGCACACTCGTTATTGCCGCCGCCTGCTTCGTATTGACGGCGTGCGCGACAACCCCGCCGCCCTACGCCGCTGCAACGAGCCCGAACGGCGTGGGTTATTCCGAAACTCAGATCGAGAACAATCGATATTTCGTGACCTATCGCGCGGGCGGCGCGGCAGATGCGCAGCTGCTGCAGGATTATGCGCTGTTGCGCGCCGCTGATCTGACGTTGCAGAACGGACGCGAGTGGTTCTGGGTCGACCGCCGCACCGTGGACGCCACGAACGTCCGCCGAAGCGGTTCGAGCATCGGCGTAGGTGTTGGCGGCGGCTCCTGGGGGCGTCGAAGCGGCGCAAGTGTCGGAGTGGGCGTGAACCTCCCGCTGGGCGGCGGTCAGCAGGGCCAGCGTGCGCATGCGGCCACATTGGAAATTCGCATGGGCGACGGCCCGAAGCCGGACGATCCGAACGCATATGACGCCGGATCTATCGCGCAAAATCTTCGTGCGAGCATTCCGCGCTAGACAAGTGCGCCGGCAGCAGGCCAGAGCGTGCTCAAGGCAGGGCGGGGTATATGAAGGCGGTTGAAACCGTCGAGGTGACCAAGGATGACGGCGTGGCGCGGATCGACCGCTGGCTGCGCCGGCGCTATCCGCACTTGACGCAAGGGCAGATCGAAAAGCTCATCCGCACCGGCCAGGTGCGCGTCGATGGCGCGCGGGTGAAAGCCTCCGACCGCATATCGCCGGGCCAGAGCGTGCGCATCCCGCCGTTGCCCGATCCAGCGGATCGTCCGTCGCCGGGCGCTCTGTCGCGAAAGGACCGGGACTTCGTCCGCGCGCTCGTCATCCATCGCGATGACGACGTCATCGTGCTCAACAAGCCCGCAGGAGTCGCGGTACAGGGCGGCGCGAAGACGCCGCGTCACCTCGATGCCCTGCTTGAAGGCTTGAAATTCGACGCGGAGCAGAAGCCGAAGCTCGTGCACCGGCTCGATCGTGATACTTCGGGCTGCCTTGTTTTGGCGCGCCATCCGCGCGCCGCCGCCGCGCTGGGCGAGGCGTTTCGCGACCGCGACACCATGAAAGTGTACTGGGCGATCGTATTGGGTTCGCCGCGGCCGAAGGCCGGCGAAATCCGAGGCTGGATGCGCAAGGCGTCAGGCCCGCGCGATGCGGATCGCGAAATGATGGTTCAGGCCGTGCAGACCGACGAAGGCGCCGTTCACGCCGTCACCCAATACGCCGTCCTCTCGTCGGCGGGACAGCGCGCTTCTTGGATTAGTCTGCGCCCCGTGACAGGACGCACCCACCAGTTGCGCTTCCATATGGCGGAGATCGGCCACGCCATCGCTGGCGATCCAAAATACAAGGGCGACAGGCCGACGCCGAACGGCCTCGAAGGCGCGTTGCAGCTGCATGCGCGGGCCATTCGCCTGCCACATCCGTCGGGTGGCGAGTTTGAAGTGAAGGCGCCCTTGCCGCCGCACATGCGCGCGGCGTTCGAGCTTATGGGCTTCGACGAGCGCGATGCGAAGAATCCGTTCGCGCCCTTCGAGGATGACCTATGAAGCCGCTCGCGGAGGCGCAGGCCATCGCCAATGCGAGTCGCGCGCTTTTGGCGGAGGGCGATCCAATCGGCGCCGAGCGTGTGCTGAAGCCGGTGTTCAATCAACTCCGCTCCGACGCTTCCGTGCTCCATCTCATGGGACTCATTAAACGCGCGCAAAATCAGCTTGAGGAGGCTGAGCGCTTTCTGCGCAGCGCGGTGGCGTTCTCACTCAGCGAGGCCGGCTACTACAACGACCTCGGCGTGGTCTTGCAGGCGCGCGGCGTCTATGAGGAGGCGATGCGGGTCTATCGCGCCGCACAGGCGCTAACGCCGCATGCTGAAGCCGTTCGTGTAAACATCGTGCGGTGCCTGATGGACTGCGGTGCGCTTGTGGACGCAGAGCGCGAAGCGCGCGCATACGTGGATACGAAGCCCGACGCCGAATCATGGACGCTGCTGGGGCAGGTTCAGCGCGCGCAGGAACGTCACGCGGATGCCGTCGCCTCCGCCGCCGAAGCGCTCAAGTATCAGCCGCGCATGCGGGCGCTGCACCTGAATTACGCCAACGCGCTCGATCGCGCTGGCCGCGGGCGCGAAGCGCTCGAAGTCTACGAGTCGCTGGTCAAGCAATCGATGGATTCCGCCGAGCTCGCGCTATCGCTCGCGCGGGCGCGGTTCACGGAGGGCCAGAAGAAGGAGGCCGAGGAGTCACTTGAGCAGGGGCTCGCTAAATGGCCGGCCTCAATTCAGTTGCACACAGCACTGGCGCGCGTGCGCGCCTTGCGCGGGGAGGGAGAAAAGGCGACGGCGCTTGCGGAGGCTGAGATTCAGCGCCGCCCGGAGGATATTCCACTGCGCTTGGCCGTCGCCGATGCCCTTTACCGCGGCAAGCACCACCAGCGGGCGTTGCAGATACTGGCCGACGCGTTGCAGGTGGCGCCGGATTCGGTCCCGGTCCTTACCGGGTTCGGCGTGATCCTCGATGAGCTCGACCGTCCGCTGGACGGGCTGAAAGCGCTGCGCCACGCAGCCGAGCTAGCTCCTGAGGCGCATACAGCAAAGCGCAACCTGCTCTCGACTCTGATCCGGGCCGGCCAGCCGCAGGAGGCGCTCGACATCGCCCGCGCGCTGCGGGCCGACGATCCCGATGAGCAATATCTGATCGCCATGGAGGCGCTGGCGCTACGGCGTCTTGGAGATGACGCCTACAAAAGCATCAACGATTACGCGCGTTACGTGCGTTGCTATGATGTCGAAGCGCCCAGCGGCTATTTCACCGTGCACAATTTTAACGCCTCGCTGGCCGATGTGCTGCGTCGGCAGCATCGCATCGCCGCACATCCTTTCGACCAGACCCTGCACAACGGCTCGCAAACCGGACGTAACCTGATTGCGCTGAAGGAGCCGGCGCTCGGCGCTTTCATGAAAGCCGTCGATACGCATGTGCGCGACTACATCTCGCGCCTGCCCGACAACGCGGACGATCCCGTCGGCCGGCGTAAACAGCAGCGCTATCGCTACGAAAGCCTCTCCTCCGCCCGCCTGCTGCAGGAGGGTTATCTGCCGAACCAGGTGCGCGACCGCGGCTGGATCACCGGGCTTTACGTCGTGGCGCATGCGCCGGGCGAGCAGCGCAAATATCCCCGCGCCGGCCACATCATGCTGGGCGCGCCCAACCGCCCCGTCGCCAATTGCGGCCCGGAGCGCTGGATCGAGCCGCGCGAAGGGCTGTTGGTGCTGTTTCCATCCTATATCTGGCACGGCGTGGCGCCGGTCGAAGGCGCGGAGCTTCTAACGCTGACCTTCGATGTGCTGCCGGTGAAAGACGAGGCTGAGCCATGAAGAAAATCGATCTGGACACAGCGCCGAAGGGCGAGGGCACGCGCTATCCCGCGCCTTACAACGAACCCTGCAAGAATCGCCGCTGGGCGCGGCTGGGCGACGCCGCGGGCCTTAGCCAATTCGGCGTCAATCTGGTCACGCTCGACCCTGGCGTTTGGTCCAGCCAGCGCCATTGGCACAGCCACGAAGACGAATTCGTCTATGTGCTCGAGGGCGAACTCGTGCTCATCACGGACGCCGGCGAAGAAATCATGCGCGCCGGCGATTGCGCCGGTTTCAAAGCCGGCGATCGCGACGGCCATCACCTGCAAAACCGGGCCGACAAGCCCGCGCGCCTTCTCGTTATCGGCTCGCGCCACGCCGAAGACTGGGG
>CAZIOD010000037.1:0-24143 GCA_964540785.1 uncultured Terricaulis sp.
CCGAGTTCGGCTTCTTCGGCGTCGTTGTATAGACGCGCGTGCAGACGCCGCGCCGCTGCGGGCTCGACTTCAGGGCCGGCGCCTTGGTGCGCACCGGCTTCGGGCTCCGCGGCTTGCGGATCAGCTGGTTGATCGTCGGCATCCTGCCCTGTTCTCTTCCGGCTAGCGTTCCAAACTCAAACAGCGCGCCTGACGGCCCCTTTGGGAGCCGCCCGGAGGCGCGCTAGATTCCAGGTCCAATCGGCGGGGCGGCGCCTGGCCGCAGCCGTTCCGAATGAGGCGGCCTAGATACGGGCGCGCCCCCTTCCCGTCAAGCGAGCCCGACGGCGCTAATTGGCGTCTCCGATCAGGTCGGCCAACGCGGTCCGAACCGGTCCGAGTTGCCCCGCGTAATTTCGCCACCGCCCAGATGACCTCTGGTAGAGGGGCTCGCGCACCTGCCAGACGCTCGCGGTTTTCACCGCATTGTCGCGCCGATGGAAAGCCATGCATTCCTCGGCCCATTCCAGGTCCAGAAAAGCCAGCAGGCGCTCCACGGCAGGGCGCGGCTCACGTACGAAGACATCATAATCGAAGTCGAGGATGTCGTCCGGATAGAGCGCCTTCCAGTGCGTCATGAGCCGCCGGTACTGCCGGTAATGATGGGCAATATCCATGAGATCCAGCGCATAACCCATGCTGTGATCAAGATGGAGGAAGTAGATCGACAGAACGTTGTCGAGCGGATGGCGGGTCGTGTGGACAATCTTCGCCTGCGGAAACAGGCGCTTGATCAGGCCAATATAGAGAAAATTGTCCGGGCGTTTATCGGTTACGCGCTCTGCATCGGGATAGAGTTGCCTCAGATGATCCCAATAGCGCGCCGCAAGCTCCCTCTCCGCCGTGCCCTCCAACCTCCCCGGGAAACCGATCTCGCGCGCTATCGCCGGCAGAATGTCGAGCTCGCCGCCCGCCGTGACGCGCGGGTGGCCTGCCAGAACCTGCTCGGTCAGCGTCGAACCGGATCGAAACATGCCGCAGATGAAGATCGGCGCGCGGCCCTCGCCTTTCTCGATAGCCGGTTGGGGAAAGGCAGCGATGATCTCGCCGATCAGCCGCTCCTCCGCGGCGCGCTTATAGATCACACGCCCGCCGCCGCTTGCCCGGCTCGCACGGTTCGCGTCCTCAAACGCCTCGAACGCCGCGGCATATGCGCCGGCCTGATCCAGCATGCGTCCCAGGGCAAATGCCAGGCTCGCGCGATCCGCGCCGCTCGCATCCGGCGCTGCAAGTGCGCTGCGCACGCGCTGCACCATGGCATCGTCAGCCGACTCCACCGGCGCGATCTGGGCTAACCGCGCAAGCGCCTCATAGGCCGGCGGCGCTATTGCGAGCACTTGTTCGTACAACGCCATCGCTTCGGCTCGATGCCCGCGGTCTTCCTTCAGATTCGCGAGATTGAATAGGGCGGGCGCATAGCGGCGATTGTGCCTGAGCGCTGCGCCGAGTTCGCGTTCGGCCTCGTCTTCGCGGCGCAGGTGATCTGCATAAATGACGGCGCGGTTGACATGCACTTCCTCGGGCCCACTGACGCCGCGCTGCAGCGCTTGCTCGTAGGACGCCAGAGCGTCTTCGAAGCGGCCCTGCATACGCTGCACGAAACCAAGATTGTACCAGCATGTCGGCTGGTTCGGATCGAGGCCAAGCACGCGCTTGTAGGCCGCCTCCGCTTCCGGGTAGCGCCCTGACTCGCGGAGCCGCGCCGCCTGCCTGAGAATATCCTGATTCAAGCGCGCCTCAGACGTCCCAGGCCACGTGGCCCCGGTAAGCGTCGATCGCTTCACACAATCTGGCGATGCAGGTGCGCTCTTCCGCGCTCAGCTCCGGGCGCCACACGTCGAAGATCAGGATGTAGCGGTCCTCACTGCTGTTATTCCACGCCTCATGCTCGATGGTGTCGTCAAACGCCCAAGCCTTGCCCTCTTCCCAAGCGCGAACATCGTTGCCAACACGAAAACCGCAGCCGGGCGGCACGATCAGCGGCAGATGGCAGATAGCGCGCACGTTGATCATGCCATTGTGGGGGGGTATGCGCGCGCCGCCGGCGAGTTTTGAAAACAGGATAGCGGGGGCCTGCCTGGGAATCGTCGTCAACGGCGCGTGGGTCAGCGCCGCCAGAGTGCGTGGGCAATGCGCGGCGCCCGCCTGCTCGGCGCCGCCCTTGCGCAAGAAGTATGCGCTCCAATCCTTGTTATCGGCCAAGCCCAGCTGATCCTTTTGGACGCGGCCCTCGCGCTGCGTGACATAAGGTTGGAAGGCGTCGCCAATGACCGCCTTCAGCTCCCCGCGAATGTCAGCGGTGGCCGCTTCAACCTGGTTCAGCCAGGGAAACGCATCGCGTTCATAAAATTGTATCTGTGGCAGCTCGGGATAATAGAGATAGCGCGGCTGTTGCACGTACGGTCGTTTACGGCCGAACATGATATCGAGCGCATTGCGAAATCGGGGTGTCGCGGCCTGGGGGCCAACGCCCTGTTCATCCAGCTTGCTGCGCACGAAGTCTTCGAGCTCACGGACAAGTCGCTGCGTTGCCGACTGCGCGCGCTTCAGTCCGTCCTGCACATCGGAAGGCAGCGAGTCGAAGCGCGGCATGTATTGAAGCGCGGCGGTGTAAAATGACGAGGCGCCTCGCGCATCGCCGGCGGCGGCGAGATGATCGCCCTTAGCCAACAAGGCGCGCAGATCTTTCGGCGCCACCGCCAGGGCGCGATCGATAGCCGCGCCTTCGCCCGCCGCATCCCCCAGCGCGCGCAACGCGCGCGACATCAAGAGCCAGACCGGTGCATCGGCCTGCCCACGCGTCACAAGAGAGTCCAGCAGGTCGCGCGCTCTTGCCGCCTCGCCCCTGGCGAGAGCGTCCGTCGCCTGGCTTACTAATGACGCCGATTCAAGAACATGATTTGGCATGGCTATCGAAACTGTGCGAGTTCGCTGCAGAATGTCGATCATACCGCGTCCAATGACGCGCATGTCAATTGTTCCGGCGGCTTCGTACTGTCACGGCTCGCCATATTGGCCCTTCCGGTCTTATAAGTGCGGCCACAATGGCGCGGCTCGCTTTAGATCAACTTCGGGAGGGTCTTCCTGGCGATCCTTCCTTTTATCCGCAAAACCTCAGCATCGCGCGCGAACAAGTCTTGGTCCTGAGAATGACGAGGTCGGCCTTACAGACGGCCAGTTTTCTCGACGATCGCGTGCTGACGCCGAATTCCGAGGGTCGATGGATCGGTTTCCGTGAACTCGCCGACCTGCTTCGAGACGCGCCGGAGCCCCGTCCGTTGCACTTCATTTTTCACGCCGGCCATGTCGGCTCGACCCTGATCAGCCGCCTGCTCGATGAGCTGGGCGGCGTGCTCGGCCTGCGCGAACCGGCGCCGCTCCGCGTGCTTGCCGAGGCGTTCGACGATCTTGGCGCCGGTCATGCCCTGCTGAGCGAAACGCAGGCCCACGCCTTACTTGCGCTTTGCTGCCAGCTATGGAGCCGCGGCTATCCGGACACCGAAGCCGTCGTCGTGAAAGCGACCAGCAGCGCCGGGCGCATAGCACCCGCATTGCTCCGCTCCAGACCGGACGCACGCGCGATTCTCATGAACTTGCGCCCCGAACCTTATCTCGCCACGCTCATGGCTGGGCGCAATTCGCATATCGATCTTCGTGGTCAGGGTGCGGAGCGCTACCGCCGTCTCGGCCGTCTCGGCGTCAGCGTGCCAACGCCGCTGTACGCCATGAGTCCCGGCGAGATCGCGGCCCTCACGTGGCTAGCCGAGACGCTTACGCACAAACACGTTGAAATCGAACACGGCGACAGGGTTCGTTTGATCGATTTCGACGCCTTCCTGGCGGCGCCGGCGCCAACGTTGCAGGCGATTTCGTCGCACCTGGGGATAGAGCGGCCCGACAGGGCCTTCGCCGCTGCTGCGGAGAGCCCTGCCTTACGACGCTATTCCAAGGCTCCCGACCAACCCTATTCGCCGGCGCTTCGCCAAGAGATTGTCACGGAGTCCCGGCGTCGTAATGGCGAGGAAATTCGCAAGGGCCTGGCATGGCTCGACAATGCGGCCCGGCAATCGCCAAGCGCAGCGAGCGTCGTCTCAGCGTGACCATTTGCGGGTCAGGTTCTGCCGCACGACTTCAAGCCGCATCCGGTTCACCCAGTTCATGGAATTGCCTTCCAGCGCGCTGATCTCGCCGAGTTCGAACAGGATCGCCCGCTCCTGTTCGTCTGGCACCTCGCTTTCGATAAAGGTCAGCGAGACCAGCCGTTGCCCTGAGCGTACCGGCGCAACTTCGTGCAACGTCGTCGACGGATAGAGGATTGCGCCGCCCGGCGCCGACTTCAGCGCCAGCGCCCGGACGCCCAGATGGATGACGAGTTCTCCGCCCTCATACGACCGCGGATCGGAGAGGAAGACGGTGCATGACACGTCGGAGCGCAACGGACCTTCGGGCAACGGCAGAAAGGCCGCATCAGCATGTGGCCCATACTTCATGCCTGGCTCATAGCGCGCCAGCAAAGGCGGCGCGATGCGGCGGGGAAAGGCGAAATCGCGAAACTCCCGCGAGCGTGCAAATGCGTCCGCGACGATCTTTACCGATTCTGCGTAGCCGGCGTCGCCCGCATCGGCCTGGAGGTTTTGCTTCTGTGCGAACCCGCTATTGCTGGCCCGTCCGTCGACGAACTTCATCTCGCTCGAGAGCGCAACGAGGCGCGCCACTTCGGGCTCGGTCAGCAGGTTCTTGATTTCCAGAAACATCGCAATGGCCTCGAAGTCCTAGCTCTGGGCGGCCGCCGAGATAAGCGGCGGCCCGCTTTACGTCATCTTCGCTTCTTGGAGGAGGCCGACCTGCAGCAATCGTCCGATGAGGTCGCGGAGTTCATCCGGCGGCGTCCGCGGCTGTCGCGCCGCCGCTTCATCCAACGAGAAGCGCCGCTGCTGCAGCATCCAGTCCACGGTGGGATATAGCGCGCCTACCGGCAGTTCGCGCCCCTCGACCACCAGCGACACGCCTTCATGTCGGCGCACCAGATGTCCCCGCGCGACGACCGAGAACCACGCCGGCTGATTTCTGTTGGGAAGATGGTAGTCCGGGCTGAGCGTGCTCAAGCCGCGTTGGTGATTGAGCACGTCGATGGCGAAGGCCGGCGTTACCGCGATCTGCTTGATGCGATCGGCGAGCAAAGCCAGCCGCGCGCGAAGATCTGCTTCATTGCGCGCATCGGGCAGATATTCCCGAAACTCCCGGTCCTGGCCGGCAACGGCCTCCAGCAATTTGAACAGCGCCAAGCCGGTGGCCGGCGAAACGCCGAATGTCACGTGCAGCGACGCCTGCGCCCCGGTGAGCGCGTCATGATATTGCCCGCGCGGCAGATAAAGCACGTCGCCTGGCTTCATGTGCGCTTCGAAAAGCACTTCGCCGCGCGACCTAATCAACCATTGTTCGACCTCATCACCTGGCGGCAGCGTCGTTGTCGGCGCGTCAGCGCGCGCTTCATAGATGCGCCAGACCTTCTCCCCTTCGGCCTGATACGCGAACACATCGTGCAGATCGTAGTGGGTCTGGAACGCCTGAACCCCCTGAAACGAGCAATAAACGTTGGCAAATACGCGCGCCGCAAACTCATCCTCCAACGTACGCACCGTCGCCGCCACTTCCGGACTGACCCGATGCACGAAATTGGCGACCACGCTCGCACCCAGCGCCACCAGCGCCTGCACCTTGGCCGGATTGGCCAGCGCTCGGCGCCCCTTGCCCTCGGACGGATCGCAATAGCTGTCCCGGAGCGCGGCGCGGTTGTTGAAGTAAAGTTTGAGCGAATCCTCGGTCCAGTAGGGCGTTACGGCGAGCGCACGGTTGAAACGCGCCCAGTCGAAAATGTCCGGCCGCGGCGCGCCTTCGCGGCGGATGTGCAGCGGCCGTTTACCGAGATAGTCGGAGCGGAATGTCTCGACGTCGATCGGCGCGAGGAATGTTGCGAGGTCGGTCACAGCGGCACGCTACCATCTCAGGCCGCCACAGAGAAACCTGTCCTGGCGCCGCGGACCGCCCGGTTGACGCAAGCAAACCGGCGATGTTTTGCTGGCCGCCATGCAGCGTCAGCAAAGCCGGGGCCTGCCGACGCGCGCGGCCCTGAAGCCCGATGGGCTCTACCTCGCGCTCAAGGACATCGACCCCGCCGAGCTCCAAGACCCGTTCATGCACCAGAGCGTGAGGCGCATAGAGGCGCCCGAGGTGGTGGCGCATATCCCAGTCGAACGACTGGGCCAATCCGATCCCGGCGCGGCGCCGATCGGGCTTATTTTCCATGTTGGGCGCTGCGGCTCTACCGTGCTTTCGCAGGCCTTGAAGCAGCTCGACGACCTTGCCGTTTATTCCGAGCCGCTACCCGTCAACGAATTGCTGTCACCGCCCGCGGGCTCGCTGCGTCAGGTCACACTTGCGTTGCGCAGTCTCGGCGCCGCGTTCGCCGCGCATGGGGACGGCCCCTTCGTGCTGAAGCTAAGCAGCTGGAACACGCTCTTTTGCGACGTCCTTACCGAAGCATTCCCAAACACACCTTGGGTGTTCTGCGTGCGTGATCCGGTGGAGGTCGGCGAAGCGATTCTACGCGACCCGCCGGCCTGGCTGGGCGGAGAGTCGCCACCGGCCCGCCATCTGACCGGGATTGTCGATCCCGCCTCGGAATCCGGCTCGCGTTCTGAATTCTTCGCCCGACTCTATGCGGCATTCTGCGACGCCATCGTGCAGATCGACCGCCGCCGCGGACGCTTAGTGCGCTACGAGAATCTTCACTCAGAGCTGCAAATGCTGCCTCGCCACTTCGGCATTGAATCGAACGCGACGCAAATCCGGCGGATGATCGAAAGCACGCAGCATTATGCGAAGGCGCCCCCGAGGCAATCAGCGCCCTATCGCCCCGATTCGGAGGCCAAGCGCGCGGCGGCGTCCGCCGAACTGCGCGCCGCGGCCGACGCCATAGCGCGTCCCGCTCTCCACCGCGTCCTGGCGGCTTACGCCTCCAGTTCCACGTCCCAATAAAGATAGTCCATCCAGCTTTCGTGCAAATAGTGCGGCGGGAAGCGGCGCCCAACGTGCTGCAATTCGTGCATGCTGGGCCGTCGCGGCCGCCGCTGCGGACGCATCGAAGCATGGCGCGCAAGCCGTCCACCCTTGCGCAAATTGCACGGCGCGCAAGCCGTGACGATGTTCTCCCACGTGGTGCGCCCGCCTTTAGAGCGCGGCACAAGATGGTCAAACGTCAGATCCTCGACGGCGCCGCAATACTGGCAGGCAAAGCCATCGCGCAGGAAGACGTTGAACCGGGTGAAGGCCGGCGGGCGATCCTGATGCACGTAGTCGCGGAGCGAGATGACGCTGGGCAGCTTCATCTCGATCGACGGTGAGTGGACGACCTGATCGTAATGCGCGACCACGTCGACGCGCTCGAGGAAGACGGCCTTCACCACCTCCTGCCAGGGCCACAGCGATAGCGGATAATATGAGAGCGGGCGAAAGTCCGCGTTCAGCACCAGCGCCGGCCAACCTGCCAGGGGGGCGCTGGAAACGTTCATCACCGGCAGCTCCAATGCCGCCGGAGGGTCGAAAACCGGGTGATGAGCTGCGCTGGACTGAAGACCCGTACTCCTTTCGCACCCGCAGTATAGCACAGGCGCAGGCCCTCTATAGCTGATTTGCAGCCTGAGGTTCGTGACAGCACGGCAACGTCTGGCGGAAAATCAACGGGCGGCGGTGATCGGCGTACTTAAATAGCGCGCCAGGAAAGCCCCGCCCAGCTCCAAGCCGTCCTGGCCAATTGAATGCGGCGTCCCGTAAGAGATGTGCCATTGCGCGCCATGTCCGGCGGCGGCCAGCGCCTCAGCCGTCTCGAGCATGTACGGCATGGGAATGGTTGGGTCCCGATCACCGTGGATCAGCAGGATAGGCGGGCGCGAACGCATCTGCTCCTGAAGCGCCTGCGCGCCAACCAGCATGCCGGAGAAGCCAAGCACTGCGGCAGGAGGCTGTTCGCGCCGCAAGGCGACATGCAACGCCACCATCGTGCCTTGGCTGAAGCCCACGAGCGCTAGCCGAGAGTGATCGAGCCCGTACTTCTCCAACTCGCGATCGATAAAGCGATCGACCGAAGGTGAGGCCATGCGGGCGCCCTGCTCCATCAGGTGCGGGTCGAGATTGGAGATCGGAAACCATTGATAGCCGCCGGGCGCCTGCGGCGCCGGCTCGATCGCGTTCGGCGAGACGAACGCCGCTCCGGGCAGGTCTTTGGACCAATACGGCGCCAGGCTGATGAGATCAGCGCCATTCGAGCCGTAGCCGTGCAGCAGAATCACCAGCGCGTCCGGCTTGCCGCCGCGCGCCGGCGGCATCCGCGGGCCATCGAGGAAAACGGTCATGGCGCCTGAGTAGCGAGCGCTTCTGCCAACGCAAGTGGGGACGTCGCGGACGGAGCCGGAGCGCACCATCCTGCCTTGCGCTAAGAGAGGCGCATGTCCTTCGTCACGCGCTTCGCGCCCTCCCCCACGGGCTACCTGCACCTCGGCCACGCCTACTCGGCGTTGACGGCTTTCGATGCGGCGCAATCTGCCGGGGGACGCTTTCTGCTGCGTGTCGAAGACATCGATCAAGGACGTGCGCGACCGGAGTTCGAGGCTGCCATCTACGCAGATCTCGCCTGGCTTGGTCTGCGCTGGGAAGAGCCGATCCGGCGCCAGTCCGAGCACATGACGGCCTATGAAAACGTCCTGTTAAGCCTCATCGATCGCGATCTCGTCTACCGCGACTTCCGCACCCGGCGGGAAATCGCCGAAGCGATTGCGTCAGCGCCGCACGGCGCCGCCGAGGTCTTCGTCGGCGGCGCGCTGGCGCCGGAAGAGGAAGCCGCGCGGCTCGCGGCGGGAGAGGCGTTTGCGTGGCGGCTCTCGCTTAAGAAAGCGCGGACAGCGCTGGGGCCGGGATATTTCGCGCTGGTGTTCGAAGATGAGACCGGGCCCGTCCGTGCAGAGCCCGAGAAACTGGGAGACGTTGTGTTGGCGCGCAAAGACTTTCTCACCAGCTACCACCTCGCCTCAATTTGGGACGACGCGCTTCAGGGGGTTACGCATGTCATTCGCGGCGAGGACCTACGTGGAAGCGCTCATTTGCATGTGCTGTTGCAGAAGCTGCTCGATCTGCCGCAACCCGTGTATCGGCACCATAAGCTTATCCTCGGAGCCGATGGCAAGCGGCTCGCCAAGCGAGATAGAGCGGCGACGCTGCGCGCCTTGCGCGACAGCGGCGCGACCCCAGCCGATGTGCGCGCGATGCTAGGGCTTGGCTAACGCACTTCAACCTCAACGCGTTTTCACCAAGCCGATGAACACTTCCACAAACAAATTGGCGCAACAATCGGCCGTAGGCAGAAAGCCATGGCCGCATGATGCGGCGACGAGAATGCTATGTTGTGGGTTGATTGCGAGAGCTATTTCGGGCCCGACCGGCGCCAAAGCGAAGGTCTGCGGCTGATTGAGCGTCGCCGCAAACAGGCGACGTCCCAGCCGCCCCCGCTAAACACGGCGTTGCGGCAGCTGCGTCTGCGCGTCCTGGATGCGCGCGGCGCTGGCGTCGCCGCGTTCGTCAACCGCGTTCAAGGCACAGCCCTGCTCGCGGAGATGCAGGATGAACCGGAAGTGGCCGAGGAGCTGAACACACTCGGGCTGGTCCTCGATCGGACCTGTATCGACGATGCGCGCGCAAACATCTACAAAACGATCGACCGCGCCCACGCCTTGTTGCGCGCCGCTTAATCCGGGTAGTGCCGGTCGCCCGGCCAGCCTTCGATGGCTTCTATGGTTTCATGTGCGGACTCCAGCTTGTGGTCCGGCACGTTGGAAATGCGCGCGGCCTCAATCCAGGCTTTGATCGCGGTTGGCGCGAGCCGATCACGGCCGCACAAGAGGAAAAAGGGCTCGTCCCTGGACAGGCCGTAAAGCGAGCCGTGCTCCAACTCTGCCGCCAAGTACTTGAATCCCGCGTCACGCAGCATCCTCGCGGCCTTCGCCTTCGCCTCGTGGCCATCGACCTCGCCAACCATAGCCGCCTCCTTCTACTGCAAAGGCCGATCGCCAAACGCGCCGGCAAGACGCGTGGCCCAGTCGCCGAGCGAATCCCATGCTTCGCCGCCGCCGTCAAAGCGCCCGAGGCGCACGAGCACAAGATCCTTCGAAGGCACGATCACCACAATCTGACCTTCGTGTCCTTGCGCGGAAAACGCGTCGCGCATCTCGTCGCCAGTAATGAGTGAGCGTTGTGGGCGGCCCGCTCCGGCGCGCGGCGTGAGCCACCAGTGCGCACCGTAGACATCCGTGTTCGACGCCGGTCCCGGCGTGCGGGCGAAGTCGACCCAACCCTCCGGAAGCACCCGCCGGTCATCCCAGACACCATCCCGAAGATAAAGGTAGCCGAAGCGCGCCCAGTCTCGCGCCGTCGCCCAGACCAGGGCGCTGCCGTAATAAAGTCCTTGTGGATCGAACTCGACCACGGGATTCATGCCGATGGGGCCGAACAGCGAACTTTGCATCCAAGCGCGCATTTGGCTGCGCCGGTCGTTTGCATCAGCCGGATCCGGCACGATGGCGCGCGTGAGCGCATCGGCAATGAGAATCGTACCGGCAGAGTTGTAATTCCAATGGCCCCCCGGATCGTGGACCAGCTCCAGTCCCGCCGCAAAACGAGCCGTATCGCGGCGGCCGCGGCCGTAGAGCATGTGGGTAACGTCGTTGGCCAAAATGCTCGGGGCGCCAATTTCCAGATAGTCCTGGCCATCGACCATGTTGAGCCAGTCGCGCCACGTAATCGAGGCGCGCCGATCGCCTGCGCGCCAATGCGGATTGCCCATCGGCGTGTCGAGCGCCACGCGGTCCTGTAATACGGCGGCGCCCACGAGCGCGTGTGTGACCGACTTCGCCATCGACCAGGAAATGAGACGGGTGTCGCGCGTATAGCCCTCGCCGTAGCGCTCGAAGACGATCCGCCCCGATTGCACGACGAGGACCGCGCGTGTTTCACCCATCAGCGGATGCTCGCCAGCAAACGCTTCTGTGACCGCCAGATCGAAGGCCGCGCCGTCGACGTCGGGAGGCAACGGGGCGCCCTGCCAATCCTGGGTCGGCCAGGGAACGCCCGCGGGCTGCGTCGGCAGCGGGTGCAGCTCCTGCGCCGCCGCTACGCTCGCCAACCCCCAAACCGCCGCCGCCAGAATGCTGCGCAGCATGACGCATCCCCTCGCCGTTGCTATGCTGGCGCGGAGTGTAGGGGGAGGCGCCGGTGCTGCGCAAACGTTGGATTTGGCTGATCGTGTTGGTTGTGATCGTCGCAGCCGCGGCGGGCGGCGCCTGGAGTTCGCGCGATCAATTGGCCTATGCGCAAATCGCCACGGGTTACGCCGCCAAGCAATTATGCTCTTGCATGCATGTCAGCGGCCGCACGCTCGAGGCCTGCCTGGCCGATTATCCACAAGATGTAAGGCGCAACATCGCGATCTCCGCGGCAGGCGATAACGTGCGCGCCAGCCTCCTGTTCGGCGCAATCCGCTCCGAGGCGACGTTCGAGACCGATTACGGGTGTCGGATCGTCGAGTAATTCCGCCTAGAGCAGCCAGCCGCGCGGATTGCCAACCGGCTTGCGCATCACCCCAAGCACAAGCCCGACGCCGGCGCGCAACGCCGCCCAGACGAACACGCCAAACTGGATGAAGATCGTCGCGATCGACAATATGCCGTGAACGTACACCAGCAGCCCCGCAACGACCCAGATGGCGTAACCGATCAGCAGCGTGCGCATGGCCTGCTCGTGGTGCGTGTTCGCCCACGGCATCGCGGCCCCGCGATTTGAATACGCGACAACGACCGCTGCGATGGCGGCGACAAGCCCGACTATCCAGCTGACGAGACGCGCCTGCGAGATCAACCCCTCTGTTGGATCGGCGAACAGGAAGTTCACCGCCGGTGTGCCGATGATGGCCGCTGTGAATGCGATCAAAGTCAGCCCATGCACGAGCACAACCTTGCCGCGATGCGTCTTGAACCCCCAGCCGCCGCCGCGTTGCGGGGCCACGGGCCGCGGCTTCGGGCGACGGAACGGCGTGACGTTGTCAGGCATAATCAGGACAGCAGAATGAGAGAGCGGGCGAAAACAGGTTGCGTATTAACATACTGCCTTCTCCATGAATGCCCTGCTGCTCTACAAATTCAGCAAATGCGGATCGCCGCCCTGGGCGGCGATGTTTACGGAGACGGCGCGTTCCTCCGCGAAGCGCGGCAGATAATGCGGCCCGCCTGCCTTGGGCCCCGTGCCGCTCAAGCCCGAGCCCCCGAACGGTTGCACCCCGACCACAGCGCCGACGATGGTGCGGTTGACGTAGCAATTGCCGGCCGGAACCACCGCGCGCACCTCCTCTGCAAAGCTGTCGAGTCGCGAGTGTACGCCGAGCGTGAGGCCGTAGCCCTTCGCCGCTAACTCTTCTCCGACCTCCGCGACCTTTGCCGGGTCGTAGCGGATCACATGCAGGATCGGGCCGAACACTTCCTTGTCGATCTGATCGAGACCTCGCAGCTCGATCGCAGCGGGACCGAAGAAGTTGCCGCCCAGATGTGAAACATCGACCTGCTTCAAGACGCGCGCTTCGGTGCGCATGCGCGCCATGTGTTTTTCGAGGTTCGCCTTCGCCTCCGCGTCGATGATCGGGCCAATGTCAGTGCGCGGATCGAGTGGATCGCCGACGACGAGTTCATCCATTGCGCCGAGCAACGTTTCGAGCACTTCGTCTGCCGTGTCGTGCGGAAGGAAGAGGATACGCAGGCTTGAACAGCGCTGGCCTGCAGAATTGAATGCAGAGACAAGCACATCGTCGACGACCTGCTCTTTGAGCGCGGTCGTATCCACGAAGAGCCCGTTGAGACCGCCGGTTTCGGCGATCAGCGGCACGATCGGGCCATCCTTGGCGGCAAGGGTGCGATTAATCAGGCGGGCGACTTCCGTAGAGCCAGTGAAAGCGACGCCGGCGATACGCGGGTCTGCAACGAGCTCGCGGCCGACCGCGCCGTCGCCCTGAACAAGCTGCAATACGTCGCGCGGCAGCCCCGCAGCATAGAAGAGCTCTACCGCGGCTTCGGCGATCAGCGGCGTCTGCTCAGCCGGCTTGGCGACAACCGTGTTGCCGGCGGCGAGAGCGGCTGCGAGCTGACCGGTGAAGATCGCCAGCGGGAAATTCCATGGGCTGATACAGACGAAGACGCCGCGTCCGTGCAGTTCGAGGTGGTCGGTCTCGCCGGCCGGCGAAGGCAACGCGCGCGGCCCGGAGAAAAGTCGCTCGGCCTCGGCGGCGTAATAACGGCAAAAGTCCACTGCCTCGCGAACTTCGTCGATTGAATCCTGCAGGTTCCGCCCCGCTTCCTTCGCGGTAAGCGCGACCAGGACATCTTCATGAGCCTGCAGCGCATCGGCCATGGCGCGAAGGATGGCGCCGCGCACGGCCCCGCCGCGCCCGTTCCAGTCCTTGAATGCGGCTTGCGCGGTGCCGATGGCTTGCGCGGGCGCGAGCGCGCTCAGTTTCGGCGCTTCGAGTCGATCGGCTGCGCGCAGAATCGCCGCGCGCTCGCTGCCGATCGAAAGGTCGCGGCCGGTCGAATTGCGGCGGCTAGCGCCATAGAGTTGCGGCGGCGGCGGCAGCCGCGGATGGCGGCGCGGCGTCGCTTCCAGCGCGACGAGCGGATCCGCTGCGACAATTTCAGGCGCGACATCCTCGTCGAGGAAGGAGTGCACGAACGAGGTGTTGGCGCCGTTCTCAAGCAGACGCCGCACCAGGTATGGCAGCAAGTCCTCATGCCCGCCCACCGGCGCATAGACCCGCACTGGCGCAGGTGGATCGAGCGCGGCGTAGAGCGCCTCGCCCATGCCGTGCAGGCGCTGGAACTCATAGCCGTCATGCCCCGCCGCCAGCGCCATGCGCCGCACCGCTGCGACAGTATGGGCATTGTGCGTGGCGAATTGCGGAAAGATCGCGCCGCGCGCCGCGATCAAATCTCGCGCGCACGCGAGATAATATACATCGGTCGCGGCCTTGGTTGTGAACACAGGGAAGTCCGGCCGGCCCATGATCTGCGCGCGCTTGATCTCGCCATCCCAGTAAGCGCCTTTCACGAGGCGAGCCTGGATCGGCGCGCCGCGGCGCCGCGCAAGAGAGGCAAGCCGTTCGATGAGCGCGCGGGTGCGTTTCTGATAGGCCTGCACGGCCAACCCGATCCCCTCCCAGTCGCCTAGCGAAGGCTCAAGCGCCAATCGTTCGAATAACTTCAGTGACAGCACCAGCCTGTCGGCTTCTTCCGCATCGATGGTAAGGCCGATGTTCCACTTCTTCGCCGCTTCCGCGAGCTGCAGCACGCGCGGGTAAAGCTCGGTGAAGACCCGCTCTTCGAGCCGCGCCTCGTAGCGGGGGTGGAGCGCGGAGAGCTTTACCGATATGCCCGATGCAGCATGCGGCCCTTGCCCTTCTGAAGCGCGACCAACAGCATCCACAGCGTTCGCATAGCTCGCAAGATATCGCTCGGCGTCCGCTGTCGTGCGCGCGCCCTCGCCCAGCATGTCGAACGAGAAACGGCTGGCGACGCCGCTGCGCACCATGCCGGCGCCGCGCTTCATCGCAGCTTCAATGGTGCGTCCGAGCACGAATTGGCGGCCGAGGATGACCATGGCCTGATTGACGGCCAGCCGGATCGCCGGCTCGCCCATGCGGCGCGTCAAGCTGCCGAGGAAATGGCTGGCATCGTGGATCTCTTCCGGAAGTTTGACGATGCCGCCCGTCAGCATCAAACCCCACGTGCCGGCATTCACCAGCCAGTGGTCCGATCTGCCAAGATGCTCGTTCCAGCGTCCGGTGCTGATTTTTTCGGCAATCAGCTTGTCCACCGTCTCATCGTCCGGCACACGCAGCAGCGCCTCGGCTAGGCACATGAGCGCAAGCCCCTCGGCTGTGGAGAGTCCGTACTCTTCAAGAAAGCTCTCCATTACGCCCTTGCGGTGCTTCAGCTCCCGTGCGCGCATAACCAGCGCCCGCGCCTCGGCTGCGACGCTGGCGCGGGCGGCAGGATCGAGTGGCGGCTCGGCGATCAAGGCGGCGACGGCGGCGTCCTCATCGGCGTACTTGAGCGCGTCGAGCGCATCCCAATCGATGGCGGCGGGGGGATAAGTCTTGGCGGCGGACTGCATGGCCGTCATGTGCGCGCCTCTGCGGCCAAGAGCAAGCGGCGCCGACGGGGCCTTGCGCGGGCTGCGCCCCCGTGGTGAGAGACGACGCCGTGAGCACCGAAGCTGACACGACGCCCGCTGACGACGAGCTGTATGAGGCCGAGGGCGCAGGGGAAAAACTGCCGTCCCGCATCATGCTCGTGACCGACGCCTGGGAGCCCCAGGTGAACGGGGTCGTGCGCACTTTGTCGAACACCATGCGCGAACTCCGCGCTATGGGCTGTGAGATCGAGGTGGTCTCCCCGGCCGACTATCCAAACACCGTACCGCTCATCACCTATTCCGAGATCCGGCTCGCCCTCGGCGCACGGGAGGATGTTGAGGATCGCTTTCTCACCTTCGCGCCGGACGCCGTGCACATCGCCACCGAAGGCACGCTGGGCTGGGACGCCCGCGCGGTCTGCCTCAAACACAAGTTTCCGTTCACAACGAGCTACCACACGCAATTTCCGGAGTACGTGACGGCGCGGTTCTGGTGGATCCCGCTTTGGGCGGGCTATCGCTACATGCACGCCTTCCACGACAAGTCCGGTCGCGTGATGGTGGCGACGCCGACAATGATGGAGCGTTTGCGTCTGCAAGGCTTCCGCAACATCGCGCTCTGGAGCCGCGGCGTCGACGTAGACCTGTTCCACCCCAGTAAACGCGGCGTCGACGGCGGCGTATACGCCAATCTCGAAAAACCCGTCTTCGCGTATGTCGGACGCGTCTCGGTGGAGAAGAACATAGAGGCTTTTCTCGAACTCGACCTGCCGGGCACGAAAGTGGTTGTGGGCGATGGCCCCGCACGCGAAGATTTGGTGCGGAAATACCCCGAGGCGGTGTTCACCGGCTCCAAGTTCGGCGATGAGCTGGCGCGCCATTACGCCGACGCTGATGTGTTCGTTTTTCCCAGCCTCACCGACACGTTCGGCCTCGTGATACTGGAAGCAGCGGCCTGCGGCACGCCGGTCGCCGGCTTTGTCGCGCCAGGACCGAAAGACATCCTGCCGGGCACAGGCGCCGGCGCAGTGGATCACGATCTGCGAAAGGCCTGCCTCGATGCGCTGGCCTGTTCGCGCGAAGATGCGCGGGCGCTTGCGGAGAAGTATTCCTGGCGCGCCTGCGCCGAGGAATTCCGCCGCAATCTCGAACCCCTGCCAAAAGAAAAGGGACGCCGCTTCTGGCACAAACTGCGGGATCTGCGCGCCCGCGCGAGAGAACGTCGGCGACTTAAGCGCCAGGCAAGACGCGAGCAGCGCGAGGCGCGCAGGGGCTAATTGCTACCACTTGATGCTCTTACGCAGCCGGTAGCGCAGCCAGATCGCCACGCCGTTCATCAAGAGCGTGATGGCCAGCAGGACGAGGCCGGCGGCGGCGGCGAGCTCCAGGAATTCAGCTTGCGGCCGCGACGTCCAGTTGAACATTTGGATCGGCAGCACGGTGAATTCCTGACCCAACCAATTGGTGGGCGACCAGCTGGCGATGGCGTCGCCCCAGCTGGCGGACGACTGAACGATCGTGCCGTGCGGCAATTCGTAGGTCTGTCCCGCTTCGACCGGCGCCTCCGAGAAGTCGGGGAGCACCACAACGCCGTCATGTTCGATGCGCACGCTCTGTGTGGCTGTGGGATCCACGGCCGCGCCGTACTCATCGAGGACGCCGATCGTTTCGAACGTGGGGTCGCCCGGGCGCGTAATCGGCAGGAACGCGACGAACGTGAGGCCGCCTATCATGATGAGCGGCGCTGTTTCGCCAAGCGCGCGCGAGATGCCGATGATAACGCCGGTAACCACGCCGGGCAGCGCGTAAGGCAAGACGTGATGGCGCGTTGTCTGCCACTTGGTGGCGCCGACGGCGAGCGCCGCATGGCGGATATCCTGCGGCACGCCACGCACGGCTTCACGCGTCGCAACGATGATGACAGGAAGAATGAGCAGCGCCAGCGTAATGCCGGCGGTCAGGATCGATTGTCCGAGCGCATCGGCCGCCGCGTTGCGGACTGCTGCGGGCAGAAAATCCGGGTAGTTCGCCGGATTGCCAAGCACCTGCACGAATATCCCCAGGGCCATGAGCCCGAACAGGATAGACGGCACCCCCGCAAGGTTATTGACCGCAATCTCGATCGCGCTGGTGACGGGGTTCTTCGGCGCATATTCCTCGAGATACACGCCCGCGAGGATGCCGACCGGGATAGAGATCACCGCCGTCGCAGCGATCACCAAGATCGAACCGACCCATGCTGACAAGATGCCGGCCTCGGCGGGATCTGCTGACGGAAAGCTGGTGAAAAACCGCAGCGAAAGCACGCTTTCGCCCCACGGCGAAAACGGCCAGAGGCTGGCGTCGTGCATCAGCTCCAGAACGAGCGTGAGCAGCGTGCCAAGGCCGATGATCGTCGCGAGAATTCCCCAGATGATAAAACTGCGGTCTTTGAAACGGCGCAGTTCCAGTCCGGGGTGGCGCGCTGTGATATCGCGCACGCGCTCGACGTCCACAGCCGTCATTAATAGGCCTCCCGGAACCGGCGCTGCAGCCAAAACGCGACGAAATTGAACAGGAGCGTCAGCACCAGCAAGGCAAGGCCCGCCGCGAAGATCGAGTTGTACTCCAGCGTGCCGTAGGGCAGATCGCCCAGTGCGACTTGCGCCATGAAGGCCGTCACCGTGGCGCCTTGCTGGGTCGGACTTGTCACCATTTGCGGCATCTGTCCGCCCGCAACCACGACGATCATGGTCTCGCCGATCGCACGCGACATGCCGAGAATTACGGCGCCGACCACGCCGGAAACGGCCGCCGGCACGACGACGCGAAACGCCGTCTCCAATCTTGTCGCGCCCATTGCAAAGGAGCCGTCGCGCATGGAGCGCGGCACCGCGCGCATTGCATCTTCCGAAAGCGAGGCGATGTAGGGAATGATCATGAGGCCCATGACGAGGCCAGCGCCGAGCAGGTTGAACGAGGGCAATTCTACGCCGAACGGTCGAAGCCATTGCTGCAGCAGCGGCGTCACGAACAGAAGCGCAAAATAGCCGTAGACGACGGTCGGCACCGCCGCGAGCAGTTCAAGCGTCGGCTTGATCGTCTCGCGGGTGCGATTGCCGGCGAACTCGCTGAGATAGATCGCCACCAGAAGACCCAGCGGCACGGCAACGGCCAGCGCCACCAGCGTGGCCATGAACGTGCCGCTCAGCAGCGGCATAATGCCGTACTGGGGATTGTCGAACAGCGGCGTCCAGGTGGTGGAGGTCAGAAACTCAAGGACCGAGACGTGGCTGAAGAACTTGGTCGATTCGGAGACAACGACATAGACGATGCCGAACACGACCGCTATGGCGAGAGCGGCCGCTGCAAACAGCAAACCCTCCATGATGCGTTCGCCCCAGCGCACTTTCGTTTGGGTGAAGTCGCGTTCCACCATCTGCCCCAACAACGCTGCGGGCCCGACTCACCCGCCTCGGCGGGCCCTCGCTAGTACAGTTTTGTGACAGTTTCACATCGGCTCGACCGCATCGCCGGCCCCGCCTGACCACGGGAGGCGCTAAAGGAGCGCCTCCCGCCCGGCCGCTAGCGTTGCACTTCTTCCAGCACAAGCTGGCGGCCCAGCACTTCCTCGATGCTGGCGCCGATGATCGGGCGGCCGGCGAACGCAGTGCCCTGTTGGCGGCGTTGAACGCGTTGCAGGTATGCTTGGTAAGCCGCCGAAGGCAGGGGGATATAGCCGACCTGGGCCGAGATTCGCGCCGCGTTATTGACGTAATACTGCACGAATTGCTGCACTTGCGGACGGCGCAACGCGGCGGCGTTGACGTAAATGAAGATCGGCCGCGACAGTGGCGCGTACGTGCCGTTTTCTACCGTCTGCCGGTTCGGCGCGACCGCCGCGCCGCCGCCGTTCGAAATCGACAGCGCCTTCAGCCGATTACGATTCTCTTCGTAATAGGCCAGTCCGAAATAAGCCATGCCGCCCGGATTGGACGCGACGCCCTGCACCAGCACGTTGTCGTCTTCGGAAGGGGTATAGTCGGTGCGCGATGACCGCGCGGTTCCGACGATCGCTTCGGTGAAATACTCGAACGTCCCGGAGGCAGAGCCAGGGCCGTAAAGCTGCATCTGCCGATCCGGCCCGCCGACGGCGCTGAAATTGTTCACGTTGGAGTCGGGCGCCCAAATCCTGCGAAGTTGCGCAACCGAGATCGAGGTCATGGGGTTCGAGGGATGCACGACGACCGTGATGCCGTCGAAGGCCACCGGAATCTCCACGAAACCGATGCCCGCCGCGCGACAAGCTTCCATTTCGGAGCCGCGGATCGGGCGCGAGGAATCGGCGATGTGAATCTCACCGCGGCAGAACCGGCGCATGCCTGAACTGGAGCCCGACTCGCCGACCGCGACGCGCACACGGCCTTGTGTTTGTTGTTGGAATGCTTCGGCGACGGCTTCCGAGATCGGAAACACGGTCGACGATCCGTCGATCTGAATAGTGAAGGCTTGTTGCGCGAGCGCGCCGCCCGCGCTCAGCGTGGTGGCGGCGATGGCCGCGATCGCTGTCTTGAGGATGTTCATGTCTTGCTCCGTTGATGGATCGGAAAAAGCGACGGAGAGAGGCAACGCGTCTCTCCGTCAGTTGCGGGGCTTCAGAAATCGAACTGCGTGCGCAACGTGACGATCTGGGCTTCGGCAGCAGGGCCGGCCGCGCGCTCCATGTCCGTCAACGCGTAGTTCAGCTTGACGCGGACATGATCGATCGGAACCCAATCGACGCCGACCGCCCACGCCGATTGCTCGCCGCGTTGAGCGCCGAACGCCACATCGGTGAGGTCGATATAGTCGTAGCGCGCTGACAGCATCCAATGCCCGGGGCCGCCATCCGCGACGGAGTTCCGCGGCGCAATTGCTCCGAATGAGCCCTGATTGCCGCGATAGTTGCGGCTTTCGCCGGTGATCGACCAGTAGAGGTCGACGTAATACCCGTCGGCGTCGAAATCGCCGCCCGCGCCTTCGCCGTCGAGCATGATGTATTCGGCTTGTGCTCCGAAGGCCCCGAGCTGGAGGGCGGCTTCGACGCCGTATGCGGCATCGCGATCGCCTACGGCGGCGTTAGCGATCCAACGGTCGCCGCGGCCCAGAAACGGACGCGGGCGGTAATTGAAGTCGGGATTGTCGGCTGTATCGCGCAGGCGCGCATGCGCGCCGAGATGAACCAGCGTCATGCCCTCGGGCGTGGTAGAGAAGATCGGCGCGAAGGTAAGGCGCGTGCTGACGGCGGTAGTTTCGTCGGTGTCGAAATTTTCGCTGCTGTTGAGCGATTCGCCCTGAATCGCAGCGGCCGCCGACCAATTGGCGCCGCCGGTCAGAAAGGTGACGCCGGCCAGACGACCGTAGCCGAAGCTGTTGATGACGCTGGAGCGCTCGATGAGCGGAATGTCGAGCGAGGAGATGCGGTCTTCCAGCGGCGAGGTGATATTGGCCTCGCCGAAGACGAGCGACCAGTTGTCGGCGACATATTCGATGTACGCATCGTCGACGCCGATCTCGCCGGCAGATGGGGTCAGAACGAAATCGACCTTGTAACGCCAGTTCTCGTTGAAGCGTCCCTGCGCACCCAGGAATGCGCGCCGCGTGTAGCTGCGGAACGCATCGTCTTGGCCGTCGTCCCACTCAGCGGAGGTGATGTCGTATTGAAAGCGGCCGCGCAGCTTGAAACGGGCCTCGCCGTAGCGATCCTCGCCCACCGTGCCGGTCCAGCTTGTCGTATGCGACGGCCCCGACTGCGCTTGCGCAGCGCCGACGCCCGCAATCGTGGCCAGCGCCGCCACCGCGCTCCTGGTAAGCATTTTCTTCGTCATCGAACACCCCTGATGAACCTGCCCATGTTGGGCGAGGCAGGGGCTAGGCGGCCTCGATGAAGCCCGCGCGACAGTTCAGCGACGCCTCGGCGTCAGTGGGATAGCAGTTTCGTGACGTGGCATTGGCGCCGCAGCGCCATGTTTCGATGAGGAAATTAGCAACCATTTGGTCTTTACATCCGGAGGGAACGCACATATGTGGCGTTTCACCGGCGGACCTGGAAACAGCGTCCACTAACGCCCCCTCGGCCCAGGCCACCTGGGGGACCGCAACGACCGGAAGCAGGAGGCTTCCAGAGCGGTTCCCCCGGCGCAAGCTCCGCCTAAAAAGCGGCGTAGGGAGCGGACCTGACATTTAAGCATGTCCGACTAACGCCGGCCTGGGTTCTACCGCGTTGAATGCCTTCAACGCAGTTTTGGGAGTTGCCGGATGGACTACGTCCTCTCGCCACTCGACCTCACGACGCGTCAAGCGCCGGAAGGTCCTATCGCTATTGCTCGTCCGCACCGCGTCACGGCGGCGGCGCAATGGTTCCTGCAGCACTTTCCGGGCGAAGTGTTCTACGCCGTGAAGGCGAACCCTTCCGCGTGGGTGCTGGACGCGCTCTGGAATGCGGGCATCAAGAATTTCGACGTCGCCTCCGACGCCGAGGCGCAGCTGATCGCGAGCCGCTTTCCAGACGCGCAGATCGCCTTCATGCACCCGGTGAAGAGCCGGCGCGCCATCGCCCGCGCCTTCCACGATTTCGGCGTGAAGACCTTCGCCCTCGACAGCGAGGACGAACTCGAAAAGATCCTGGTCGAAACCAATAACGCCAAGGATTTGACTCTTGTGGTCCGCTTCGCCGTCACCGGAGAAGGCGCCGCCTATCCCCTGACCCGCAAATTCGGGGCGACGGCCGAGGAAGCGCCGGCGCTGCTGCGCCGCGCGCGTTCGGTGAGCGAGGAAATGCTGGGCGTTTGCTTCCATGTCGGCAGCCAGTGCATGCGTCCGGACGCGTTCCGCACGGCGATGGACATGGTCAACCGCGCCATCGTGAAGGCGGGGGTGGTCGTGGACATTGTCGATGTCGGCGGCGGCTTTCCGGCCATCTACCCCGGCATGACGCCCCCGCCGATGATCGAGTACGTCGATGCGATCGGGAACGGCTTTGAAGAGATGTTCGTCGCCCAGAACGCCAAGCTCTGGGCCGAGCCTGGCCGAGCGCTCGTCGCCGAAGCCGGCTCCACCGTCACGCGCGTGGAGCTGCGCAAGGGCGATGCGCTCTACCTCAATGACGGTGCATTCGGTACGCTCTTCGACGCCACGCACTTGAACTGGGCCTTCCCGGCCAAGCTGCTGCGCGCCGAGCCCAGCCGCGCCAAGCTCGCGCCGTTCCGGCTTTACGGGCCGACCTGCGATTCCATGGATGCGGCCGCAGGCCCGTTCATGCTGCCGGCCGACATCCAGGAAGGCGATCTCATCGAGATCGGTTCGCTCGGCGCTTACGGCATGGCGATGGCGACGCGCTTCAACGGCTTCGGCGATGCGGTGACGATCGAATCCAAGGACGCGCCGTGGCCCACCATGTACGGCGAGGCCCAGGCGCCGGTCGTGGCCCTGAAGCGCAAGCGCACACGGAAAACCAAGCGGGCCTGAGCCCAGGGACCCCGCGTCCGCCTCAAGCGTTCCCATCCGGTCTGACTCCTCGCGCCGGCGGGGAGCGCGGGAGGCGGCGCATGCTGAGCCAATGGCTGAAATCCAATTCCACGCTGAATAGCGGTCTGCAGGCCGCGCACCTGTGGACGCACCCCAAGCGGGCGATCGAGGCGCACAATCTGCGGGCCATTTCCCGGCTCGACGTGATGGCTCTGCTTTCCGATCCCGCCGCGATAGCAGCTTACGAAATCGCCGCGGTGCGTTTCGCCACGCTTGGGCTCGACCGCATCAAGGACGCCGCCAACGCCGGCGATCTGCGCGCGCTATTCCAGCTCGTACACGCGCTGCGGCCGCGCGCGGTGCTGGAGATCGGCACCTGCAACGCGGCTTCGACCGCGTTCATGGCCATGGCGCTTAGCGATCTCGGCGTAGAGACGCGCGGGATCGCCAGCGTCGACGTCGTCGATGTCAACGATCCCGAGCAAGGCATCTGGCGCCGCAGCGGCCTGCCCTACCCGCCGGGCGAGATGCTGGAGCGCCTGGGCGTCGAGGAGCTGGTGCAGCTGCACAGCAGCGGCTCGGAGACGTTCTTTCGCAGCAACGCCGAGCGCTTCGACTTCATCTTCATCGATGGCAGCCACCGCGCCAGCGACGTGTACGCCGATGTCGCCGGCGCGCTCGCCTGCCTGAATGCGAACGGGGCGATCCTGCTGCACGATTTCTATCCCGACGCGCGCCCGCTCTGGCCCGGCGAGCACGTGATCCCCGGCCCTTATCTCGGCGTCCTGCGCGCCATCGAGGAGTGCCCCGACTTGGGCGTTGTGCCGCTCCGGCAGCTGCCGTGGCCAACCAAGCACGGCGGCTGCACCACCTCGCTCGCCATGCTCACCGGCCGGCGCTACCGGCACTGGCCAAGCGCGAGCTTCTAACCTCCAAATCTCTTGCAATCCGCGCTTTATGCACTATCTGCACCCGCTGATCGTCACGTGGGCGGAGCGTCCGTGCGGTCTTTTTGATCCGACGCCGCCGTTAGGAGCACTCTCCAATGGCCGACGCCAGAATCGACTCAAACCGCAAAGCGGAACTTCTCTCCCATCCGGTCGAGCATATCGACATCGCCAGCTTCGACGCGCGTCCGATCGTCGATGCGTGGGGCAAGATGAGCTTCACCTCCCGCGACGCCGCGCGCGCCGCGCAAATCCTCAACATGGCGCTCGAGGACGACAAGTGCTCGACCTGGCTCGTCATGGCCGGTTCGACCGGCGCGGGCGGCTGCCTGCACGTTTGGCGCGACATGGTGAAGTACAACATGGTCGACGCCATCGTCGCCACCGGCGCCT
>CAZIOD010000038.1:0-23207 GCA_964540785.1 uncultured Terricaulis sp.
ATGCGCGCCGAAAAACTGACCAAGCGCGCCGCGCGCATCAATTTCGATTGGCCGACGCCGGACGAGGTGCTGGAGAAGCTCGAAGAAGAGCTGGCCGAACTGCACGACGCACGGATCCGGGAAGACCAGGAAGCGCTCACCGAAGAGCTGGGCGACATCCTCTTCGTCATGGCCAACCTCGCCCGCAAACTCAAAGTCGACCCCGAAGACGCCCTCCGCCGCGCCAACGCCAAGTTCACGCGGCGGTTTCAGTACATCGAGCGGAAGCTGGCGGAAGCTGGACGCGCCGGCCCCCAGCCGCTGGACGACATGGAAGCGCTCTGGCTCGAGGCTAAGCGGGTTGAGAAGCGGTGAGCAGACAGTTCGCCATTGTCTTGGGGTACTCGCTTTTCTCGGAGCATGCGATCAGCAGCGCCGTATCGGCGACTTCTCTTACAGGTGTGCGAGCGGCTGGGGCGCATTCGATGGCGCTCAGTGCGTCGCACGATTGAACGAGCGTTTCGAATTGCGCTTGTGGGACGACGGCTCAGGCCCAGCTCTGCAGTACCGCAACGCTCATGGTGCGGCAGATGTTCTGCCTACTTACAGTGAGGACGCAACAAGAGGACGAGACATCGTCTCAATTGGCATGACGAATGCCGCCATCGTCGCTGAAGACGGCGCCGGCCAATGGTGGATAGTCTCGCTGACTGAAGACGAGCCCGGACAGAATTGGCCAAAGGTAGACGGGCCGATACCGGCTACCGACGTCGGGTTCGTCATGGCGCCTGCCGCAGTTCCAGAGATGCGACGCACGCGTTAGAGGCACCAACGCCGTGCGCGCGGAGCGCTATATCCCACACCTCCACCACAAATTTCCGCGCACAATCAACGTCCCGCACAAAATCTATCACACACCTCCAAACCCGAGCGATAATCTCCCCGTCTCTCGCACGGGAGGTTCATGGGCTAGCCGAGCCACACGAGCGCGAGAGACGGGATCGAAGCGTGATAAAGCCGGCGTGAGTGCGTTTATCGTGGTAGTCGCGCACATCAGAAGCGTCGGGGTCCGGGACGAACGGCTATGTCCCGCACGCCGCCCGGGCCTTGGGGTATGACCTGCGTGAAGAGCGCAAACCCAAGACCAGGCGAGCACAGATCTCCACGGGGCGCGCGAAGCGCGCGGCGAGGTTCAGAGATGAGCTTCGCACCCAAACAACGAACTGAGCGCGGATCGCGCGCCCCGTCCTCCCGTCTGGGAGCGAATAGTAAGTAGCGAATGGAGCGGGTCGCGCCGCTCGCGAGGGCTGCGCAAAATCCTACTGGGCGCGCGCTGCGTTCACCACCGCTTCGCGCCAATCGCGCAAGAACAAGTACGCGGCCGTCAGGGCGCTTGGGAGCGGAATTATGGCGAATAGGAGTTGGACCAGGGGCGACATCAGGTGCAGCTGATCGAACAGGCCGGCAGCGGCGTAGACCGGAATGCCGACATAGAAAATGACGAAATAGCCGCGCGTGCGCAGCAGATGCGCGAATCGCGCCATCTCCGGCTCCTCGCGCGACAAATGCAAGAGCCACATGCTCGTCGCCAACGACACTACCAGGGAGAAACTGCCGTAGTAGAACCACGGCCAAATCAACTCACGCCCGATCATCGACATCGCTAACAGCAGCGTGAGCGGAACAATGAAGGCGACAACGGAATCCGACAACGACGGGATTCGCTCGTGCGATATGCCGATGTGAGAATAGATGATCCAGGCCGTCAGCGCGGAGGCCGTGTGCGCGCCAAGCTGTCCCCAGCTGCGCAACGTCTCCACGTTCAGAGGCCACAGCTCGATGCGCGTGCGCGCCTCGGCGACCATGTCGGCAAGGACCAGACCGATGAGCACGCTGAGCAAGGTGATGAAGAGCGCTGGAAATTGCAGCTTGATGCGGCGCTCCAGCGCCCCGCTGTCGCGATCGTGCATGCCTACCCCCGCGCCGGACTAACGTTTCAACGCCCCAAACGGGACGATTTTGTTTTCCACGTCGTGGCCGATATCTGCGCGCCCCAAATAAGGAATGTCCGCCTTCTCGCACCAATAGCGCACGATCTCTTCTTCGCTGGCGCCGAACGGCTTGTCGTTCGGGATGATGTCGCTGACGCGGCCGAGCTTGACGCCTTTCACCCGGCGAACGTTTTCGGAGGAGGTGATGCGGAAGAGGGCGCGGTCGATGCGATACAGATACTCCCCCACCTCCTCCAGCATCAGCACGTGGCCTTCGAGATCGGGCTCGAGATCAGTGCCGACAATCGAGGCCAGCACTTCGATGTTGAACGCAGCGGTCTTGCCGTCGAACATCACGCCAAGCTCGAGCGCCTCAGGGGAGCGGTCGATCAGCCAGGAGAGCGCGCGCTTCACGGCCCCCTCTCCCCCTGCCCTGATCAGGTCCACCGGCATCGGCCCGTGCGCGATATGCGGAAAGCCCCGCTTGTAAAGACCGGCCAGGATCACGCCTGCGTCGCTGTAACCCAGATAGGTCTTCGCCCGCGCCGCATCGTTGAGCTGCGCCAGCGCGGCCTCCGCGATCCGGCATGCCCCATACCCCCCACGCGCAAACCACAGCGCGTCGAAAGAGGGGTCGTTGGCGACCTCGACGAACGCCTTAAGGCGCGCCGCGTCGTCGCCTGCGAAGTGGCCAGCGCTCAGAAAACATTGCGGATGGACAACGATTTCCGGCGCGCGGTCGAGAAAGCTGTCGGCTGCGAAGGCTTTCAGGCGAGCGGCCAGCTCCTCATCGATACGATTCGATGGCGCGACGACGCCGATGCGAAGCGAAGGCGGCATGCTGTGTTCACATCCTTGCCGCGGGGCGGCGTTTCTCGTCATAACCGCGGGCAATGAGTCAGGCAAAATCCTATTTCATGAGCGGCGTCGGCGGCTCGGGCATGCTGCCGCTGGCGCTGATCCTGCGCGGAAAAGGCCACACAGTGGCGGGCTCTGACCGCTCCCTCGATCAGGGTCGCCTCGCCGCGAAGTTCGAGTATTTGAAGACGCACGGCATCGCCCTCTTTCCTCAGGACGGTTCGGGCGTTGTGAGCGCCGACCAGATCTTCGTGCGCTCGGCCGCTGTGGAGGACACGGTGCCGGACGTCGTCGCCGCCAAGCGCGTCGGCGCGGAGGATTTGAAGCGGCCGCAGCTTCTGGCCCAGCTCTTCAACGCCGCGCCCGTGCGCATTGGCGTTGCCGGCACCAGCGGTAAATCCACCACGACCGCGATGATCGCCTGGATGCTGCATCAGCTCGGGCGCGATCCGACCGTCATGAACGGCGCCGTGATGAAGAACTTCGCCGGCGGCGATGCGCCGTTTGCCTCGGCGCTTGTGGGCAACGGCGATGCGTTTGTCGCCGAGGTCGACGAGAGCGACGGCTCTATTGCGATGTACGAGCCCACGATCGCGGTCGTGAACAATATCGCGCTGGATCACAAGACGATGGACGAATTGCGCGCACTCTTTGCAGGTTTCGTCGCACGCACTGAGATCGCCGTGCTGAATCTCGACAACGAGGAGACGGCCAACCTGGTCATGGGCGCGAAGGTGCGCACGCGCACCTACGCGCTGCGCTCCGGCCTGGCGGATTTGCATTGCGTTTCGATCGCGCCGGCGCCCGATGGCGTGACGTTTGACGTGCTCGAGCGCGAGACACGCGAGAGCGCGACGGTGCGCTTGGGGGTGCCTGGCGAGCACAACGTCTCAAATGCCTTGGCCGCGCTGTCAGCAGTGCGCGCCTACGGCGTTTCACTGAAGGATGCAGCAAAGGCGCTCGAAGGGTTCGCGGGCCTGCGCCGCAGGCTGGAGGTCGTGGGTAAAGCCGGCGGCGTCACCGTGATCGACGATTTTGCGCATAACCCGGACAAGATCGCTGCCACGCTCGCGACGCTGCACGCGTTTCCCGGGCGCCTGCTTATCATGTTCCAGCCGCATGGCTATGGCCCGCTACGGCTGATGCGCGAGCAATTCATCGACTGCTTTGCGCGCCACATGGCCGACGACGATGTGCTGATCATGCCCGACCCCGTCTATTATGGCGGCACGACGGATCGCAGCGTGACGAGCGAACACATCGCCGCTGGCGTGCGTTCGCGCGGGCGCGAAGCCATCGCGTTCGCCGAGCGCGAGGCGTGCGGAGACAAGCTGATCGAGCTCGCAGAATCTGGTGACCGCATCATCGTCATGGGCGCGCGAGACGATACACTCAGCGTCTTTGCGATGGAGTTGGTGCAGCGACTGTCGCACCGGACGAATCATGAATCGTTACATGAATGACAAACAACTGCCGCCGCTGGTTCAGCTGTTTGTCGCGCTTGTAATCCTGCTTTATCCCGGCGCGCTTTGCATTCGCTTGACGGCCGCTTCGGCATTTGGCTTCGAGGCAACTTTCACTCAGACCGAACTGATCCTCGCAGCCTGTGCGTTGCTCGGCGGCATCCCCAACCTAGTGTTTGGAATTAGGCGGCTGACGAAGAATGGCTCGGAATGACCTACCCTACTCCGCGGCTTGACGAGGTTCTTCGGGTAAGGGTTCTAGCGGCGCGAAGCGGGCAGCATCCGCCACCAGCAATTCCGCGCGCAGCGTGTGGCGCCCGTGTTCGTCGGTGCTTTCGTCGAGGATTTTGCCTGCTGCGGCGATTTGCGCGCGCACGCGGCCCGCGTCGTCCGGGGGCAGGGTGAGGGTGATGACGCGCGTGGCGGAAAACGCGGCGCGGTCAATGGCGGCGAGCAGGGCGTCCATCCCCTCCCCCGTTGCGGCCGAAATGGCGACCGGCGGGAGGGCCGCATCGCTCCCCTCTTGCGCCGCCTGTGCACGACGCATGCGTGCGTCGTGCACGGATTGGTCGAGCAAATCGATCTTATTCCAGACCTCGAGCACGGGCGGGGATTTTCCTGCATCCTGTGCGAGCTGAGCGAGCACGGTGAGCACGTCGGTCTTTTGCTTGCTGCTGTCTTCGTGCGCAATATCGCGCACGTGCAGCAGCAAATCCGCCTCGGTGACAGCTTCCAGGGTGGCGCGGAAGGCGGCCACGAGTTCGGTCGGCAGATTGGAGATGAAACCAACCGTGTCGCTCATGATCACAGCGCGCCCACTCGGCAACTTCACCTGCCGCGCAGTCGGGTCGAGCGTTGCGAACAACATGTCCTTGGCCAGCACGCCGGCTTGGGTGAGCCGGTTGAACAGCGTGGACTTGCCCGCGTTGGTATAGCCCACCAGCACGACAGCGGGCAGGCCGGCGCGCGCACGCGCCCGGCGTTGCAGGCCGCGTGTGCGGCGAACATCTTCCAGCTCACGCTTCAGCTTGACGATCCGCTCGGCGATGATGCGCCGGTCGAGTTCAATCTGCGTTTCGCCCGGGCCGCCGGTTTTGCCGAGGCCGCCGCGCTGGCGCTCCAAGTGCGTCCATGTGCGTACGAGACGCGAGCGCTCGTATTCCTGCCGCGCCAGTTCGACTTGCAGGCGCCCCTCTTTGCTCTGCGCGCGCAGCCCGAAGATTTCGAGGATCAGGCCGGTGCGGTCGATCACCTTGGCCTCCGTGTCGGTTTCCAGATTGCGCTGTTGGGTGGGCGACAACGCGCCATCAATGACGATGACGCCTGCGCCAAGCGCTTCGGTCTGTTCTTTCAAACGCGCAACTCGGCCCGAGCCGAAAAACGTGCGCGGGCTGATCTGGCGCAACGGCGCGGCTTCGGCGGCGGCGATGTCAAGGCCGAGCGCCTGGGCCAGCCCGACCGCTTCAAGCAGATGGGCTTCGCCGTCGCGCGCGACATCAGCTGCGCCCGTAAGCGGACGCAGCACGATGGCGCGGTTCAGGTCCTTGGGCGGCGTTTCAGCCGTCGGCTTCATCTACAGCCTTGTCGATCTCATACAATTGCACGGGCGCGCCCGGCATGATGGTGGAGATGGCGTGCTTATAGACAAGCTGTACCTGCCCGTCGCGGCGCAGCAACACACAGAAATTGTCGAACCAGGTCACCACGCCCTGGAGCTTTACGCCATTCACCAGGAAAATCGTGAGGGGTGTCTTGGCCTTACGAACGGCGTTCAGGAACGTGTCCTGCAGGTTCTGCTTCTTTTCCATGGGATCCCCCATGCCTAGAGTTTTATAGCGCCGCGACTGCGCGCGGCTGGCGGGGAGCTATAGGGGAAAGACCCGGCCGGCGCCAACTGTGGTCCTAATCATCGCTCTGGGCGCCCAGATAGGCGGCGCGCAACGCCAGCGTGATCGGACCGGGCCGGCCTCCGGAGACTGTGATGCCGTCAATCGCGATCACGGGAACTGCGGCGTTGCTCGCATGTGTGAGAAAGGCCTCGCGCGCGGCCTGAGCGTCGGCGACGGTGAAGGGCGTCTCCAACACCTCGATTTGACGGGCGCGCGCCAGCTGCATGACAGCAGCGCGCGTGACGCCATGGAGGACGCTGTTCGAGAGCGGACGTGTGCGAAGCGCGCCATTGGCGTCGACAATGAAGGCGCTGCAGGAGGCGCCTTCGTTGACGAACCCGTCGGCGTCGACGAACCAAGCTTCGAATGCGCCGGCGTCCCGGGCAGCCTGGCGAGCGAGCACGTTCGCGAGGAGGTTCACCGACTTGACGTCGCGCCGGGCCCAGCGGGTTTCGGGCACAGTGATGATCTTCACCCCCCGCTCCGCTCGGCTTTGAAGGAGGCGGCGATCCAGGCTCTTGGCCGTGATTACGATCGTGGGCCTTACGGGCGGCCACGGAAAGGTGTGATCGCGCCCGCGCGTCGCGCCGCGGCTGATTTCGACATAGACGAGGCCGTCATGCACCCGATTGCGACGGATAGTTTCGCGCATCACCATCCAAAGCGCGCCTTCGGTCATGGGCGCGACAATGCGCAGCTCATTGAGCGAACGATGCAGACGCGCCATGTGCGCCTGAGCGTCGGCAATCCTGCCGGCGCGGATCGCCCACACCTCATAGATCGCGTCGCCGAACTGGAAGCCGCGGTCTTGAATGGAGACGCGCGCGTCGCGCAGCGGCGCGTAAACGCCGTTGACGTACGCAACGCCCCTCATTCGGCCTCGTGGCCGTTGCGGCCGGGGGCTTCGACGCCAAGCGACTTCAACTTTCTGTGCAGCGCCGACCGTTCCATGCCGATGAACGCTGCGGTACGCGAAATGTTGCCGCCAAAGCGCGTAATCTGCACGTTGAGATACTCGCGCTCAAAGCGTTCGCGCGCATCGCGCAACGGCAAGCCAATGACTTCCTGAAGTCCGTCGTGCTTGGAAAAGCCAGCCTGGGGCCAAGCTTCGGGCGGCAGCGCATCAATCGTCACTGGCATCTGCGGATCGCCCGTGGCCAGGATCAGAATTCGCTCGATCACGTTGCGCAGCTGGCGCACGTTGCCCGGCCAGTCGGCGGCTTGAAGAGCAGCAAGCGCGTCTTCGCCGATCTGGCGCGGCGGCACGCCGGACATGCCGGCAAGGCGGCCGACAAAATATCCCGCCAGTTCGGGGATGTCTTCGCGTCGTTCGGCGAGGCTCGGCGCGCGCAGCGGCACGACATTGAGACGATGGAACAGGTCTTCGCGGAAGCGGCCCTCTTCGATGTCGCCGCGCAGTTCACGTGACGTCGATGACACAACCCGCACATTCACCTGCACGTCGTTGTTGCCGCCAAGACGGCGAAAACGCTGCTCGACCAACACGCGCAAGATTTTCGATTGTGTCTCAAGCGGCATATCGCCCACTTCGTCCAGGAAGAGAGTGCCGCCGTGAGCCTGTTCGAACACGCCGATCTTCTTCGGACGTCCGTCCGGCCCTTCTTCGCCGAAAATCTCGCTCTCCATGCGATCGGGCGCGATCGACGCTGCGTTTATGGCGACGAATGCGCCGACAGCGCGCGGGCTGCGTTCGTGCAACAGTCGCGCGACAAGCTCTTTGCCGGATCCTGCCGGCCCGGCGATGAGAACGCGCGAATTTGTCTGGGCCACCCGTTCTATAGCGGCGCGCAGCGCGGCCATGACAGCGGATGAACCGATCAGATCATCGCCGAAGCCGGAGCGGGCCTTGAGTGCGGTGTTCTCGCGCTTAAGCCGTGTCGCCTCAAGAGCACGCTGAACCACCAGCAACAGCCGATCGGCGGTGAAGGGCTTTTCGACGAAATCGTAAGCGCCCTTGCGAATGGCGGCGACCGCAGTCTCAATCGTGCCGTGCCCCGAGATGACCACGACTGGCATGTCGGGATCGATTTCCTTGAAGGTGCTCAGGAGATCGAGGCCGTCCATGCGGCTGCCCTGCAGCCAGATATCGAGCACGACAAGCGAGGGCTTGCGCCGGCTGAACGCTTCCAGCGCTTCGTCGCTGTCCCGTGCGGTGCGGACCTGATGACCGTCATCTTCGAGGATGCCGGAGACGAGGTCGCGAATGTCAGCTTCGTCGTCGATAACGAGAATGTCGGTGGCCATATTAGTGGGCTCCTGCGCCGTTTTCTGCGGGTGAGGATGTCGCCTCGTCGATCGCACGCTTCGGCAATACGAAGCGGACGATTGCACCGGGCGCTGAGCCCGGCGCGTCGTCGAGTTCAATCAGCCCCCCGTGGTCTTCGACAATGCGCGCAACGATAGCCAGGCCCAGCCCTGCGCCTTTCGTACGCGTCGTCACGTATGGCTCGATCAACCGGTGACGATCCTTCTCAGGAAACCCCAAGCCGTTGTCGATGACTTCGAATTGTACGCCATAATCCAGATCGCGCAGACGCAACTTGACGAACCCATCTTTCGGCTCGCCATCGCGCGCACGGCGCGCCTGCACGCTCTCCGCGGCATTCTTCGTGAGATTGAGCAGCGCCTGGCCAATGAGGCGCTCATCGCTGACAAGTCCGATTGGACGATCTGCGCCTTCGACCTCGACCCGCACGTCAGCAAAGGCGATCCGCTGAGCAAATACGGTGTTACGCGCGACTTCGGCGATGTCAGCGAATTGCATTTGCGGCGTCGGCATCCGCGCAAAGGATGAGAATTCATCGACCATCCGGCCGATATCGGCGACCTGACGAAGGATGGTGTCTGTGCACTTGAGGAACGTGTCTTGGTCGGAGGCGATCTCCGGGGCGTATTTTCTACGCAAGCGCTCCGCTGAGAGCTGAATTGGAGTCAGCGGATTCTTGATCTCGTGCGCGATACGGCGTGCGACATCCTTCCAGGCTTCCTGGCGTTGCGCCGAAATGAGCTTGGTCATGTCGTCGAAGGTGAGGACGAGCCCGCCCTCTGCTTCCGGGCTCATGCGCACACTGAGATTCACCGAACCGCCCTCCCGCACGAGATCGACACGCTGCGCGGGCATTTCCCCGCTCGAGGGCGGCTGGTTCAACAAGTCGGCAAACTCGGGTGCAACGTCGATAAGGCGCCGATTGACGAGGTGCGCCGGATCCATGCCGAGCAGCAGCGCCGCAGAACTGTTCACGGCAGTGATGCGGCCGTCGCGGTCGAGCCCCAGAACGCCCGCACTGACGCCGCCGAGCACGGCTTCGATGAAGCTGCGCCGGGTTTCCGCGTCTTCCTGGGCCATAACGAGATCGCGCCGTTGCGCTTCGAGCTGCGCGGTCATCCGGTTAAAAGCCGCCGCGAGCGCATCGACCTCGTCGCGCTCCTCGCCGACGGCCACGCGCGCCTTCAGATCGCCAGAGGCGACCCTGCGCGCGGCGCCGACCAGACGGCCGATAGGCTCGGCGACGCGCGTCGCGCTGGTGAGGCCAACCCAGCCAGCGGCCAACAACACGATAAGAGCGGTGGACACATAGGCCATGGCGAACAGGCCGCGCAGCGCCCCGCTCTGCGCCTGGCTCTGACGGTAATCGTTTAGCGCCTCGTCGAATGCTGTCAGCTGCGCGGTCAGACGCGGTTCAATGGGACGTGACACCAACAAATAGGCGTTTGTGTAATCGGTGAGGCGGTAAAGACCGAGCAGCCGGTTCTGCTGGTGGTCCAACGTGACGTTGACTTCGTTCTGATCGGCCACGGCGAAGTCATCGGCCGGCGGGCGCGCATAGCCTGGACGCTCACCCGTCTCTACGGCGCCGGCAAGTACAGCGCCTTCACGGGAAATCACATAGGCGGAGTCAAATCCGCGGCCCTCGGCCTGTGCAGACAGGAATGCAAGATAGCGTTCCGAATCTTCTGTTAGTCCGCGTCGCGCGACGTTGAGATCCTGGGCCATGACTTCGATTTCGGCGGCAAAGTCGCGCCCCGCGAGATCGAGATAAGCGCGGCCAACGCCGGCGGCGCTCTCCATCGTGCTTTCCACGCGCTGGCTGAACCAGCGCTCAACGCCCTGACTAAAGGTTATGCCAAGGAATGCAGCGACGATGATCGCCGGCGCCAGCGCTGCAAGACTGAACAGCGTGACAAAGCGCACGTGCAGACGCGCGCCAGTGGCCGCCGAACGCCAGGCGCGCGCAACGCGCAGGAGCCGATGCGTGAGAATGCCGGCAAGACCGGCGCAGATCACCAGGCTCGCAATCAGCAACCCGCCGATGAGCGCGTTGAACTCACCAGCCAGTCCTCCGCCCATGAGCAAGGTTATGGTGGCGAACGCGGTCAGCGCCGCCGCCATCGCCAAGCCGCCAAGGAATATTGCAGAGCTGCGGCTCTGCGGCTGATCGCTCAGCACTGCGGCGTCGGCATTCTCGCCGGCGAGAGGAAGCACCATGGCCGGGGGGTCCCATGTTGCCGGAAGGCAACATGGTGTTGAACCAATATCACGCAGTCGTCAATCGGGCGGCCCAGTTCGGAGCCCAAGCGCCTGAATTTTCTTGCGCAAGGTATTGCGATTGATCCCCAGCACCGCCGCTGCGCGAATCTGGTTTCCGCGCGTCGCCTGCAAGGCCAGTGCGATGAGAGGACGCTCCACCTCCGCCAGAAAGCGATCGTAAAGGCCCGCTTGCGGCAGGTCTGGGCTGGCGGCCGCGAACTCCATGCCGAGACGACGCGCCACCGCGGCTTCGAAGCTGGAGTCCGCGGGCGCCTCCATCGCGTTCTCTCGTGCTGCGGCTCCGAGTTCTTCGCCAATTTCACGCGCGGTGATCACCGGCGCCGGCGACAGCGCCGCCGCGCGACGCAGCAAATTTTCCAGTTCACGCACGTTGCCTGGAAAGGCATGCGCCTTAAGGCGCTCGATCGCGGCGTTGTCTATCGATTTCTCCGGCAGGCCTTCGCTCTTGGCCCGCACGAGGAATGCGCGCGCCAGGTCGCCAACGTCTTCGAGACGATCACGCAAGGGCGGCAGGCGGATGGACACGACATTCAGTAGATAAAAAAGATCCTGGCGGAAGGCGCCTTGACGCGCAAGCGCAGCGAGATTGCGCTGCGAGGCAGCGATAATGCGCACGTTCGGCCTCTGGCCCGGCTCCTCGGCATGCAGCAGGCCAGCGAGGCGCGTCTGCGCTTCACCCGGCAATTCATCCAAATCTTCAAGAAAGAGAGTGCCGCCCTTTGCGTGCGCGACCTTGCCTTCCGTTCCGAAAAGATCGCGGTCGACTTGCCGCGCATCGAGACCGGCAAGACTCACGACGACAAACGGCTTGCTCGCGCGGCGACTGTTTTCGTGCAGCGCGCGCGCCACGCGCTCCTTGCCTGTACCATTCTCGCCCTCGATCAGCACCGTGAGATCGGCGCCGGCGACACGGGCTATAATGCGATAGACCTCCTGCATCGCGGGCGAGCGCCCGATCAGGGGCAAACTCTGCTCCTTCCGGGCCTTTGTCGTTTGTGCACGCGTCGCGGCGTCGGGGCCGCCGGAGAGAGCGCGTCGTACCGCGGCCATCAGCTCGTCGAGATCGAATGGCTTGGGAACATAGTCGTAGGCGCCCGCCCCCGCGGCGGACAGCGCCGTGGCGACCGTTGATTGCGCGCTCATCACGATCACCGGCAGTTGCGGTCGCGCCGCGCGCATACCGGGCAACGCATCGAACACGCAGTCCTCGCCCATATAGACGTCGCTCAAGACGAGGTCGCCCTCGCCTTCCCGCACCCACTTGGCCAGCGTCGCCACGTTCCCAGTGGCGCGCACGGTAAACCCCTCTTTGCCCAGCGCCTGCGAGAGCACGAACCGCAGCGAGGCGTCGTCATCCGCGAGTAGAATGCGCGCGCTCATCGGCTTTCTTCGGGATCTATCGGCAAGAGTATTTTGAACGTCGTTCGACCTGGCGTGCTGTCGACTTCAATGCGTCCGTCATGGCGTGCGACGATGTCAGCGGCGACCGTGAGACCAAGCCCCATGCCGGCTGGCTTCGTTGTGGCGAACGCTTCGAACAACCTATCGGCGACATCCGGATGCAAACCCGAACCATTATCGATGATTTGCACTTCGAGCTGCGCGCGCGCTGCTCCGCTGGGGGCGGAGCGGAACTTCACCCCTGGGCGATAGGCGGTAATGAATGCGATGTCGCCGTCTGGCTGACCTTCGATGGCCTCTGCAGCATTCTTTGCGATGTTCAAGAACGCCTGGATCAGCTGATCCATATCGCCTCGCACGGGCGGCAAGCTTGGATCGTAACGCTCCCGGATCATCACGTCAGGCGCGCTTGAGCCAATCAGCTTGCGCACCCGCTCCAACGCTTCATGGATGTTGAATGGCTCGAATTTCGGTGGTTCGAAAGCACCCAGCGGATCGATGCGGTCGGTCAGGCGGCGGATGCGATCGACCTCGTCGCAAATGAGCTTGGCCAAGGCGGCGGATTCGCGATCGTCGGTTCTGGATATGAGTTGCGCAGCTGCGCGAATGCCGGCGAGCGGGTTGCGCACTTCGTGTGCCAGCGTACGCGCGGCCGAATGCCCCGCCGCCGGCGGCGCACCGCGCGCCCGTGGCGGGCGCGTCAGCACGAGCGCGATGTAACCGTTCTCCCCTACCGGCCCAGCTGCGATAGCTGCGCGGCCCAGCGCAAAACCCGGCCCTACAAGCGGCACTTCGGTTTCTGCGACGCCGGCCGCGCCGCCAAGCGCGCGACGCGCAAGACTGACGAGGGGCGCGTCGGGGCCGAAGATCTCGTCCAAGCGCCGGCCAAGCAGGCCGCGTCCCACGCCCGCCAGCAATTCGGCGGCGGCGGCGTTGACAAAGCGGATGCGTTCGCCGGCATCCACGCCGAGCACGGGCGCGGGCAGAGCTTCCAGCCAACGTTCGGCGTCTGGCCCTTGGACGCGGTGCGGCAGCGGCTTGACTACGGGTTCACTCATGCCGCGTCCGCCACTAGGTTATCGCTCTCGAAGAGTTCACTCAGCGCCTCTCGTACACGTAGGGGCTCCTCGATGATGCAGATGGCCTTTCGCGCTTCGCGCGCCAACGCGCCGAACTCGGCTTCGATCATCCAGGCGATGTGTTTGCGCGCGATGCGAACGCCCAGGCTCTCGCCGTAGAACCCAAGCGTTTCCTCGTAGAGCGCAAGCAAACTCTGCAGAAGGCGTGGCCGCGCCGGAGGGGATATCTCGCCTCCTTTGCGCAATGCGCGATCAATCGCAGCGGGCAGCCATGGTCGCCCTTGCGCCGCCCGTCCAATCATCACGCCGGCTGCGCCAGATTGCGCCAGCGCGGCGCGCGCTGCCTCGGCAGTTCCGATATCGCCATTGGCGATCACCGGAATGCGCACGGCGTCGACGACCGGACGGATTGCTGACCAGTCAGCCTTGCCGCGGAAGTGCTGGCTGCGTGTGCGGCCATGCACCACGATCATGCTTACGCCCGCAGCCTGCGCTCGCCTGGCAATTTCCGGCGCATTCTGCGACGCGTCGTCCCATCCAAGCCGCATCTTTAGCGTCACCGGCAGCCGGGTTGCTCCGACGACGGCTTCGACGAGCCGCACTGCATGATCGGGATCGCGCATCAGGGCCGAACCGCATGCGCCGCTGACGACGCTCTTAGCGGGGCAGCCCATGTTGATGTCGATAATTGCAGCGCCCGAAGCCTCGGCCAGACGTGCGCCCTCCGCCATCCAATAGTCTTCCCGCCCGGCGAGCTGGATTACCAGGGGCGCAAGCGCGGCCGCGCCTGCAGCACGGCGCACCATGTCGATCCGCGCGCGCGCAAGCTGCTCGCAAGCAATCATTTCTGACACGCAATAGCGGCCGCCAAAGGCCTTTACTTGGCGACGGAATGGAATGTCCGTAATCCCGGCCATCGGGGCCAGGGAGACAAGCGGTGGAATTTCGGCCAAACCCGTCACTGCATAGCTCCGATGGCGGAATCTTATGGCGCCTAAAAAGCAGGCGCCAAGGGAATTATGCTGCGATGCAACATGGCGGCGCGGAATACACCAACGGATGAGAGTCGCTGCTTTAATCGTTGCCGCGGGTCGCGGTGCGCGCGTCGGTGGGGAAATCCCAAAGCAATTTATGACCTTGCATGGCCAGCCTGTCCTTGCCTGGTCCGTGCGCATGTTCACTAAGGCCAGGATGGACGTCGTCGTTGCGGTCGCTCCGGAGCATGCCGAGTTCTACCGCGCTACACTTAAGGACTTCCCAGGCGTGCGGGTTGTTGCGGGCGGCAGGACGCGAACGGCTTCGGTGCGGGCGGGCTTGGACGCCATTGAGCAGGCGGAGGTCGTGCTCATCCACGACGCCGCCCGGCCCGGTGTGAGCGATCCCATCGTGCAGCAGTTGCTGCATGAGCTCGAGGCAGGCGTGGACGGCGTCGCGCCGGCCGTGCCAGTGGCGGATTCTCTCCGGCGCGCCGACGCGGCGGGCAACGTAATTGGCGAGGTGGCGCGTGACGCTTTGATGCGCGTGCAAACGCCTCAAGCGTTCCGGGCAGAGCCACTACGGGCGGCGTACGCGGCGCTACCGGAGGACGCTGCGCTGACGGACGATCTCGCTGTAGTGCGCGCGCATGGCGGATCCTGTCGGCTCGTCCCTGGCGACGAGCGCCTTATGAAGATCACCTATCCGGAGGATTTCGCTTTCATGGAGCGACTGTTGGCAAGCGAGCGCGAGACCTGTGTGGGGAGCGGTTTTGACGCGCATCGGTTTGGCGCGGGCGACCACGTGACGTTGTGCGGCGTCCGTATCGCGCACGACAAGGGCCTGGCAGGACATTCCGATGCCGACGCAGGCTGGCACGCCTTGGTCGACGCTATCCTCGGCGCGCTGGGTGATGGCGATATCGGCGCGCACTTCCCACCGAGCGATCCTCAGTGGAAGGGCGCTGACTCCGAACGTTTTCTGCAGCACGCCGTCAGGCTTGTGTCCGGCGCGGGCGCACGGATCGTGCATGTCGATGTCACGCTCATATGCGAGCGTCCGAAGATTGGGCCGCATCGAGATGCGATGCGCGAGCGCACGGCGGCGGTTCTCGGCCTGCCGATCGCTCGCGTCAGCGTGAAAGCAACGACGACGGAACGGATGGGTTTTGTGGGCCGTGAAGAAGGCTTGGCTGCGCAAGCTACGGCGACACTGGTTCGGCCGGTATAGGCTGGGCCTGCGCCTGTGACTCCGTCTCGCCGTTGCAGCGCTCCAGATATGGGTAAAGGCGGCAATCCTCTGCGCCAATGAGGTTCTCCCACAATGCGCGGGCTACGTTGATGTAGTCGTCCGTCCAACCCCGCCCTTCCGGCGCCGGGAACGTCTGCCAATCGTTGCTCGGCAGCGTCAGCCGGTTGAGCACGTCCGGAGAACGCGCAACGATCATGACGCTGGCGGCCAGACCGCCGTAAACGCCAACATAAGGCTGATCGAACTGATCGCTTATCCGGTGCAGCGCAGGCGCTCCGAGATCCCGCGCAATGCGCGCAGCTTCGGAGACCAGCGCCAGATTCCGGTTCGAAAGGTGCAGGACCACAATGCCGGTCTCGCGCGTCTTGCTGAGATAGAGCGCGAGCGCTTCGCGCGTCAGCAGATGGGCCGGTATCGCATCCGACGAGAACGCATCCACCACGACAACGTCATACGACTTATCGGGTTCTTGTGCGATCTGCAGACGGGCGTCGCCGAGTTCGACGCGCGCGTGGGGTTGGCACGTCGTAACGAACGTGAAGTCGCCGCCCGGCTGCGCCGCCAGGCGAACGACAGCCGGATCGATCTCGAAAATGGTGAGACGATCCTCGGGGCGCATCAAACAGGCGCTCGATCCGGTGCCCAGGCCGATGAGGGCAAGATCGGCTGGCTCATTAGTGCTGAGACCGGCAAGGATCGCTTCCCCGAGCGCCGTGCGCGGATGATAGTACGTGAGCGGCTGGCGCGAGAGTTCTGGCGCCGCGAGTTGCGCTCCGTGGATCGTCGTCCCATGCATCAGGATCCGCAACGGCGGCCTGGTGGCGTCGTTTCGATCCTCAATAACGCGCGTGCGGAGCACCCCGAAAAAGCTGCGCTCCTGAGTGATGATTCGAACGCCCCGGACGTCGTCCAGCATGATGATGGCAAAGGCGACGAGCACCAGGCCGGCGAGGACGAACGGCCGCGCCCGGTTCAAAAACAACGCTAGTCCCGTGAAAATGACGCCCATAATGCTGAGCGAGTTGGCGTCGAGGCGCGCCCCGATCAGCATAAGCATGATTACCAGGACCGCAGATGGGATGGTGACCCCGAGGGCGAAGTCGGCAACTCGGCGTTGATCGCGGCGCGGCTGTACTGTGGCGTGCACGGCAAAAAGCAGCACGAGAAAACTCGAGGCCAGCAGAAGATAGCTCCAGGGCGCCTGGATGTTGAGCACGGCGTCGCCGTCGACCACCTCGCGCACGAACACCGCCTCGATGTTGAAGGCCACCCAGACGGTCGCGACGGCCTGCAGCGCCGCCGCGCCGAGGAAAGCATAGCGAAACGGCGTCGGCCTGTTGTCATCGGTCCACCCAGCCGCGATCAGGGCAGCGGCTGCGCCCAAGGCCGCCAGGATGAGCACGCACGACAGCGCGTCCCAGCGCATGAGTAGAGCAGTCAACACAAGCATGGCAGCCGCGCTCGCCAAGGAAGCGTCGCTAAGACGCGGCATGGTGTCCTCCGCGCGCGGCCGAAAAAGGCATACGGCGGCGAGTGCGAGAGGATACTCATAAACGTTGTTGAAGATGAGCGGCGCGGCGAGCGCCGCGAAGGCGCCGCCAATCACGCCGCCCAAGGAGACGAAGAGATAGAATTCCGTCAGCCGGTCTGCGCTCGGCCGCGTCCGCGCTAGCGCCAGATGACACACGAGCGCACTGAAAAAGAAGCCGGCGAGGATAGCGCTGACCGAGCCGATCCAGTTTCCCGATGAGGAATAGGAAATCACCATCAACGCCAGTGCAAACGGATGGATGAGCAGCGTCGCAGGCTCGAGCCTTTCGCTGCGTTTGGCGAACGCGAGCACAAAGGTCGCCAAATAGAGCGCGAGCGGAGCCACCCAGAGCATCGGCGCCGATGCGACGTCGGTGCTGATATGCAGCGTCACCGCCAGCGTTAAAGCCGACGGCACGGCGGCGGCGGCCATCCAGTACGCACGTGTTCGCCAGGTCGGCGGGCCGGTAGCGTGCTCCAAGGGCTTTGGCGCGTCACCGTGCGACGCAATCGCAAGGCCGCCGGCCAGCGCGATCATCGCTGCGACCAGAACATAGCCGGCGCTCCATGCGCCGCTTTGCGCGTGCGCGCCCAGCAGCGGCTCCACCAGCACCGGATACGCGAGCAAACCGCCGAAGCTGCCGAGATTGCTCGCGGCGTAGAGATAATACGGATCGTGCGCGTCGCTGCGGCCAGTGCGCGCGTACCAGGCCTGCAAGAGCGGTGCAGTGGCGGAGGCGGCCGCGAATGGAGCGCCGACCGAGATCGCCAGCACGCCGACCAGCCAGAACGCTGGATGCTCCGAACTCGGCGGGCCAAGCAATCCCGTGACCTGAACAGGCAGCACCAACCACGCCAACGCCAGCACCACGAGGTGGATTGCCGCCTGCACACGAAGGTCCCGCACCCGCTGCAAGAGGTGCGCGTAGAGATAGCCGCCCAGCAGCGCCGCTTGGAAAAACGCCATGGACGTGTTCCAGACTTGCGGCGAGCCGCCCAGCAATGGCGTGACCATGCGGGCAAACAGCGGCTGCAGCACGAAAATGAGCGCGGCGCTGGAGAAGAGCGCGAACGCGAACACGGGCGCTGCGGCGCGGCGCGCGATGGCTTCCATGCTCCCTCCCCTGGACGCGTTCGCTTCTGCCAGCGGGCGCGATTCCAGGGAATGGACATTCTCAGCCCCCGCGCGTGAGGTTATGTTTCTGTGGCGAAACGTGCTTGGTGGGAGAAGCGTTCGCCTGGGTTTTGCGGAGATACGCGCGAATGGCGCACACGAAGAGTTATGAGGCGGCCAGCCGGTTGATCGTTTCGGCGAAGGCGAAGGCGTACACGATCGCGACGGCAGAAAGCTGTACGGGCGGCCTGGTTGCCGCGGCCATCACCGCCATCCCGGGCGCTTCGGCCGTGCTCGAACGAGGGTTTGTGACCTATTCGAATGAAGCCAAAGCGGAGATGCTGGGCGTGCCGCCAGAGCTGATCGAGCGGCGGGGCGCGGTAAGCCAGGAAGTGGCGCTAGCGATGGTCGACGGCGTGCTCAAGCATTCGCACGCCGACATTGCCGTGGCTGTAACAGGCATCGCCGGACCTGATGGCGGGGGCGAGGATAAGCCGGTTGGCCTTGTGCATATTGCGGCCGCAAAGCGCGGCGGTGCGCGTCTGCACGAGGAGCACCGCTTCGGCGACTTGGGCCGCAACGAGGTGCAGGCCGAGAGCGCAGTGGCGGCGCTCGCATTGATCCAAAAGCTGTTGGACTGAAGCGCGTTCTGGCCGCGTCAACCTGAGCTCGCCGAATGCGGCGGTCCCAATCGCCGCCGCGCTTCCCTTTCGAACGCGCTCATGACGCGCGAAGCCACCCTATCTTTGTTGGCTGTGACCAGCGCGTTCAGCACCGGATTCTTGAACTGGTAGGAAATGGAAAAACGCACGCGCGCCCCTTTGCCATGCGGTTCAAAGCGCCAAGAATTGTCGAGCGCATGGAAGGGGCCGCTGACGAGCGCAACATCCACCTCCCCTTTTGCCGGTTCGCAGCGCACCGTGGTGGCGAAGCGTTCCGTGATCGCCTTCCAGCCGACCACGGCTTCCGCCACGCCTTCCCAGCCTCCTTCGGCGCGTGGCTCCTCTTTGGTTACGCGCAGACTCTGCAGCCAGGGGATGAATTGCGGATATTCACGCACGTCGCCGACCAACCTGCACAGCTCCGCCGGCGGATAAGGAAGGATGCGTTCTGCCTTGATCGTAGTCCGCGCCATCAGGCCTGGGCTTGCGCTTGGCGCGCGGCTTTCAGGCGCGCAAAATCTTCGCCGGCGTGATGCGAGGAGCGCGTCAGGGGCGAAGCTGAGACCATCAGAAAGCCCTTGGCGTAGGCGATGGTTTCGAGCGCCTTGAATTCTTCCGGCGTCCAGAACCGGTCGATGGCCGCGTGCTTCTTCGTTGGTTGGAGGTACTGGCCGATGGTGAGGAAGTCGACGCCGGCGACACGCAGATCGTCCATGACCTGCAGCACTTCGTCCTTGCTTTCGCCGAGGCCGACCATGAGGCCGGACTTGGTGAATTGCTGCGGGTCGCGCTGCTTCACCGAATCGAGCAGTCGTAGCGATTGGTAGTAGCGCGCGCCGGGGCGGATCGAGTGATAGAGGCGCGGCACGGTTTCCAGGTTGTGGTTGAACACGTCCGGCTTGGCGTCGATGACGCGCTCTGCCGCGCCGGGCTTGCGCAGAAAATCCGGAGTAAGGATTTCAACGGTGGTCCCAGGCGCAGCGCGGCGGATGGCTTCGATGGTGAGGACGAAGTGATCGGCGCCGCCGTCAGCGAGATCGTCGCGGTCGACGCTCGTCACCACCACGTGCTTCAAGCCCATTTGCGCCGTGGCGTTGGCGACATTCTCTGGTTCCTGCGGATCCAGTGGCAGGGGCTTGCCGGTGGCGACGTTGCAGAAGCTGCAGGCGCGCGTGCAGATGCCGCCCAGGATCATGAAGGTGGCGTGCTTGACGCTCCAGCACTCCCCGATATTGGGGCAGCCCGCCTCCTCGCACACCGTGTGCAGCTTGAGTTCGCGCACCAGCTCTTTGGTCTGGTGGTAGCCCGCGCTGGTCGGCGCCTTGACGCGAATCCAATCCGGCTTGCGCGGGCTGGGCGCGTCCGGCCTCGCCTGCTTTTCGGGGTGACGCGGGCGTCTTTCCCCTCCTGCGCGCAAATCGATCAGCGTGGTCACGGGGGCAACATGACCTTCCGGGCCTTCCGCCGCAACGTCTGGCGCGGATTGCTCGGTTGCGTGAGCGAAGCGTTAATGCCGCCCTGCTTGCTCAGCCCGATCTGCGCCGCTAGTTTCTGTTACAGCCGTGAAACAATAATCACGTGGTGGGCGTCCTTCCTCCTCAGATGGGCGCTCGAGGCGGGTTAGATGGAGGCAGCAGGTTCATGTCGCATCGACCGTTCGAGCTGACGCGCACGCGCGTCACCTTGTTCGGGGCTCTGCTCCGGGCCCGCGACGCCAAAGGCGGCAAGTTTCCAATCCTGGAAGATCATGAGCGGCGCGTGCTGTCGTATGACGACATCGTCCGCGCTGCTTTCGCGCTGGGCGGCAAGCTCGATACTCTCGTCAAAAGGCGCGAGACCGCCGGCGTGATGTTGCCGAGCGGGGTGGGCTGCACCGTCACGTTCTTCGCGCTGCATGCGATTGGCCGCACGCCGGCGATGCTGAACTTCACCGCCGGCGCCATGAATCTCCGTTCAGCCTGCGAAGCGGCGAACGTGAAAAAAATCCTGACGTCGCGACGCTTCATTTCGCTCGCGAAGCTCGAGGCGCTTGAAGCTGAACTCTCGAAGTTCGCCAAGCTGATTTATCTGGAGGACGTCCGCAAGTCGATCGACCTCGGCGACAAGATCATTGCGCTCATCAAGGGCATGTGGCCGCGGACGTTCGCGGCGAAGGCCAATCCGGACGATACGGGCGTTATCCTGTTCACGTCCGGCTCTTATGGCGCGCCGAAAGGGGCGGTGCTGAGCCACGCCAACATTGTCGCCAATGTCGAGCAGGCCCACAGCCATGTGCCGTTCGAACCGCATTGGTCGTTCTTCTCGCCGCTGCCGATGTTCCACTGTTTCGGGCTGACGGGCGGGGTGATGCTGCCGCTGTTCACCGGTCACAAATGCTTCCTCTTTCCATCCCCGCTGCAGGTGAAAGAGATTCCGAAACTGGTGCGCGATACCGGCGCAAACGTCTTTCTGGCGACTGACACCTTCGCGCAGCAATACGCGCGCAACGCAGCCGACGGCGACATGTCTTCCCTGGAGCTGATGGTCTGCGGCGCCGAACGCGTGAAGGAAGAAACCCGCGACGTTTACAAGAAGCGCTTCGATGTCGAGATCGTCGAAGGCTATGGCGCGACCGAAGCTTCGCCGGTGATAGCCGTGAACACGCCCGCCACCAATCGCCATGGCACCGTCGGGCAATTCATGCCGGGCATGGAGTGGCGGCTCGAGCCGGTGCCCGGCATCGAAGGCGGCCAGAAACTTTATGTGCGCGGGCCGAACGTGATGCGCGGCTATCTCGATCCGACCAAGCCGTTCGGCATCGATCTGCTGCCGCAGGGCTGGCATGACACGGGCGATGTGGTCGATGTCGATGAGGACGGCTTCATCCGCATCCTCGGCCGCGTGAAGCGCTTCGCCAAAGTGGGCGGTGAGATGGTCTCGCTAAACGCCGTAGAAAGCTATGCCGGCCACGTCTGGCCAGACAACACGCACGCCGCCGTGGCGCTGCCAGATTCGCGCAAGGGCGAGCGCATCATCCTCTTCACCGACAAAGACGGCGCCGAAGCCGAAGAAATGCTGGCGTGGGCGAAGGCCAACGGCGCTTCCGAACTGGCGATCCCCAAGCGCATCGTGTCGATCGAGGAAATCCCCGTGCTCGGTAGCGGCAAGACCGATTACGTCGTGCTGCAGCGCATGGCGGCGGAACGCTTCGCGGAGCAGAAGGCGGCTTAGAAATTTGGACCGCCGGCGCCCTCGCCGGCATGCACTGGTGCTGGCCGGCGAGGGCGCCGGCGGTCCAAATTAGACGTGCAGCACGCGCCCGTACGCATCCAGCACCGCTTCATGCATCGTTTCTGATAGCGTTGGGTGCGGGAAGATGGTTTCCATGAGTTCGCGTTCAGTGGTTTCGCACGACATCGCCACGACGTAGCCTTGGATCAGCTCCGTCACTTCGGCGCCGACCATGTGTGCGCCGAGGAGTTCGCCGGTCTTGGCGTCGAAGATCACTTTGACCAGGCCCTGGTCTTCGCCGAGCGCGACGGCCTTGCCGTTGCCGACGAACGGGAAGCGGCCGACGCGGATGTCGCGGCCTGAGGCTTTCGCTTTGGCTTCGGTGAGGCCGACGCTGGCGACTTGCGGATGCGAGTAGGTGTTGCCGGGGATGCGCTCCTTGATCATCGGATGCGGCTTCTGGCCAGCGATCGCTTCAACGCAGATGACGCCCTCGTGGCTGGCCTTGTGCGCCAGCCATGGGCCGCCGGTGACATCGCCGATGGCGTAGAGCCCGGCCACGTTGGTCTTGCCGTAGCCATCGGTGACGATGTGGCCGCGCTCGGTTTTCACGCCCAAGGCTTCAAGGCCGATATTCTCGATGTTGCCGGTAATACCGACGGCGACGATCGCGTGCGAAGCGGTGAGCCTCTCTTCCTTGCCCTTGGCTGAGACGATCGCCTCAACGCCATTCGCGGTAGCCTTCAGCGATTTCGCTTCTGTGGAAGTGAGGATCTTCAGCCCCTCCTTCTCAAACCGCTTCCTGGCGAACGCGGATATCTCTTCGTCCTCGACCGGCAGCACGCGGTCGAGCAGCTCGACCACAGTCACCTTCACGCCGAACGCCGCGTAAAAACTCGCGAACTCGATGCCGATCGCGCCGGAGCCGAACACCAGAAGCGATTCCGGCCATTCCGGCGGCGCCATGGCGTGGCGATAGGTCCAGATGCGTTTGCCGTCGGCTTTGAGGCCGGCGGCGGGAATCTCACGCGCACGCGCGCCGGTGGCGAGGATGACGTGCTTGGCCTCGTGCGTCGCCTCTTTGCCGTCCGCGCCCTTGACGATGACCTTCGGCGCCGCGCTTCCCTTCTCCAGGCGCGCTTCGCCCATCAGCACGTCGATCTTGTGCTTCTTCATCAGAAACTGGACGCCCTTCTCCATGCGCCCGGCAACGCCGCGCGAGCGCTTCACCACGG
>CAZIOD010000039.1:0-23053 GCA_964540785.1 uncultured Terricaulis sp.
CGCCGGCGAGCAGCGCGATGCGCGCGCTGACCTCTTCGTCGTGCGGCAGGATGTATTTGCCGCCCCAGCCATTGAAGCGGAAACCCAGCGCGCGCCCGTCATTGGTGAAAATCGGCCCGGTGTCGCGCAGCCAGATGTCGCCGAACGCTGCAGAAATGATCTCTGCGTTTTTACCGGTCGCCAGCTTGGCGGACGCTTCGGCTTCACGCCCGTACGCGAGAACCAGCATGCGATCGCCTGCGCCGCCGTCAGCAAGCGCGCGCACCATTGCCGCCACCTCCGTCCGCGCCTGATCGAGGTCTTCTCCCCAAAGATCGGCGGCGGAGGGCCAGGCGGTCCAAATTGCCTTGTGCGGCTGCCATTCGGCCGGAATCGCGTTCATCGGCGCACCCTTAGCCCAAGTGAACCACGCCACATAGGGAGCTTTACCTCAGGAGCAAGTGAGCGCCGGCAGTGGCGCGGGCGCCGCCCCTCCGCTAAGAGGCGCAGGGGGACATCCAGGACGCAGATGCCATCTTCTCGGGCCGCCTTTGACCGCGCGACGCTCGCTTTCGCGATCGTGCTGATCGCGCTGACAGCCGCGCGCATTTGGGCGCTGCACCACAGCCCGATTGGGCTCGATGTCGATGAAGCCCAGTACTGGACCTGGTCTCACACTTTACAATGGGGCTATTTCACGAAGCCGCCGCTGATCGCCTGGGTGATCGCGGCGACGACGGCGCTGTTCGGTGACGCAGCTTGGGCGGTCCGGCTGGGGGCGCCGCTTGCGCACGCGGTGGCGGCGACCGCCATTTTCGCGCTGGCGCGTGCGGTTTACGGCGGCTGGCCGGGCGTCTGGGCCGGCGTGGGCTGGCTCCTGCTGCCGGGCGTATTTCTCTCCTCAACCATCATTTCGACGGACGCGGTGCTGCTGCCCCTTTGGGCGATCGCGCTTTACGGCATGTGGCGACTGATCACGACGCGCTCCTGGTTCTGGGCCATCGCCATCGGCGTCGCGGTAGGCCTGGGGCTGCTGGCCAAATACGCAATGCTCTACTTTTTGGTGTGCACCGCGGTTGCGGCCTGGTGGATGCCCTCCGCGCGCCAAGCGCTCGCTAAAGGACGCGGGCTTGTCGCGGCGCTCATCGCGTTGGCCATTCTGGCGCCCAACGTCCTTTGGAACGTGCGGAACGGGTTCGCCACCGCGCGCCACACCGCCTCGAACGCGCGTCTCGACAGCGACCTCTTCAATATCGACGAATTGTTCGAATTCCTTGGCGGCCAGTTCGCCGTATTTGGGCCGGTTTTGTTCGTCGCGCTGTTGTGGTTGTTGTGGCGCGCCTGGCGGCGCAGCTCAGGCCTGCAAGATCACGACAAATTCCTGCTGGCGTACATCTTGCCGCCGTTCCTGTTCGTCAGCGTCATCGCATTCGTCTCTCGCGCCAACGCGAACTGGGCGGCGGTTGCCTTTCCTGCGATTGTCGTATGGGTGACCGGCGCATTGTTTTCGATGCGCGGCGGGCGGCGCCTGCTCGCTGCGGCCATGGTGGTGAACGTTGCTCTGTTCGCCGCCGCGGCTGCCGCGTTGGTGAACTATCCGGCGATTTCCAACCAGGCTAAGAACATTCGCAACGCCCGCGCTTGGGACGAAACCGCCCGCCAGATTGCAGTGCGCGCAATCGCGCAGCCGGGCGAGCCGCCATTTACCGCGGTCATGGTCGACGATCGCACCACGTTTTTCGAGCTCAGCTATTATTGGCGTCATGCGCGCCGCGCGGGCACGCCCTTGCCGCCGCTGCGCATGTGGCGGCTTTATGAAGACGCGCACAATTCCGCCGAAGCAACCGATCCGATGCGCCCAGAGGAGGGCGGCCGCGTGCTGGTAGTGCATCTCCGTTCGGGCTTCCTTCCCTTCGTTGCGGGAGATTTCGCGGTGTTCCGCACGGTCGAGCATCTGACGGTGCCGCTTGGCGGCGGCCACAATCGCGAGATCGAGATTTCGGTCGGCGAGGGCTTTTCGCCAGCACCGCGCGATGAGGCCTTCCTGCGCCGGCTCGACCAGGACGACGATTAAGTCGGATCGTAATCCGGGAACGGGGAGGCGCCCTCCTCGGCGCTGCGCGCATTTAGGCGGAACAGAGCAAACAATTCGCGCCCGTAGTCGCGCTGGTTGGCGCCAATGTCGAGCTGGGCGGGCGCGCGCTCAAGCCAATTTGCCGGCGACGCCACTTCGAGCCTGTTCTCGATCGAGTCCACCAAAATCGTATCGCCGTCGCGTACTCTTGCGATCGGCCCGCCCGCCACAGCCTCAGGTATGACGTGAATTGCGGCAAGCACCTTGCCTGACGCGCCGGACATGCGCCCGTCGGTCACGAGCGCGACGCGAAAGCCGCGGTCCTGCAGCGAGCCAAGCAGCGGCATCAGTTTGTGCAGTTCCGGCATGCCGTTGGCGCGCGGCCCCTGCCCGCGTACGACGATGACGACATCTCGGTCGAGCTCGCCGGCGCTGAACGCGGCCAGCACCTGCGCCTGCGAGTCGAACACCCGCGCCGGGGCCTCTACGACGCGCCAGGCATCCTCAATGGCCGATGTCTTGATCACCGCGCGCCCGAGTCCGCCGACGACCACGCGCAGGCCTCCGTCCTGCTGAAATGGGTCGGCGCCGCGGCGCAAAATGCTGTCGTCTCCGCTGTCCTGGTCGGCGTCGCGCCAATCCAGCATACCGTCGTTAAGCCAGGGCTCGCGCGCATAGGCGGGCAAGCCGCCCGGAACGATGGTGTCGATGTCCTCGTGCAGAAGACCGAGTCCCAAGAGCTCGCGCGCGACGAAGGCGACGCCGCCAGCCTGATGGAACTGGTTCACATCCGCTGAGCCGTTGGGGTACATGCGCGCGAGCAGCGGCGTTACGCGAGAGAGCTCGGCGAAATCGTCCCAGTCGATTTCGATCCCTGCGGCGCGTGCAATCGCCGGAAGATGGATGAAGTGGTTGGTCGATCCTCCGGTGGCGAGCAAGCCGACCATCGCGTTGACGATGGCGCGCTCGTCCACGAGCCGGCCGATGGGCCGATAATCGTCGCCCAGCCCGGTGATCGCCGCCGCGCGCTGCGTCGCCGCCACCGTCAACGCTTCACGCAGCGGCGTGAACGGGGTGACGAACGCCGCGCCCGGCATGTGCAGACCCATCAACTCCATCATGATCTGATTGGAGTTGGCCGTGCCGTAGAACGTGCAGGTGCCGGGCGAATGGTAGGATTGAGCTTCCGCGGCCAGCAGCTCGGCGCGCGTGATCTTCCCTTCTACGAACAGCTGACGCTTGTGCGCCTTCTCCTTGTTCGGAATACCCGACGGCATCGGTCCGCCCGGGACGAGGATCGCCGGCAGCCAGGGAAAGCGCAACGCGCCGATGAGCAAGCCCGGCACGATCTTATCGCAGATGCCGAGCAGCAGCGTCGCGTCGAACGTGGCGTGCGACAGCGACACGGCCGTCGCCAATGCAATCGTCTCACGCGAGAACAGCGACAGCTCCATGCCGACGAAGCCCTGGGTGACGCCATCGCACATGGCGGGAACGCCGCCGGCAACTTGCGCCACAGCGCCCACCTGCCGCGCCGCCTCACGCATCAGCGGCGGATAGGACTCATATGGCTTGTGCGAAGAAATGACGTCGTTGTAGGCGGTGACGATGCCGAGCGCGGGCCAACGGCCTTGCAGCAATTCGTGTTTTTCGTGCAAGGCGCACCCTGCTGAATTGTGCGCCTGGTTCGGCTCCGCGACTTTTGTCCGCGCCGGGACACTTGGATCGTAGCCCTCGATCAAATCGAGATAGCGGCGGCGACGCTTGGCGCTGCGCTTGCGGATACGTTCGGTTACGGAGTCGATAGTGCTGTCGAGTGTGGCCATTAGTCAGGATCCCACCAGGCGCGATTGTCACGATCGAGGAGCAGCGCCGATTGCGTTGGTCCGTTGGAGCCGGCGGGATAGGTCTGGGGATCCCCGCCCACCTGCTCCCAGGCGGCCAGCAGATCGTCCGCCCAGTTCCATGCTGCGTGCACCTCATCGCGGCGCATGAACAGCGCGAGATTGCCGCGCACCACGTCCATCAGGAGACGCTCGTAGGCGTCCGGATAACGCACGCCGCGAAACTCTTCCGCGAACGACAGATCTAGAGCGGCCGTTTTGATGCGCAGGCCTCCCGGACCCGGCGCCTTCATGTTGAGCCACAGGCGCACGCCCTCGTCAGGCTGCAGGCGCAGCACGAGTTTGTTCGGCGCGCCGCCGTCGGCGCCGAACATGTGCACTGGCGTATCTTTGAACTGGATGACGATTTCAGAGCGGCGTGTGCTCATGCGCTTGCCGGTGCGCAGATAAAACGGCACGCCCGCCCAGCGCCAATTGTCCACCTGCGCTTTTATGGCGACAAACGTCTCTGTCTTCGAGGCGTGGCCGATTTCCTCGACGTATCCGGGGACTTTCTGGCCATTGACCAGCCCGGCCTTATATTGGCCGCGTACGGTCTTGGCCGCTACGTCGTTCGGCTCGATGCGGCGCAGCGCCGAAAGCACTTTGAGTTTTTCGGTGCGGATGGCGTCCGCATCCATCGAGTTCGGCGATTCGAGCGCGACCAGGCAGAGCAATTGCAGTATGTGATTCTGCACCATGTCCCGCAGCGCGCCGGATTTGTCGTAATAATCGCCTCTGCCCTCGACGCCGATCTCCTCCGCCACCGTGATCTGGACGTGGTCGATGGTCGCGCGCGACCAGATCGGTTCGACCAGCATATTGGCGAAGCGCAGAACGAGCAGATTCTGCACTGTTTCTTTGCCGAGATAGTGATCGATGCGAAACGTATGCCCCTCATCGAACACCGCGCCCACCCCATCGTTGATTTGACGCGCCGTCTCGAGGTCGCGGCCTATGGGCTTCTCGAGCACGATGCGCGCACCCGGCGTGACGAGTTCTGCTTCCGCGAGCCTCTGTGCAATGGTCACGAACAAATTGGGCGCCGTGGCGAGGTAGAAGATGCGCGCGTTTCCGGCGCCATTGCGCAGCGCCTCGCGCAACGGGCCCCATGCGTTCGCCGGCGCCGAACCATCGAGCTGCACATATTCGATGTGCTGCTGGAACTGTGCGCACTTGGCTTCATCGACACAGGCGCCGGGCGCGAATTTGCCTCGGCTCTCATGCACCATTTTACGGAACGCCTCGGTATCGAGCGCTGAGCGCGCAACGCCGATGATGCGCGATTGGGGTGGAATCTGGCCGTCCAGGAACCGGTGCAGCAGCGCCGGGAACAGCTTGCGCAATGAAAGGTCGCCAGTGGCGCCGAATACGACGAGATCGAACGGCGGAACGGGAATAAACTCGGCCATGCCTGCAGAGAACTAGGATTTGCGCGGCGACGCAAACAGGCCAAGCTTTTGACTGGGCTAAATTGTCCCGCGACATTTGCGTTGCCAAGCGCCGTACCAGGCGCCAAAGCTTGCCCAGACGGGGCGTTTCATGGCGGACGACGACAACCCGCCCGCGCGACGTGGGCTGGGCGGCGAAAAAAAACCTACCATCAACGACGTGGCGCGCCTCGCCGGCGTGTCGAAGAAGACCGTTTCGCGCGTCATCAATCAGTCGCCCTTCGTGAAAGATGCGACGCGCGAGAAGATCAACGCCATTATCGCCGAGATCGGATTTTCGCCTGACCCCCAGGCGCGCGGCCTTGCCTTTCGCCGTTCCTTCCTGATCGGCCTCGTCTACGACAATCCGAACCCGCAATACGTCGTCAACATGCAGCTGGGCATGCTCGACGCCATGCGTGGCTCCGGCTACGAGTTGGTGGTGCATCCGTGCAACCGGGGCAATCCGACGTTTCTTGCCGATTTTCGCCGCTTCATAGAGCGCCAGAAGCTCTCCGGCGTCGTACTCACGCCCTCGGTCTCGGAGGACGATCGTGTGAAGGCCGTACTGGATGAGGTGGGATGCGCCTACATCCGCATTGCATCGGTTCCCGTGGACGAACCAGCTCATATCATCGTGTCCAACGACCGATTGGGCGGGCGCGCGGCGGCGCGCCATCTCGCTGAGCTGGGGCATACGCGCATCGGTTTCATTTCCGGCCCCACCTCTTTCCGCTCCTCGCACGAGCGGCGCGGGGGTTTCGAGGAGGAATTGAAGGAGCGCGGCCTCGCACTGACCGGCGATTATGTGATGCAAGGCGCCTACACATTCGAGACAGGCATGTCGTGCGCCGCCGAATTATTGAAGCGCTCACCGCGTCCAACGGCGATCTTCGCAGCCAACGACGAAATGGCGGCCGGCGTGCTGCACGCAATCCGCCGCGCCGGGCTCACCTGCCCGGATGATGTCTCCGTCGTCGGTTTCGATGACTTCCAGATCGCTTCCAGCGTCTGGCCGCCGCTGACCACTGTGCGCACCCCGACGCGTGAAATCGGGCGTATGGCCGCAGAGAAACTGATCGGTCTGGATGCGGCGGAAAATCGTGCGCGCGAGGCAGCCCCGGCCACCTCGCCGGCGCTGGTCGTGCGCGATTCCACTGGACCCGCACCGCGCTGACCAGCAGACGGCTTGAATCTCTTACTGACACCGGTTACCTAATGGCTGACGGAGTGCATTGTGTTCAAGAAGACTTATCACGCCACCCATCCCGACAGCATGGACGGCGTCTCCAACGATCAGCTGCGCGAGCGCTATCTGATCTCCGGCCTGTTCGCGTCAGACGAGATCGCGCTCAATTATCTGCACTATGAGCGCTTCGTCGTCGGCGGCGCGGCGCCCGTCGCAAAGACGCTCGCCTTGCCGCAGCAAACTGAGCCGGCATCGGCCGCGGGCAAGCCGTTCCTTGAGCGCCGCGAACTGGGCGTGATCAATGTCGGCCAAGGCCAGGGCATCGTAAAGGTCGACGGCCAGACCTGCGAGCTGCAGCCGAAGGACGGTCTCTATGTGCCGATGGGCTCGTCCGAAGTGACGTTCGCCTCGGTCGATAAGGCGAACCCGGCAAAATATTATCTCGTCTCGACGCCGGCGCACGCGCGTTACGACGTCGCCAAGATCTCGATTGAGAAAGCTGTGCCGCTCGAGCGCGGCGCGCTCGAAACCTCGAATGAGCGCACGATCTATCAATACATCGTACCGGCGACTGTGAAGTCGTGCCAACTCTTGCTGGGCTTGACTGAGCTGAAGACTGGCAGCGTGTGGAACACGATGCCGCCGCATCTGCATGACCGCCGCTCGGAAGTTTATTTCTATTTTGGTCTTGGCGAAAACGACCGCGTCTTCCATTTCATGGGCGAGCCGGACGCGAACCGGCACATCGTGATGCAGAACGATGAGGCTGTAGTTTCCCCGCCATGGTCCATTCACATGGGCAGCGGCACCGCTAACTACACGTTCATTTGGGCGATGGGCGGAGAGAATCTCGACTATACAGACATGAACCAGCTCGACATTTGCCAACTGAAATGAGCGCCAGTCAGTTCGACCTTTCTGGCCAAGTTGCGCTTGTCACCGGCGCCAATGTAGGTCTGGGGCAAGCGATTGCACACGCGCTGGCCCACGCGGGCGCGGACATCGTTTCAGTAAGCCGCCGAGCCGCCGACGAAACAGGCGCGCAGGTGGGGGCGCTTAGCCGCCGCTTCCTGGCCATCGAAGCCGACCTCGGCACGACCAAACCGATTGCGGGCATTGTCCAGCGCACGCTCGACGATTTTGGCCGGTTGGACATCCTGGTGAACAACGCGGGCATTATTCGCCGCGCCGATTCCCTGGACTTCACCGAAGATGATTGGGACTCAGTCATCGACACCAATCTGAAGTCCGCGTTCTTCCTTGCGCAAGCGGCCGGACGTCACATGATCGCTCAGGGACGCGGCAAGATCATCAACATTGCCTCGATGCTCTCTTTCCAGGGCGGCATCCGCGTTCCCTCCTACACCGCGAGCAAGAGCGGCATCGCCGGTATCACGCGGCTTCTGGCCTGCGAATGGGCCGGCAAGGGCGTCAATGTGAACGCGATCGCGCCCGGATATATGAGCACCGACAACACTGCAGCGCTGCGCGCGGACGAAAAGCGGAATGCGGCCATCCTGGATCGCATTCCCGCCGGGCGCTGGGGCGAGCCTTCGGATCTCGGCGGCGCGGCCGTGTTCCTCGCCAGCCGCGCCTCGGATTACGTGCATGGTGCGATCATCCCAGTCGACGGGGGCTGGCTCGCGCGCTGAGTCGCGCCTAAGAGGTGTGCGTGGCCAGCTTCGTTTGCTTTGGCGAGATCATGATCCGGCTCACCGCGCCGGCCGGAGAACTCATGCTGCAGACTCCGCGGCTTGACGTCACCTTCGGCGGCGCGGAGGCAAATGTCGCGGTGTCGCTGGCGCGCCTCGGCCACGCCGCGCAGATGGCGACGGTCTTGCCCGACAATGTGCTTGGCCGGGCCGCGTTGACCGAATTGCGGCGCTACAATGTCGATACGCGATTCAGCGCACTGGGCGCGGGCCGCATGGGCCTCTACTTCGTGACCTTCGGCGCCGGACCGCGCGCCGCCGAAGTGCTTTACGATCGCGCCGATTCCGCTTTCGCGCGCGCGCCAGACCGGATCGATTTGCGCCAGGCGCTCGCAGACGCCGAGTGGCTGCACGTTTCCGGCGTAACGCCGGCGTTGAACGCGAAATGTGCGGAGGCTGCCTTGCAGGCGATGCGCACCGCGCGCTCGGCGGGGGTCAAGGTTGCGTTCGACGCCAACTTCCGCGCCAAACTCTGGGAAGCGCGCGGCGACGATCCGCGGCCGACGCTCGACGCCATGTTCGCCGAAGCCGATCTCATGTTCTCCGACGAGCGCGATATCGGCCTGATTACCGGGGAAACGCCCTCGACCGAGGAAGAGGCGGCGCGCATCGCCTTCGCACGCTATCCCAACCTGCAACGCATAGCCGCGACCGAACGCAAGGTGCTGAGCGCCAACGAGCACCAGATTAGCGGCATGACGTTCACCCGCACCGGCGCGTTGCGCACCCGGGGGCACACCGTGACCGGCATTGTCGACCGCATAGGCGGCGGCGATGCATTCGCAGCAGGCGTCTTGCATGGGCTGGCCAGCGGCATGTCCGAACAGCAGATGCTCGATTTCGCCGTCGGAGCTGCGGTGCTGAAACACACAGTGCGCGGAGACTTCAATCTTGCGACCGCAGCAGACATCGAATTTTATCTCTCCAGTTCCAGCTCGGACGTGCGGCGATGATCCAGACTGCTGAAGAAGTGCTGAAGCTCGCGCCGGTCATTCCGGTTGTGGTGATCGACGACATTGCTTCGGCGGAGCCGCTCGCGCGGGCGCTGCTGGCCGGCGGCATTCGCACAATCGAAGTGACGCTACGCACGCCCACAGCGCTCGATGCGATCGGACGCATCGTGCATGCTGTGCCGGAAATGATTGTCGGCGCCGGCACCGTGCTGAACGCGGGCGATCTCGACGCCGCGGTCAATGCCGGCGCCCGCTATGCGCTCTCACCCGGGGCCACGCCGAAGCTGATGAAAGCCGCGCGCAAACGCCCGATCCCCTTCATTCCGGGCGTCGCCACGGCGAGCGAGATCATGCGTGGGCTCGATCTCGGCTATACCTGCTTCAAATTCTTTCCGGCCGAACAGCTCGGCGGAGCTGCGGCGCTTAAGGCGCAAGCCGGGCCGTTGCCTGCGGCGCGTTTTTGTCCGACCGGCGGCGTCACGCTGGAAAAAGCACGCAGCTATCTTGCGCTGGACAATGTGCTTTGCGTCGGCGGCTCATGGCTCGCGCCGCCGGACAAAGTCAGGGCCGGGGATTGGGGCGGCATTGAAGCGCTCGCCCGCGAAGCGGCGGCGCTCGGCGTCTAAGCCAGCGGCTCGCGTCGCAACGCCCTGCCCAGCAAGCGAAAGAAGAGTTGCGATTCAGGTCGCTCTTGCGCCTTCCATTCCGGATGCCATTGCACGGCCAGCACCGGCGCGCCATTCACGTTCGCCGAAACCGCTTCGATGACGTCATCGGGCGCGCGCGCCTCCACGGTTAATCCCGCGCCGAGCCTGTCGACGCCCTGAAAGTGCACACTGACGACATCGAGTTCCTTCTTGCCGTAGGCGCGTTGCAGCACCCCGCCTTCAGTCAGCGTCACGGGATGCTTGTGGTCAAAATACTCGCTGAAACTGAGTTCTGTTGGCGCGTGATGCGGAATGAGCTCGGGATGATCGCCGATATCGCGTCGCAGCGTTCCGCCGAACGCGACATTGAGTTCCTGAAAGCCGCGGCAAATGCCGAAGACGGGCTTGCCCAGCGAGAGCATCGCGTCGATCAGGCCTGCCGTCATCTCGTCGCGATCGGGATCGAACGGGCCCGGCGCATCGTCTACCAGTTCGCCGTACCGCTTCGGGTCGAGATTAGACGGAGTGCCGGTGAGCAGCAGTCCGTCCAGGCGCGGGCCCACTTCGCGCGCCTGCATCAGCGCCGGCATCGCCGGCACGAGCAGGCCGGCTGCGTCGGCGTAGGTCAGCGCCGCGTTGAGGTAGCGCGTCATCACCACTTGCGCCGCCTGGTTGTCGGTCATGCGGTTACAGCTGATCACACCGAGAACCGGGCGGTCGTCCTTCATGCTTTGCCTGCGCTCCAGACTGCTTCAACGGATCAGCTGTACGTGATCGAGATTGCCTTGAGTTCGGTGTACTTTTCCAGCGCGTGCAGCGAGCGGTCGCGGCCGAAGCCGGACTGCTTCATGCCGCCAAAGGGCATGGTGATGTCGCACGCATCCCAGCCATTGACCCACACAAGCCCAGTCCGCAACGCACGCGCCACGCGATGGGCGCGCGAAACGTTCGAGGTCCACAGTCCGGAAGCCAAACCATAGACCGTATCGTTCGCGAGGCGGATCGCCTCCTCCTCAGTGCGAAATGCAATGACGCCGAGCACCGGGCCGAACACCTCCTCGCGCGCCAGGGTGTGCGTGTTCTCAACCCGGTCGAATATCGTTGGCGCGATATAAAAACCGCCTGTTTCCTCCCGAACACGTTCGCCGCCGACAGCGAGTTCGGCGCCTTCTTGCCTGGCCGTCTCGCAATAGCCAAGCACGCGCCGCATCTGGCTCTCGCTGACAATGGCGCCGGCGACGCTCTCCGGATCGAGCGGATCGCCGGGCATATATTGCGACGAGCGCGCGACCACCTTCTCGACAAAGGCGTCCTTGATGCTTTCCTCAACCAACAGACGCGATGCCGCGTTGCAGATTTCGCCTTGATTGAAGAATATGCCCCACGCCGCCGCGTCAGCTGCAGCCTCAAGATTCTCCGCGTCGGCGAAGACGATCTGCGGACTCTTGCCGCCAAGCTCCAGCGCCACGCGCTTGAGATTGCTCTCGCCCGCATAGATCATAAGCTTGCGCCCGACTTCTCCTGAACCGGTAAAGGCGACGAGATCGACATCCATATGACGTGCGAGCGCCTGACCAGCCGTTTCGCCATAGCCGGGGACGACGTTGAGGACGCCCGGAGGAATCCCGGCCTCCAGCGCCAATTCCCCTAGCTTCAAAGCCGTCGAAGGCGATTGCTCAGCGGGTTTCAGAATAATGGAATTGCCCATCGCCAGCGCGGGAGCGACCTTCCAACACGCCATATGGAGTGGAAAATTCCAAGGCACGATTGCGCCCACCACGCCGAGCGGTTCGCGCACCACGAAGGATAAGCGCTCCGCGGGCGTAACCCCAACTTCGCCGTACACCTTGTCCAGCGCCTCGGCATACCAGCGGACCGAATTGATCGCCGTCGGGACGTCTATCGAAAGCGTGTCGCGAATTGGCTTGCCCATATCGAGCGTCTCGAGCAAGGCCAGATCTTCGAGATCCCGCTCCATGAGCTCGGCAAGCCTGAACAGCGCGCGCTTCTTTTCGCGCGGCGTCTTCAGACGCCAGCGTCCATCCTCGAACGCCGCGCGCGCCGCCTTGACCGCCTCGTCCACGTCGGCCGCGTCACACGCTGCGACTTGACTGAGCAGTTTGCCGTTGCGCGGACCAATATTGTCGAACCTCTCGCCGGACCCGGCTTCACGAATTTCGCCGCCGATCACAGCCCGTGTGGGCAATACGACGGAGGCGGCGCGATCGATATTGTTCTGCAGGCTCATGCGGGACTCTTATGGACCGCCGGCATCGCGCCGGCCAGCCGGCACGTTGCCCGCCCGCCCGTCACAGGTCCATACTCGCCGCATGCCCGACGCAAATCGTCCGAATTCCCTCGACGCGTTCTGGATGCCGTTCACGCCCAACCGGGCGTTCAAAGCCGATCCTCGCATGGTCGTGCGGGCCGAGGGTGTGTTCTATTACACTCCGGAGGGACGCGCGGTGCTCGACGGCACGTCCGGGCTCTGGTGCTGCGCGGCCGGCCATGGCCGCACGCGCATCGTCGAAGCGATCCAAAGCGCAGCCGCCGAACTCGACTACGCCACCACCTTTAATCTAGGTCATCCGCTCGCCTTCGAGTTCGCCAATCGGCTTAGCCAAGTTCTGCCTGACGGCCTTGACCGCATCTTCTTCACCAACAGCGGTTCGGAATCCGCCGACACGGCGCTCAAGATCGCGCTGGCTTACCAGCAAGCGCGGGGCAAACCGGGCAAGTATCGGCTCATCGGTCGGGAAAAAGCCTATCACGGCGTCAATTTCGGCGGCATTAGCGTCGGCGGCATCGGCCGCAACAGACGCAGCTACGGGCCGATGCTCAGCGGCGTCGATCATTTGCCGCATACGCTGGACATCGCACGCAACGCCTTCTCGCGCGGACAGCCACGCCACGGGATCGAGTTCGCCGAAGCGCTCGAACGCATCGTGCAATTGCATGACGCAAGCACGATCGCCGCGGTGATCGTCGAGCCGGTTGCAGGATCTGCCGGCGTTGTCATCCCGCCGCTCGGCTATCTGAAGCGCCTGCGCGAACTGTGCACGGCGCACGACATCCTGTTGATTTTCGATGAAGTCATCACCGGCTTTGGCCGCCTCGGCGCGCCCTTCGCCGCCCACTATTTCGAGGTCAAGCCGGACATTCTGACGATGGCGAAGGCGATCACGAACGCTGCTGTTCCCATGGGCGCCGTAGCCGTCTCCCGCGAGATCTACGACACCATCCTCGCTAATGCGGAAATGCCGGTTGAACTCTTTCACGGCTATACGACAAGCGGCCATCCGCTCGCGTGCGCCGCGGGCATCGCAACGCTCGACACGCTGCGTGAGGAGCGCCTGTTCGAGCGCGCCGCCGAACTTGCGCCTTATTGGGAGGATGCGCTGCATTCGCTGCGCGACGCCCCGCATGTTATCGACATCCGCAATCTCGGCTTGATCGGCGGCGTCGAACTCGAACCGCGCCCGGGGGCGGCCACACAACGCGGGCTGGAGGCGTTTCGCGCCTGCTTCGACGCGGGCGTGCTCGCGCGCGTCACTGGCGACATCCTCGCCTTTTCTCCCCCGCTTATCGTGGAAAAATCCCAGATCGATCGGATCGTAGAAACGGTGCGCACGGCGCTAAGCGGGGTTTTGTGAGCGGCTAGGCCGAGCGGCATTGCCCCGGCGTCGGTCTGCTGATTGAGTGCGCGCGGAGCGAGCAAGGCAGCGGGAGGAACACGATGCGGCGCAGCATTATGGGGGCATGCCTGGGGCTTGCTCTGTTCGCGACCGGAGCGGACGCACAAACCGACCCGCCGCGCGATCCGAGTTTTGGACGCGGCGAACGTGTATCCGGAGAGACCTTTGCGACGCGCTCACCGGTGCTGGGCGCCCACGGCGCGGCGGCCACCGCCCACCCGCTTGCCACCCAAACCGCGATTGACGTGCTGCGGGCGGGCGGCAGCGCCATGGACGCCGCGATTGCGGCGAACGCCATGCTCGGTCTGGTAGAGCCCACCGGCAACGGCATCGGCGGCGACATCTTCGTCATCGTCTGGGATCCCGAGACGCAACGCCTATACGGCTACAACGGGTCAGGACGCACGCCGCGCGGCCTTTCGCTCACCGAAATGCGCCGCGAGGCGCGCCGGCGCGGCAATCCGAACGCGGTCCCGAGCTTTGGCGCGGCCAGCGTGTCTGTGCCCGGCACGGTCGACGGGTGGTTCGCCCTGCATGAGCGTTTCGGCCGCCGTTCGATGGCGGAAAATCTCGCACCGGCGATCCATTATGCGCGCGAAGGCGCGCCAATCCCGCAAACGATCGCCATGTACTGGGCCAACAATGCGCGACGGCTGGAGCGCGAGTTCGCCGAAGGACGGCTGCAAGAAATTAACAACGCGCGCGCGACCTATTTCTGCGACTTGGAGGAAGTGGTTGTCGACGCGCGCGATTCGCGTGGTCGGCGCGCTGCTCCATTGTTTGCTTGCGGCGCGAGCAAGATTCCGGACGGCCACGGCCTTTTCCGTAACCCTGACCTGGCGGACACGCTGGATCTGATCGCGCGCGAAGGACGCGATGCATATTATCGAGGCCCGATCGCGCGCACGATCGACGCTTACATGCGCCGCATCGGCGGCTGGCTGCGCTACGACGATCTGGCGCGGCATCAAGGCGAGTGGGTCGATCCGGTGTGCGCACCCTATCGCGATGTCGAAGTGTGCGAGCTGCCGCCGAACAGCCAAGGCGTTGTCGCGCTGCAGACGTTGCGCATCCTGGACGGCTTCAATCTGCACGACATGGGCTTCCTCTCCGCGGATTCGCTGCACACGCAGATCGAGGCGACACGACTTGCGTTTGCCGATCGCGCGCAATTCTATGGCGACCCGGCATTCACCGGCTTCGATGTGCGCAGGCTCTTGACGGATGAGTACACCGTCGAACGCCGCGCGCGGATCAGCACCGATCGCGCCATGCCCCCTCCGCCCCACGCCGAGCTGCGCATCGACGGCGACACGACGTATCTCACGACAGCGGACTCCGACGGCATGATGGTGTCGCTGATCCAGTCGAATTATCGCGGCATGGGCTCCGGACTCGTGCCCGACGGCCTTGGCTTCATGTTGCAGGACCGCGCCGAGTTATTCTCGCTGGAAAGCGGCCATCCCAATGTGTACGCGCCGGGCCGGCGGCCGTTTCAGACCATCATTCCCGCGTTTGCACTGAAGAACGGACAACCCTGGCTTTCCTTCGGCCTGATGGGCGGAGACATGCAGCCGCAGGGTCACGTGCAGATCATCGTCAACCTCGTCGATTATGGCCTCGATCTGCAGGCTGCCGGCGATGCTGCGCGCTATCGCTTCTATGGCGGCGCCGAACCTACGGGCGATGAACCCGACGGCGTCGGCTTCGTTTCAATGGAAAACGGCGTGCCGGCAGAGGTGCGCGCTGAGCTCGAACGGCGTGGTCACCGTATCCGGCCCGCCGACGGCGGCTTTGGGGGCTATCAGGCGATCATGCGCAACGAGCATGGCGTGTACGAAGCCGCCACGGAAATGCGCAAAGACGGGACTGCGCTGGCGTACTGACAGCGATGATGCCGGCGGACCTCCTCGTCCGGCCGCGCGAGCAGCGCGGGAACCGGCCGCAAGCCGTCATCGCCCTGCTCGCGTTTGCTCTCCTCACTGCCTGCGGGCCACAACTTGGCTCGTTGGAGAAGGGCGAAACTGGGCGCGTCGTACGCGCGTATAACGGCGACACGCTTGAGCTCGAGTCGGGACTGCGCATTTTCCTGGCCGAGATCGATGCGCCGCGCGGCGAGAGCGCTTACGCTGCGCAGGCCCAGAGCGAGCTCGAAGCGCTGGCGCTGCATCGCGAAGTGCAGGTGGCGTATGGCGGCGCACGCCGTTGGGTGGCGCGTCCGCGCGAGGGCGACACCGCGCCGCCGCCGGAAGCGGCGATCGGGCACGTCTTCGTAAAAAGTGAGGGCGGACGCTGGTTCTGGTTGCAGCACGAAATGGTGCAACGCGGAGCGGCGTATGTGCGCCCGCGGCGCGACAACCACGCGCGCACGGAAGAGCTGTTGGCTTTAGAGGCGCGTGCGCGCACGGCCGAGCGCGGCATGTGGGGTAGGCGCGAGTATCGTCCGCTGACGGTCAGAAGAGCCGCGACGCTCGCGATCGAGGCTGATGTCAATTGTCTTCGCGGCGATGCGCCGTATCGAATCGTCGAAGGCCGCGTGCGCACAGCGCGCATTCTGGAACAACGCGCCTCACTGGAGATGGATGGCGCCGCCGCGGACGCCCCATTCGCACTCGTTGCCTTCGGTGAAAACTTCACCTCCTGGAGCGGCGTGCCGCTCGCGTCTCTCAACGGCGCCCGCGTGCGAGCCCGCGGCCCCTTGGGCGTTTATCGCGGCGAGCCGCAATTGTGCCTCGAACACGCAAGCCAACTCGAAATGTTGGCAGAAACTAACGCGAGCCGGCCGTGACGACACGCTCCTTTGGTTTGCTCATGTTCGTGCGCGAACCGTCAGGTCTTCACGTTTTGCTGGTGCACCCCGGCGGTCCGTACTGGCGCACCAAGGACGAGGGTGCGTGGTCGATTCCGAAAGGGCTGGCGCATGCTGGAGAAGACGGCCTCGTCGCGGCGCAACGCGAGTTCCAGGAAGAGACTGGCCTCACGCCGCATGCACCATTCATTGAGCTGACGCCGGTGAAGCAGAAGGGTGGCAAGCTCGTCCATTGTTGGGCGTTCGAAGGCGCGCGCGGCCCGATCAGCGTCGGAGATTCAACTTTCGAACTCGAATGGCCGCCGCGGTCAGGCCGTCTGGCACGCTTTCCTGAAGTGGATCGCGCCGAGCTGTTCCCGCTTTCTGTCGCACGCCGCAAAATCCTCGCTGCGCAGGCCGGATTTCTCGATCAGCTGCGTGAGGCTGCACGACGCTCTGACAACGTCTAGCCGACGTAACCAGCTTCCACGGGATCGCCCACCCTGGCTTCGAGGGCGCGACGGAGCTTGGCGAGGGCCGCGCCTTCGATCTGACGCACGCGCTCCTTCGAGATGCCGAGCCGTTCGCCCAGCGCTTCCAGCGTCACCACTTCATCCTCGAGCTTGCGCTCGCGAATAATGAGGCGCTCGCGCTCGGAAAGATCGCGTAAGGCCTCTTGGACCAGATCGGCCCGCGCGATGCTGTCATGGGCGTACATCGTCTCGGCCTCGGGATCGGCTGCGTCATCGGCAAGCAAATCCTGCCATTCTCCATCGCCTTCTTCGGTTAGCGGCGCGTTGAGCGAACGGTCCGGCGCCGAAAGACGCGCCGCCATGGCGTCGACGTCGTGTTCGGGTACGCCCAGCGTGTGAGCCACGCGCGCTCTGGCTGTTGGCGAGAGCGCGCCTTCGCCGACGTCGCCAATCCGCGCACGTAGGCGGCGCAGATTGAAGAACAGCGATTTCTGCGCCGACGTCGTACCTGTGCGCACGATAGACCAGTTGCGCAGCACGAAGTCCTGCATCGCCGAACGAATCCACCAGCTCGCGTAGGTGGAAAACCGCACTTCGCGTTCGGGCTCGAACCGCGCGGCGGCTTGCATAAGTCCGACGCATCCTTCCTGGACGAGGTCGCTGATGGGCAAGCCGTAATGGCGGAACCGCGACGCCATCGCCACCACTAGGCGCAAATAGGCTGTAATCAGTTCGTGCAACGCCCGCTCGTCGCCGCGTTCCCGCCAACGCCGGGCTAGTTCGCGCTCATGGTCGGCGGCCAGTAAAGGGGCGCGCATTGCCGTGCGAATGAAGCGCTGTGCGCCGCGCCTTAGATCGAGGTTTTCGGTGAGCGCCATGTCCTACCCTACGTCCCAATTGGCGACAGGTTCTCGAGGCCGCTGCCCGAAGCGGCGCCCGTCAGGTCACGAACGCGTGAAAGGCCCGTTGGGCGCCAAGCAGTGCGCAAAGAAAAGGCCGGCGAAAACGCCGGCCTTTTCAGACACACGTTCGGCGCGTCAGGCGGCTGCGGCGGCCTGCTTCTTGGCGGCCAGCGAAGCGGTGAGCTTCTGCACCGCATCGTCGCGCCCGATCTTCTCTACCGCCGCCAACTCGCGGGCCATGCGGTCAAGGGCGCTCTCATACAATTGCCGCTCGGAATAGGATTGTTCCGGCTGGTCGCTGGCGCGGTGCAGATCGCGCACCACTTCGGCAATGGAAATCAGATCGCCCGAGTTGATCTTCGCCTCATATTCCTGCGCGCGACGGCTCCACATGGTGCGCTTGATGCGCGCCCGGCCTTGCAGCGTCTTCATCGCTTCATTGACGACGTCAGCCGACGCCAGGGCGCGCATGCCGCAGGACTTCGCCTTCGTGGTTGGCACGCGCAGCGTCATCTTGTCCTGCTCGAAGGAGATCACGAACACATCGAGATCGATCCCCGCCACCGACTGCTTTTCCACGCCCATGACGCGTCCAACGCCATGCGCCGGATAGACGATGTGGTCGCCCGGGCGGAAAGCGATCGGCGGATTGGCGGTTTGCATTCGTTGGCGCTCCATACTTGTCGTTGCGGCAGGGCAACCTTACCGTCGCGTCATATCAGGCGGCAAAGCGACCAGCGGGCGGGCGGCCCGCCTACGGCTTGACTTTCCTTGTGCCGTGCTGATTTGGCGCGATGGACTGGTCCAACTGCCCGGGCGCGGCCTGCGCACCCTGATTATTTGTTCCATATACCACAGTTTCGGGCGTTTCGGAAGCCGCCCTCGCCGCCAAGGTCAGTCGCCGCGACCTGGGTCAGGGCTGAAATATTTCTCGAATTTCCCCTTCTCGTCCCGGAACTCATCGGCGTCCGCGGGCGGGGTCCCCTTTCGGGTGATATTCGGCCAGATCTTGGAGAACTCGGTGTTTACCTTGAGCCACTTACCGTCAGGTTCGTCTTGGCTGTCCGGCTTGATAGCGTCGACAGGGCATTCCGGCTCGCAAACGCCGCAATCGATGCACTCGTCGGGATGTATGACCAGGAAGTTTTCGCCCTCGTAGAAACAGTCGACAGGGCAAACTTCGACACAGTCCATCAATTTGCAGCGCACGCATGCGTCAGTGACGATGTAGGTCATTCGCCCGCTTCCAACTCCGCAGTCCTGAAATGGCGGGAGGGAAAACCAGCGTCAAGCGACGGAGTCTGCGTCAAGTTCGCTGTAAAGCAAGCGCGCTTCAGCCGCAGGACCGCGCCGCCCGCCCAGCAACTCCACGCGTAGCATGCGCACAACGCCGCGTGACGGCAGCATTAGCGTATCGCCCACGCCCACTTCGGCGGACGCCTTGCCCAGCGCCCGCGAGGCGCCGTCGCGCACCACGCGTACGCCGCCTTCGCTCACCAGGCGGGCAGCCGCCGCGCGCGTTTTCGCCAGGCGTGCTCGAAAAAGCCAGACGTCGATGCGCTGACGCGCGGACGCCCCTGTCATCCCGACGATCTCCGGCGGCGCGGCGACGCGCGCGCATCCTGCGTCGGCAGGAGGTCGGCGAGCGCCGCAAAAGCATTCTCTTCAACTGGCGTGTGGACGCGCCTTCGCCGGCGGCGCGTGCGGCGCCAGCGCGCAGGCGCGCCTTCAGTCTCAGGCTCGCGTTGATAACCGAGCGCACTGAGGATGCCTGGCAGGTCGCGTGGAGAGCGTCCGATCAGACGCGCAAGCGCGCTCTCTTTTGTCGGCGGTCCGGCTTCGATTGCTTCGGCGAGTCGCTCAACCAGGTCGAGTCGAATCGCAAAGCGCCCGCATGCGCGGTAACCGGCCGCCGCCACCTCACCCCAAGAACGCGCCCGATCTACAGGCAGCGACAGCGCGCCGGGTCGCGCAAGGAAGATCGCGTGCAGCTTGCCGGGATGGGCGCTGCGCCAGAGCACCGCCAGGGTATGCGCCGCCCGAGGGCGCACCAGCTTCGGCAAGAAGATGGTGTGTCGCCCGAGCCGCACGCCATAGCGCTGCAAGGCCGCGTGCGCGGCTTCACTCATGTGCTCGACATCTTCGTGCGCGCGATCCAGCGCACCCGCGCTCTCGATCAAGCGAAACGCGAGCCCACGCGCATCCGGCGGCAAACGCCCTTCGCGCCAAGCTGTTTCCAGCGCCACGAGCGGGCGCAAGTCTTCAGCCACAGTGCGCGCGAGCCACAATTGCAGACGCTCATGTGCCGCGTCGCGTTCAGGCGCCGCCGCGTGCTCGGCCCCCGTCAGCTCGACGCGCGGCTTCAGCACAGGCGCGCCTGGAGCCAGGCGGCCGACCGGCGCGCCGTCTAGGCGGATACGACCGTCACGGCCAAGCGCGATTTGGGAATCTGCCGCGTTGGCGATGCCGGCCAGGCGGCGAGACACTTCGGGACGCAGCGCGCGCAGCGCCGCATGGCGCACCGCCCGGCCTTCAATGCCTGATGACGTACGCGGGTCAGGTTTGAATTGCAGGCCTTCCAGCCGGCCGACGAAATGTCCCTCGACCGTCACTTCGCCGTCCTCGGAAACGCCCGCCAACAGCGCCTCTTCCCGCTTCAGCCCTTTCAGCAAGGCGCTGGTGCGGCGGTCAATGAACCGTTGCGTCAGCGCCTCGTGCAACGCATCGGACAGCCGGTCTTCTACTTCGCGCGTGCGCAGGCGCCACGCCTCTGCGTCTTCGAGCCAGTCGGGACGGCTCGCGGCGTAGGTCCAGGTGCGGACATGCGCCAATCGCGATTGCAGCGCGTCAAGGTCACCCGCCGTCCGGTCAAGCTTATCGATCTCAGCGGCGACCCATTCGTTCGGGACGCGCCTCTGCGGCGACAGGATGTAGCCGGCAATGCGGCCCGACAGCCGGTTGTGCTCTTCGGGCGAGACCTTTCGGAAATCAGGCAATTGGCATGCATCCCAAAGCCGGCGGACGTCCTCTGGCGACCGCACCCGACCGCGAATATCCTGGTCATCGATCAGAACGCGCAGGACGCGCTCGTCATCGGCGCCGCGCACGCGCAGCAGCCCCGCTCGCTCCGGCGGCTTCTCGAGCGAAGCCACTAGATTCTCAACGCTGTCGAAATGAAGCTCGGCGCTTCGCCATTGCACCGCTTCGATCGCTTCAAACTCATGCGTTTCGACACGCTCGACCCTCTCTTCGTCGAACGGTGCGCATTCGCCGGTTTCGCCGAATTGTCCGTCGCTCGTGAAACGGCCGGCGCGGCCGGCGATTTGCGCTATCTCGTCGGCGCGCAGATCCCGCCAGGTGCGGCCGTCGAATTTGCGCCGGGACGCAAACGCGACGTGATCGACGTCCATATTGAGGCCCATGCCGATCGCGTCGGTGGCGACGAGGAAATCCACCTCGCCGCTTTGATAGAGCGCAACTTGCGCGTTCCGCGTGCGCGGACTCAACGCACCCATCACGACGGCCGCGCCGCCGCGGTGACGACGCAGCAGCTCGGCGATGGCGTAAACCTCCTCTGCAGAGAAGGCTACGACCGCGGAGCGCTTGGGGAGCTTGGTAATCTTGCGGGGCCCCACATACGTCAGCGTCGACATGCGCTCGCGCCGGACGATTTCGGCGTCCGGCAGCAACTTGCGGATCATGGGCCGCATCGTGTCCGCGCCGAGCAGCATGGTTTCGCCGAAGCCGCGTGCGTTGAGGATGCGATCGGTGAACACATGCCCGCGATCCAGGTCGCGCGCGACCTGGATCTCGTCGACCGCCAGGAATTCGACGGCGCGATCGAGGGGCATGGCCTCGACTGTGCACACGAAATAACGGGCGCTCTCCGGGGCGATCTTCTCTTCGCCGGTGATAAGCGCCGCGGCCGCCTCGCCCTTCGCTCTCACCACGCGGTCATAGACCTCGCGCGCTAAGAGGCGCAGCGGCAAGCCGATCATGCCCGAGGCATGACCGAGCATGCGCTCGATCGCGAGATGGGTCTTGCCGGTGTTGGTGGGTCCGAGAACCGCCCTTACCCGGGCGCGCGCTGCCATGGCCCGACGATGGGTCCGCGATGCGGCCATTTCAAGCCAAGGCGCAAAGTCGTTCCAAGAGAAAAGAACGGGAACGAATCATCGACGAATCGCTTTGCCTGATTCGTTCCTTGACCGTTCACGGCTAAATCTTGTGGTTAATACTTAAGTAACACACAAGACTGGTCCTGAACTACCGCAGACGCTGTCCGTTCACTGTGAGACGGCGCGCTTCCAAGCGCACCACCCCAACCCCGTCAGTCGGCATCTCGATGGTGATGGGCGCCCACATGCCGCTGGCCGTACGGCCAAAGAGGAAATTCAAGGTCGCAGGCTCTTGGGGGTCGCTGAATCCGGCGATGGGGCGAAACTGCACCCGGCAGCGCACGCCCGGGCCCTGGTAAGCGCGCGAGTCGATCGTCACGTTGCCGTTCGGCGTGAACACAAAATCGAAGCGCGAGCGGCCGTCCATGTAGATGCGCAGCGTGCGCGCGCAGGGATCGCCTTGCGCCGTGATCATGGCCGCGATTGCGGTGATCTGATCGATCGTGCCGCGGCGCTGTTCCGGCGTTGCCGGCGGATCGCCCATATTTGCGGGCCCGGGAGTGGCGGTGGTGACTACATCGTTGGCGGTGAACGTTGAGCGGATCAGCCGCCCGTTCGGCCGGTCGTCGCGGCGGCGCCCACCCTGGTGCTGGTATTGGGAGGGCCTCAGCGCCCCGTCCGCGGCCACGCTGCCACTGACCGAGTAGTTGTAATCCTGGCTGCGGCGCAGCGCCGCCCCGACCCAGCCCTTCATCTCCCGGCTGGCGGTAGCGCTATAGGAATTTCCTGTCTGGCGGAAACTGAAGTCGAAATCGCCCGCCTCGATCCCCCGCGCATGCACGGTATAGACGCCCTCAAAGGTGCGATTGCCGGTCTGGGCGAGGGCAGAGCCGCCAAGGGAAAATCCCAAGGCCAGGGCAGCGGCGACAAAGGTTCTCATGGAAATCCCAACGTGCTCGTAGCGCAGAGTGCCGGGCTGTATAGACGCAAAGCTGTGATCCCGGCATGAACCAAATGAGGCTGTTTGGTGGAGAGGCGTCTACGCTTCGCTTGACCCTCCCCGGCGCTTCGCGTATGCGTCCGCGCTTCAATTTTCCGCCTTTCGAAAGCGTTAGTCCCATGTCCCGCCGCTGCGAGCTGACCGGCGTCAACCGTCAAATCGGCCACAAGGTCAGCCACTCCAACATCAAGACCAAGCGCGAATTCAAGC